>NZ_JAAAWJ010000004.1 GCF_009914725.1 Methanogenium sp. MK-MG
TCCCGATTCTTCACCTTTTTTCCAGATGCGGTCTCTGCTGCGGGAAAAATAATGTGCATATCCTGTGGACCGGGACAGAGAAAGGGCTTCAGCATTTGCATATGCAAGCATCAGTACACGCCCGGTCTCTGCATCCTGTGCAATCACAGGAACAAGTCCTGAATTATTGTAATTAATATCCATCTATCAGACAACTCCCGATAGTGCCTGTATTATTATTGTCATAATATCACCAATAAATATTGCAGATAGAAATCCTGCGCAAATGGGGAGGATGAACGGGACGCCATAGGAGATCCAGACGGTTCCTGCTTTCCTGTAGAGTCTCAGCTCCTCTTTGTATTCCTCAGGATTTCGTTTAAAATCTCTGGTATACAGTCTTCGCTCTCCACGGATCATTCTCCGAATCGCTTCTGTGAATGAAAGGTAGCGGCGCGTCACCGCACCATCTTCCTCTTCAGTGAACTCCTCCATTACAAAACCGAATTCATCCTGAATGGTATTTCCGGCAACCGGAAAACCCACAAACATGTAGCGAAGGGGGCCATGATTTTTCCGGAGGCAGTTAATGGCAAATATACCCAGAGGCGTCACAAGGTTGAGAAGAACTGCATTCATCATTACAGACAGGGGGAAGAACGCGATGATCGGGTAACCTGCATACGGTTCAACGGGGAAGACAGGTATACATGTAGTAATGAAGATCATCGCCCATGCATCTGCACCTCCAAAGAGATGCAGGTAGGCCGAGGCCACATAATAAAATGCACAGAGCATCGCTGACAAAAATAACAGGCCCAGTGCAAACCGCGGGGAATCGCCGAATAATCCTGCATACGTGAGCACCGCCATCGGAAGTGCAATAACAAGCATGGGATACCATGTCTTAAACGGAACCCTGCGTTCCCGCAGATCCAGAACCGATGCGTAGAGCAGGGTCAGGGCAATGGCCACTGAAGAGATGATCAGTGTCTGGTAGATCATACTCATATGTTGTCTGTAGTATCATTTTAATGCATAATCATGATCGGGCTGCATGCAGAAGTGACAGGCGTTCGTGAATATCAACAATGATTCTCACAAAAATAATCAGGATAATACGTCCGGACCGATCAGATAACCTGTCAGTTGTTGTCGCATTCAGAAAACCGGTTCTAAAAAGGAGTTACGCCCAGGACGGAATTCGAATCCGTGTCGCAGCCGTGACAGGGCTGCATGATAGGCCCCTACACTACCTGGGCAATTCGCACGCACGCTTTTGACAAGTCCCGCCTCCCGGAATCGAACCGGGGACATCGCGGTAGCCGCGCAGTTACCGTCATCCGGTACACTATACTACAGCCGCGCACTCTACCAGTCTGAGTTAAGGCGGGCATTGCGCCGTGGTGCTCTACAATATACGACACATCTTGCCTTATAGTTTGTGTTTTGAACCGGGAATGCCACCATTTCATCCGACCCAATCATTATATTCGCGCCAGACATATAGAGGAATCATGTCTCAAAAACAATACGAGACCGGGACAGTCGCAGGAGATGCGGCAGGTCGCTTTCTTCGGCGACTCGAAACGTATTCAGAATAGAGTAACTGTTTTTGACACCACCCTCAGGGATGGCGAACAGACACCAGGCGTGTCATTTACCCGTGATGAAAAGATTAGCATCGCACATCAGCTTTCAGAGATTGGTGTTCATGTCATTGAAGCCGGATTCCCCGCATCGTCTGCAGATGAGAAAGAGTTTGTAAAACAGATCGCCTCAGAAGGACTAAAGAGCAGTATCTGCGGCCTCGCGCGGGCAACAAGGGCGGACGTAGAGGCCTGCGCAGACTGCGGTGTGGATATGATTCATGTCTTCATCCCGACTTCAGAGGTGCAGCGGGTGCATACCATTAGAAAAACTCACGAAGAGGTCGTTGACATCACAAGGTCAGTCGTCCGCTTTGCCCGCGACCGTGCAGACCAGGTGATGTTTTCGGCGATGGATGCCACACGCACCGGAATGGCTGAACTTACTGAAGTATACCGGGTGGCAGTAGACGCGGGGGCGACAATTATCAATGTGCCCGACACCGTGGGGGTGGCATCCCCGTCATCCATGAGAGCACTCGTATCCAGCCTTGCAGAAAGTATTGCCTGCCCGATTGATGTGCACTGCCACAATGACTTCGGTATGGCAGTTGCAAACACCATCTCGGCTGTGGAGGGGGGTGCCTCCCAAGTGCAGGTGACGGTCAACGGAATGGGCGAACGGGCCGGCAACGCTGACATCGCGCAGACGGTGATGGCACTGGAGTCCATATATGGCATCAGGACAGGAATCAGCACCGAACGACTGGTTGAGACGTCACGGATGGTTTCACACTTCTCAGGCATCTCTGTTGGCCCCACACAACCGGTCGTAGGGGATAATGCGTTTGCCCATGAAAGTGGCATACACGCACAGGGGGTGCTCGCAGAAGCGAGCACCTTTGAACCCGGCATCATGACGCCGGAGATGGTCGGGCACCGCAGGAGACTGAAACTGGGCAAACATGTCGGCCGTCATGCCGTCGCACGCATGCTCTCTGATGCGCATATCGTCGCAAAAGAGAGTGAACTGGATGAGATTGTGGCACAGGTTAAAGAGATCTCAAACCGCGGCAGAAAAGTGACGGAGAACGATCTCTATGGGATCGCAGATACGGTCATCGGCGGGGCAGGTGTCGAAAAGATCATCGTCCTCAATGACATCGCAGTTATAAACGGAAATCACATCATGGCAACCGCCACCGTCAGGGCGAGTGTGGATGGAAAAGAGACGGTGTGCTGCAGAATCGGGAACGGGCCGGTCGATGCTGCCATGAAGGCGGTCATTGGCATCGTCCCGGAAGTGCTCGTGTTAAAGGAGTTTTCAGTATCCGCCATGTCGGGGGGGAGTGATGCCATTGGCCATGTATCCATTGCTGTCGAGGATGCCAAAGGCAGAATCTATGATGCCGGGGCCTCATCAGACGATATCGTCCTTGCATCAGCAGAGGCGATGATTAATGCACTGAACCTTGTCTACAGGCTGAAAAAAGGAGAATAATCAGTTTATTGAGGGTGCATTGGCACCCTCAAGCGCACCCTTTATCTGGGCCTGGAGCTGCTCAAACTTTGTGGTGAGCGCTTTTTCCTGCTTTTCAAGTGATTTAATTCTGAGTTCAAATGTCTCGACCTTATCTGTCAGGTCGGCGATGACCTTCTTGCGATCCTGCTTCATCATCACGGTTCCGATGGTGACATAGACATCCGAGTCCTCAGAGGTGCCTCCAAGCTCGGTTTCTGCCTTGCGGGCCTCTTTTGCCATCATCTCAAATTGTGATTTCTGCTGAATAATGGTTCCAAGCTGCTGCTGAACCTGCTGGATCATTGCAATCTGATTCTGTATTTTAGGTGAAACGCCATTCATTTCAATACTTCCTGCATCTCTTCTGCAATCATAATTATCCGGAGATATGAATTCACTGCCGCCCTGAGTGCGGAGATGTCCTCCCCTTCCACAGACAGAAAAAGTCTCCCGTCCGTCTCTTGGGAGAGTGAGGCAGATGAACGCCCCATGTCTCCCATCTCCGGAAGTGCAGCCGCATATACCACGTCAGGACTGCTTGTCCTGATGTGAAACGCTGCCCTGTGTTCCCTGTGGTTTTTCTGCGATTCTGAGGACATATCCTTTTGCCTGTGCTCCATGGAACAGGATCTCATTCACACCGGCATCCGTAAGAGAGATATCAAGGCACTCCGCCAGTTCATGATACATCTTCTCGCTGCCTGTGCGAAGTCCCTTTTCAAGAGGCACGTCCCGGCGGGACACGGTAAATCCCGATAGAAATATCCCGGATACCGAATCGCCGGAAACATACGTCTCAATCAGAGTTTTTCTCCCCCTTCGTGAGACGACCAAAACGGGATCTCCCCAGGATAATACTTCATCAACCCCTGCCTTCCCACGGGGGGAATATTTTCCCCCCAGTGCAAATGCAAGGTCCTTTCCCAGAGTCCTCAGTTCCGGAGCCGGTTTCCGTGATGTTGTAACAAGCTTCATCGGGCCTTGAGGGATTTTATCCCTGCCCCGCGCTCTTTAAAGAGAATTCGGTGACCACAGTAAGGGCAACGGACATTGACGTCCACCTCGACCTTCTGCTTGCACCGGGCACACTTGTATCCAGACACGACGGAGTCACTACTCCTTGATCAGTGAGCGTTCGATGGTACGAAGTGCAACCTTCAGATTTGGTGTCTGCGGCGCATATGCACCACCAGCAAACTTGAAACCGCACTTGCGGCATTCCCAGATACCGGTTCCCTTGCGGGCAACCGCCTGTGTGTCACAGCGCGGACAGACATGTTTCGCGCGTGAAACTGTCTCAATTTCGTTGACACGCTTTCTAAGGAATCGGCCATAGCGTGGTCCGAATCTGCCTGCACTTCCTGTAATACGTCCTTTTGCTCTCTGGTTTCTCTTTTTAGCCATGTAATATTGCCCCTGATATGTCTGTATATATTTACTCTCAACCTTTATTAATCCTGATCAAGAATCTTCAGTTCAGCGTCCCCTTTTGTGAGACGGTTGATGAGGGAGTAGAATTCCTCCTGTATGCCCGCGGGGATGCGCACAACACAGATCCATGACCCGTCATTCTGCCACTGATCCTGCTCGATGGTTGTTGCTGTGCGAAGTTCACCATACGCCTTCGGCGCATAATCAGCAGGAATCTTCACTGCAAATTTCATCTCAGCAAACTTAATCGGGATTAACGGCCGTAATGCCTTTACGACATTCTTTACCTGCTCATCAACATGTTTGAACGGGTCCACACTGACCTTCGCCTGCTCCATCGCCATCTCAATACGCTGGCGCGGATGGGGAAGTTTTGTCTGGGGATTGATCGCATTCCGGGAGATGAATGTCACAATCTGATTCCGCTTGTCCTCAGTCATCCGTTTCCGCTGTTCTGCGGTCAGGTGAATCTCCCCTTTCCTGATAATACGCTCGGCAATCGCTTCGAATTCAACTGTATCAAATACCTTTTTCAGCGTCTCCTCAGGTGATTTTTCAGCTTTTGACGAATTTTCAAAGACATACAGTGCTGCCACTGCATCCTCTACCGGAATATCGTCACCCTGTCGGATAGCAGCTGCTATGTCAGGGTCAACGAGTATCTCGAACCGTTCACCATGGCTCTCAAGCCGTGCGACAACTGCCTGGTCAAGCGGAATCATATCTCAGGTCCCCTGCCTACTCTTCGGTAGCCTGTTCCGGTTCAAACGTGGTGGTATATTCACTGACTTCTGACTTGGTCATCTTCCTGAACATGCCGGTATCGAGAGGTATGATGCCAATCTCAACATTGTCCACGTCAAATTTCCCTTCCGTTGCAGCATACAATGCTTCAAGGCCAAGGTTGATTGATTCAGCACAATCCATGTCATCGCTGTACTTCTCATCAAAGACCTTCATAACAGCAGGACGGCCGGTGCCGATTCCCGTTGCCTTGTATTCCAGCAGGGTGCCGGACGGGTCTGTCTCAAAGAGGCGGGGAGCTCCGTCGCTTACACCTGCAATCAGGAGTGCAGTGCCATACGGGCGGGCGCCGCCGAACTGCGTATATGTCTGCATATGGTCGCAGAGTTTCTTTGAGAGCGTCTCAATGTCTATTGATTCATTATACGAGACACGGTTCACCTGGCATTCCACACGGGCCCGGTCAACAAGCGCCCGTGCATCTCCGACAAGACCCGAGGATGCAACGGCAACGTGGCCGTCAATCTTGAAAATTTTCTCAATTGATGTTTGTTCAAGGAGACGGGAGCTGACCCGCTTATCCACAATGAGAACAACTCCTTCTTTGCATTTTATACCTAAGGCTGTTGTCCCCCTCTTTACTGCTTCACGGGCATACTCTACCTGGTACAGTCTGCCGTCAGGGCTGAACACAGTAATAGCCCTGTCATATCCCATTTGTGCCTGCATTGGCTGCATCAGAAATCCTCCAAATCATCTGTATTTAGGTACAGTGCTGTTGTTTGTTTAATACCCTGTTGAACTAAATCAACCTTTTGACCTGATATCCCGAGAATCCGGTAGGTATTGTTGCCGATTTCACAATTGCCCTCATCAGAGGGCAAAGGACGGGGCGTGATCTTTTTCTTCAGTCCATGAATGGTACCGGAGGTGGCAAACGGGTGCAACGCAACTGGGGCGCCCTCCACATTCGTCACGGTTGCAAGGACTGTCTCTACATCCGGTTCGGTACCCCGTATACAGCGTATGATAACAACGCCCCTGTCACAGGATATGACACTGGTGCGCATTGCTGCGGCAGTGCTGTCGCCAAACAACGATGCCTCACACCCCAGAATCGCATAATGCATATCCCGTGCCGAGGCAGGGCACCACTGCGGCACCATCTCTGCTGCAATGTAGCGCCAGTTTGGCCGCTGTGTCGGTGGCAGGGGTCTCATCCGATCACCTCCGCCGCCCGGGCGGGCGACATCAGTGCTGCCGGGGTGGCGAGGGCTTCACATACCTGTTCCTCATCAAGCCCTGCCACCTTTCCCAGGAGACTGAATGCCCGGGTAGACCGCAGGTCGGTGAGGGAGTGCCCGCCGGAGGAGATGGTAAGCATAAATTCATATTTTTGGGACAAACGCCCGATTTCACGATACCGCTCCAGTGCCCGCTGTCTTCGCGGGCCGGACTCCCTGATGATACGCGAGAGGTCAATATCCACGGCAACACCCCGGTCTGCAGCCATCCGTGCACTGACATGATCAAAGGCCCGCTTGTCCGTATGGTAAATCCCCCGGAGAATATGCAGGGAGACATTCCCCAGAATCGTCCGGTTCAGGGCGGCATCTCCCGCATGAACCATCACAATGTCGGCCTTTGGTGCATTCCGGAGTGCATCCCTGCAGGACTTCACGGAATTTGCGGTGATCTCTGCCCCCGAAAGGAAGCGGACATTACCTACCGTGCAGCCCGCAGGAATACCAACAGCAACTGCACCGTTAAAACCCCGCCGCTCAAGCTCGTCTGCGAGTCTCCGGAGAGTGGTATTCCCCACCGGGTACGGATAGATACATGCATCAGCAGTCTTCATCATAAAACACCCCTGCGGCAGAAATAAATCATTCGTGTCAGCCGGAAACTGCCGCATTTGTCCCGGCAAAACAGCTGAAAAAGAAAAAGGGTTATTTCCCTTTGTTTCCGTTTGAACGGATACTTGGACGGGTGTGTTCTGTTCCCTTTCCGCGTTTGCGCATGCCACGTCCTTTCATACCGGCACTGGTCAGTCCGCGCTCGGCACGGCCACGGTGAACCGGGTCTGCCATCCATCCGAGGTGCGGGTCATTGACAATTGCCGGGTGGTGCCCGTCAACGAGAATAACTTCATACCACTTCTGGCGACCGTCCTGCCCAACCCAGTATGAGTTCAGCACTTCCATGTTGCGGAACCTGCGGCAGGCACGCTCTTCAGCAATCCGCTGGATACTCTTTCCTGCGGTTGCACGGCGCATGCCCATGCGGTTTGTCCGGCGTCCACGGATGTAGCGGGACTTCCTTCGGCCACCACGGCGAATGCCGACACGTGCCACAATGATACCCTGCTTTGCACGGTATCCGAGGGTGCGTGCGCGGTCGATACGGGTTGGGCGCTCAATGCGCACAACACTGCCTTCACGTCTCCAGATCTGCATCCGGTTCCACAGAAGCTGTTTGACTTCTGACTGGTCTGGTCTTTTCCATGCCTCACGGACATAGGAGTACATTGATTTTGACATTGGTTTTCACCTAAAGGTTCAGCCATCCGTTATGTATGGCCACATCCCTTTTTCCAGCGGGTATACACCCGGCGGTTCTCATATATTTGATCTTTGGCTATTAAAAGATCTGGGGTGATACAGGTTCAGGACTTTCGCTTCTCGGTGACGCGGATACCCTCGATAGATGTCTCCGGATACTGCCCGTCCTCGTCTTTTTCAGCGGATTTGACCATATCCCATATGGTGAGAAGCGCCACACTGACACCGGTCAGGGCTTCCATCTCCACACCGGTCCGGCCGTATGTCCGCACGGCCACCTCTGCTGTGATAAACCCGTCACCATCATGGAAATCCACATCGACACCGCCAACCGGCAGAGGATGACACATCGGAATCAGTGACGAGGTCTGTTTTACCGCCTGTATGGCAGCGATTCGTGCTGTTGCAAGCACATTCCCCTTGATGGCCTCTCCTGCACGGATGGCTTCAAGCGTCTCAGGACGGAGGTGAATCCGGCCTTCCGCCCGTGCGAGGCGATGCACATCATCCTTCTGCGTCACATCCACCATATAGGCACGGTCATTATTGATATGAGAAAATTCGGGCATACTGTTTTTACTGCTCCTGCCCCGGCCATTAACATGCCGGATATGCTGTCAGAATGCTTCGTTATGATCTGACTTATCATTACGCCCGCCTTTCGCACCCGATATGACCGGAGGAATCTGTGCGAGAAGATCGGTAGCAGCAAGACCGTCGCCCAAATTAACCAGCAATTCTCCGGCACAGCCATTGATATAGGCACCGAGGGCTGCTGCCTCAAATGCGGGGAGATGACAGAAGAGTGCCCCCACAATGCCTGCAAGGACATCTCCGGTGCCGCCGACGGTCATATGCGGGGTGCCGCTGCGGCTGAAGCGTACACGACCGGTGTCAGATATGACATCAACCGGCCCTTTGGCGAGTGTGACTCCGGCAGGCCCGTGATCACGCACCATACGACCCCGTCCGGCAGGGTCATCCGGCAGACGGCAGCCCGTCATACGCAAAAACTCCCCCGCATGGGGTGTATATATTGACATGTCTGCAACCGGCAGGGGCTGCCGGAGGGCATCCGCATCAAAGACCGCCCGGCCCATGTATGCGGCAATGTCTGTGATGACGCCATGGCTCTCCACCCCCAGGCCGCACCCGCATACCGTGACATCTGCACGCGTTGCAAGCCCTGCCAGCCGGTCGGTATCCTCTTCACGGATCACTCTCCCTTCGGTCTGTTCCACGATGAGGTCCGGACAGGGCAGCATATTCGGGGTCGCCACCCGGACGATATCCGCCCCCGCCCGGATGGCTGCCATACCTGCGAGATATGGTGCCCCCTGGTACGGGCCGCCGCCGATGACCAGCACTTCGCCGCCCGCACCCTTGTGGCTGCCCTGCCCTTTTGCCGGCAGGAAAAGCAGGTCGCCAGGACCCGTGAAACACTCCGCCTCATCGGGAATGCCGATGTCGATTACCACGGGCTCTCCTCCCTTTGCACGGTGAAATGAGCAGACTACAGAGGCAGGCAGGCCGGGAGTCGGGGTATCTGCGGCCACGACCGGGACACCGGCATCACGCACGACCCTCACACAGGTGGCGTATGGCTCCCTGAGTCCGCCGGTGATGCCGGTGCCCAGCATGGCATCGATGATGACGTCTGCTGAAGAGATACGGTCCCTGCATGTCCGAACGGCATCCGGAGTCTCAGCGATGATGACTGACACACCGCAGTGAGAGAGTGCATGACAGTTCCGGGCTGCTTCCTCTGTCCGTATATCACGCGAGAGGGAGATCACTGTAACATTACAGTCACGGCAGAGATGGCGGGCCGCCACAAACCCGTCACCGCCATTGTTGCCTTTCCCGCAGAGCACCACCACATGGCCGGGGGACATGCCTCTCACATAGTCAGCAAGGCCTTTTCCCGCACTCTCCATCAGCTGAACGGCAGACACCCCCAGCGCCTGTGCATTGGCGTCAACTGCCCGCATCCTCTCCGGGCTGATGCAGCCCGTCTCCAGAAATTCACGGAATTCCACCGCATACTGCCAGGGATTCATCTTCATGACACCTGCTATACTCCTATCTGACTCTTTTGCCGTTCTTCCTCATTAACATTCCATCATGATGGCATCCTTCATCAAAGAGCAATGACAACCACTACACAGCAATGACGTTTCAAGATGATGTCCGGGCAGTCGCCCGGCAGATACAGGATGCAGACGCAGTCACCGTAATATCCCATATCGATGCAGACGGCATCACCAGCGAAGCAATCATGATGCAGGCATGCAAAGATGCACACATTCCTGTACAGAGCGTCTTCGTACGTCAGCTTGAGCCCATGACCATGAAATATGTGCCTGAAGACAGCAGCCTGAAAGTCTTCATCGACCTCGGGGCGGGGCAGCAGAACCTGCTGGAGGAACGGGGCATGGGCACTGAAGATGTGGCCATTATCGACCATCATGTCGCACAGAACGTGGACACTCCCTACCTGCAGGCAAACGGTCAGCCCTATGGCTACACCCAGCTCTCGGCGGCAGGTGTCGGGTATCTCGTCGCAAAGGAGATGAACCCGGGACACCCGCATCTTGGCGTGCTTGCACAGAATGCCGTCGTCGGAAATGTTGGCGATATGATGGCACGGGAGCACTGTGGTCTGACAGGGCCTGCACGGGAAATTGCGGCAGACGGGGAGCGGGCAGGCACAATAAAAATAGTGCAGCAGGAACTGAACTGCTACGGCATATCCACCCGCCCCCTCAGGGTCTGCCTCACGTTCAGCGACGACCCGTTCATACCGGGCATATCCAATAACGAGCAGAAAGCGGAGGCATTTCTCAGGAAACTGGAGATAGAGGAGCGGACCGCGGGCGGCAGGCAGCGGGTATGGGAGGACCTTAACCAGGATGAGAAGTCTGCCATCATCAACGGCCTCGCACAGCAGATGCTTGCAACCGGGCAGGACATCTCACGCCTTCTCTCTGAACACTACATCTTCCCGGACGAAGAGAGAGGGACGCCGCTCAGGAATGCATCCGAGTATGCGACCATGCTCAATGCCTGCGGCCGCTGGGCCAAACCAAGAGTGGGGAGTGCGGTCTGTGCCGGTGACCGGGCACAGGCATACCGTGAAGGAGAGGAGATGCTGCGCCACCACAAGAGGATCATCCGGGAGATGATGGAGTACATCCTTGACACCGGCACCACGGTACTGAGCCACATGCAGCACATCCATGTCGGCGACCGGTTCCCTGACACCATCGTCGGTATCGGGGCGGGTATGGCACTCTCCAAACTGGACTACGAGAAACCGATTATGATCCTCTGCTACCTCAATGACGACCCTGAACTGGTCAAGGTCTCCATGCGGACCAATACTCGCATGGTGGAACGGGGCATTGACCTGCAGGCCGCACTCATCGCGGCATCCGAAGAGATCGGTGGTGGCGGCGGAGGACATAAGATAGCTGCGGGAGCATATATTCCACGGAATGCCGAAGAGGGGTTTGCAGAACGTGTCAACAGAATTATCGCAGAACAGCGCAGTTAACCGCGTCCGGACGATCGCGGATTATCAGTTCGGGAGAGGGGCAGGAGTTGCCCTCTTCTCCGATGAATGTACATTCAGACTCTCCACCACCAAGCGAATACGCTATGTGATGCTGGACAAGGTGCGTATCGCAACAGTCCGGGCACATGACGGACGTTTTACCCTTTCCATTGAAGGAGCAGAACGCCTCTGGCGCTGTCTGCCCGCGCCCGTCTACCGGGTGTCTGTCACCGAAGAGGTGGCGGAGTTCATGATGAAAGGGAAGAATGCCATGGCAAAACATGTCACCGCAGCTGACCCGGGCATTATGGCGGGAGATGAAGTCCTCGTTGTCACAGGCGATGATCAGCTCATCGCTACCGGGAATGCGCTTCTCTCGGGTGATGAGATGATGGCATTTAATTATGGTGGAGCAGTACAGGTACGGTCAGGAAGGTTGATCTAAATGATGCCCGGAGTTAACCCAAAAAAGATGAAACAGATGATGAAACAGCTCGGCATGAAGATGGAGGACATCGAAGGTGTCGAACGTGTGGTCATCCATACAACCGAAGGAGAATATGTCTTTGAGCCGGCAGAGGTCGTCGTCACCACGATGCAGGGCACAAAGACCTACCAGCTGCAGGGCAGTGAACCGGTATTCACCCCGAAAGCAATAGAAATTCCGGATGATGACGTGCAGCTTGTTGCAGAACAGGCGCAGGTCTCCCATGACGAAGCGCGTGCCGCACTCAAAGAGGCAAAGGGCGAGATTGCAGAGGCAATTATCAGGCTCACCAGCGCATGATCAGTAATGGCCAGCGGGTTCTTCTCATATGGGAAGGAAAGGAGTATTACGTACGTGCAGGCGAAGGGACCCTGAGTACTGACAAGGGTATCATTGACCTGAATGCCCTCCTGGATGCAGCGCCGGGCGAGACCATAGAGACGCACCTGGGCATACCGTTTTATATCCGGATTCCCCGGCCGACTGATTTCTTCTCCCATGCCCGGCGCACCGGCGCACCGATGCTTCCGAAGGATATCGGCATGGTCTGTGCATTGACCGGCATGAACAGGGATGACGATGTTCTGGATGCGGGAACCGGCAGCGGGATTGCCTCAATTTTCTTCGGTGGTATTGCAAAGACCGTCACCACCTATGAGATACGCGAGGAATTTGCCAAAGTATGTCGGAAAAACATCCAGGAGGCAGGCCTTGAGAACGTGGAGGTCATTGCAGGCGATATGCTTGATGCAGAAGGCAGCTATGACGTCGTCCATCTTGACCTGCAGATCACAGAGGCGCATATCCGCCATGCACACGCCCTCCTGAGGCCGGGCGGTTATCTTGTCACCTACACGCCGTTTCTTGAACAGACGTTCATTGTGATGGACACAGCAGAACCGCTCTTCACCGATGTCGTCTGTCACGAACTTATCGGGCGTGAACTGACGCGGACAAAGCGGGGAACCCGTCCGTCAACGCGCGTAAGCCACAGCGGATATATCACCGTTGCCCGGAAGGAATAGTACTTTCCGGCCTTTTTTGTTTTGAATATATCTTTCCTGCAGGATACTTCTATTACCCAGAATCACACATTACTGACTATGGAGGAGATCGCAGACAGAGATGCCTGGTGCATTTCCCTGCGTATGTTTTTCATTATTTTTTTGCCGCTACAACCGGAGGCGGGCCTCTGATGAAACATATCATATCAATAAAGGACTTTGGCAGGGAGGAGATTGACAGTCTTCTTGCCCGGGCAGGTGCCATTGATGCAGCACCGCAGATACGACAGACATTAGCCGGAAAACAAGTCGCACTCCTCTTCTTTGAGCCCAGTACGCGGACACGGATGTCATTTGCATCTGCGGTCTCACGGCTTGGGGGGACGACAATCACCGTCGACAGTGTCGAAGGCAGTTCAATATCAAAAGGTGAGACACTGGCTGATACCGTGCGGGTGGTGAGCAGTTATGTGGATGCCATTGTCCTGCGCCACCCAAAGGAGGGGGCGGCCCGCCTGGCAAGTGAGTTTGCATCGGTGCCGGTGATCAATGCGGGGGACGGGGCAGGGCAGCACCCGTCTCAGACCCTGCTGGACCTCTATACCATCCGCCAGTCCATGCCCCTGGAAGGCATCCATATCGGCCTTCTGGGCGATCTCAGGTACGGCCGGACCGCTCATTCGCTTGCTTATGCCCTCTCTAATTATGATGTCACACTGCACACCATCGCACCTCCTACCCTTGAACTGCCGGAGAGTCTTGTGGCTGAACTGCACAGACGCGGATGCACGGTGCAGGAGCATGAAGATATCACGAGTCTCATCCCTGAACTGGATGTGATATACGCCACACGGATTCAGCGGGAACGCTTCCCGGACGCGGCATCCTACTACAATGTAGGGGAAAGTTACCGTATCACGCCTGAGATACTGGAAGGGCACAAAGATGGTATGATCGTCCTTCACCCCCTGCCGCGGGCAGGGGAGATAGACCCCCGTGTCGATGCGATGCCCTGTGCGCGCTACTTTGAACAGGCACGCAATGGTGTGCCCGTGAGAATGGCAATGCTTGAAGAGGTGTTCTGAGAATGAAAGATAAACCGCAGGGCCTTCTGATAAGCCCCATTAAAGACGGAACCGTTATTGACCATATCCGGGCCGGCGCCGCACTCACGGTACTGCGGGTGCTGGGCATCACCGGTCAGACGGATGAGGAACTCTCCATTGCCACCAATGTGACCTCCATGACTGGGGGGCAGGAAGGCAGAAAGGATATCGTCAAAGTGAGCAAGAGGGAACTCTTGAAAGAAGAGGTGGACAGAATCGCCCTCATATCACCTCATGCCACCATCAACATCATCCGGGACTATATTGTGGTGGAGAAGAAAGGGGTCGAGATACCAAAACACCTCTCCGGCATTGTACGCTGCACCAATGCCGGGTGCATCACCAATGCCAATGAACCTATTAAAAGTTCATTTGAAGTCACAGAGGCAGGCCTTCACTGCCTCTACTGTGACACGGTCATCACCACGGATATCGAAAGCCATATCATCTGATCATCCGCCCGTGGTCATCGATCTCGCCCCGGTGTATCCGGGTGCTTGATATCCATCTGCCGTCATCGGCGAGTACACAGGTGATCTGATGGATGTCCACCTTCTTTCTGCCGCGTTCTTTTCTCAGACGGTTTATTTCAAGACTCACCGGAAATGTCTCCTCACTGACGACGAGAGCATCAAAATCCGTGTCAAGGGTGGCACCATACCGGTCATTCAGGGAGATGACATTCCAGGTTGCCGAATACCCGGACTCCCGGATAAAGGCGATAAGGCCCTCTTTGCGCTCTTCATACGGTGCAATCGGATGAATCTTTCCGCCAGCGAATGTATCTGTGGAAAGGCCGATGATAACATGCCCGTTTTTCCCGGCAAGCTCAAATGAACGGGAAATGAGCTTTTTGTGGCCGTCGTGGAGTGGGCTGAATGTGCCCCCTACCATAATCTTCATTGGAGCGTGAGGTTATACATATACCTTATTATGAATAGCGATACTTCTGCCGGAACACCTGCATTTATTGCCGGAAATGCAACTGTGACTGGAGATGTCAGCATCGCAGATGATGTCAGCATCTGGTACGGTGCAGTCATCAGGGCCGATAAAGACCGGATCGCCATCCTCAGTGGTTCAAATATACAGGACAATGCGGTTGTTCACACCACCACCGGGTGCCCGGTTACCATTGGCAAAGATGTATCTGTCGGCCATGGTGCCATCATTCATGGTGCAACAATACGGGACAGGGTGCTGGTCGGTATGGGTGCCATCGTGATGAATAACGCAGTCATCGGAGAAGACTGTGTCATTGCCGCAGGGTCTGTTGTGACCGAAGGAAAAGAGATACCCCCTCGGTCCCTTGTGATGGGTGTGCCGGGCAAAGTCATACGGGAGGTATCGGAGGAACAAGTCAGTCACATCCTGCAGAATGCCCGTTCCTACGTCAAACTCGGGAGGGAGACTTACAATGTCTGAAGTGGCAGTCATCGGCGGCGGCGTGGCCGGCATACAGGCAGCCCTCGACATTGCAGACCATGGTGTCAGGGTGCACCTGATTGAACGCGAACCGTCCATCGGGGGCCATATGGCCCAGCTGGACAAGACATTCCCCACAAACGACTGTTCGATGTGTATTCTCTCCCCGAAGATGGTGGATGTGGCCCGCCACCCGAATGTGGTGATCCATACCCTCACTGAGGTCACCGGTATCACAGGAGAGGTCGGCCGTTTCACAATAACAGCCGTCCGCCACCCGCGGTATGTCGATGAGAATACCTGCAACGGCTGCGGGGACTGCACCGACATCTGCCCGGTGGAGGTCTATAATACATTTGATGCAGGAGTGGGCGTCAGGAAGGCCATCTACAAGCCGCATCCGCAGGTAGTCCCAAACATCACCATACGTGACGCAGTGCACTGCATTGACTGCGGCCTCTGCTATGACATCTGCGGCAGGGACGCCATCCTCCGGGAAGAGGAAGAACAGGAGGTCACGCTCCATGTGGCCTCTGTTGTCATTGCGACCGGCTACCGGACCTTTGATGCAGAGAAGAAGACAGCATTCGGGTATCTTCGCCACCCGGATGTGATCACCAGCCTTGAGTTTGAGCGGCTGATCAATGCAAGCGGCCCCACCGGCGGGAAAATAAAGCGCCTCTCTGACGGAACATCTCCCGACCATATCGTCTTTATCCAGTGTTTCGGGTCCCGTGACCTCCCTGCAAAGCGGCCGTACTGCTCAGGTGTCTGCTGCATGTATGCCATAAAGAACGCAATTCTCATCAAAGAAAAGAACCCGGATACAACGGTTACCATCTGCTATATGGATATCCGTGCCTACGGGAAGGGATACGAGGAATACTATGTACGGGCACAGGAACTGGGGGTTCGCTTCCTGAGGGGCCGTCCGGGAGAGATTATCCGGACAACAGATGGCATGGTGCTTCCGGTGGAAGACACGGAGAGATCAGAGCTGGAGAGACTGGAACCCGGACTGGTGGTGCTCTCTGTGGGCCTTGAACCGGCAGACGGGGCGGCAGAACTTGCAGAAATGTTCGGTATCGAACGGGATGAAAACGGTTTCTTTGAGCAAAAAGAGATGAAATGCGCCCCGGTCGAAACTGTTCGTCCGGGCATCTACATCGCAGGTGCTGCTGTTGCGCCAAAGGATATCCCGGATTGTGTGACACAGGGAGAGGCAGCGGCAATGCGGGCATTCCTGGACGCAGCCGCTGCAGAATAAGGAGGCAGGCATGCGAACAATCACATGGGACACGGGGGCACAAGGCCTCATCTATATCAACCAGACCCGTCTGCCTGCAGAACGGGCAACCGTGGAGACGCATTCCGTGACACGCCTGGCAGACGGTATCCGACAGCTTGAAGTCCGCGGAGCACCCGCACTGGGCGTCGCCGGGGGCTACGGGGTGGTTCTCTCCTGTCTTTCGCACCGGAAGGAAGTGGCAGGGCAGGCATTCCGGGATGCGGTAGAAATGGATGCGGAATATCTCCGGGCGACACGGCCGACCGCGGTCAATCTGGGCTGGGGCATCGACCGGGTGCTGCAGACTGCCATGCGGGAAGAGACACCTGCAGCTGCGTGTGACGCGGCGCTGCGGGAGGCACAGGCCATTGAAGCGGAGGATATCACCCTTTGCCACCGTATCGGCGAATACGGTGCTGCTCTGCTGCCTGATACCTGCACCGTTCTGACCCACTGCAATGCAGGAGCCCTTGCCTGTGTCGAATGGGGCACTGCACTGGGCGTCATCCGCTCTGCTGTTGAGGCGGGAAAACGCGTTTCTGTGCTCTCCTGTGAGACACGTCCCCTGAACCAGGGATCGCGCCTCACGGCATATGAACTGCAGGCAGACGGTATACCTGTTAAAACCATTCCCGACTCTGCAGCAGCGCACCTGATGCGCAGGGGCATGATTGATGCAGTAGTGGTCGGTGCTGACCGGATAACTCCGGATGCGGTCTTCAATAAGGTAGGGACCTATATGCATGCCATCTGTGCGCACCACCACTCCATCCCCTTCTATGTGGCAGCCCCCTACTCCACTCTTGACACCAGCGGGACTGAAGCGGATGTAACAATTGAGGAACGTGCCCGTGACGAATTGGCGGTCTGCGGCGGCCGCCAGCTGATGCCGGATGGGGTGGGAACGGTAAATCCCGCCTTTGACGCCACCCCGCTCTCCCTGGTGACGGCCATCATCACTGACCGTGGTGTCTTCCGGTACCCGTACGGCGAGCTCACGGGAATGTACAGCAAGGACCGGACATGAGCTCAAAATACCTTGAGCCGATGGCTGTTGTTGGTACTCCATGGTGGGATCAGCTGATCTACCTCATTGGTGAGGTAACCCTTGTTGTCCTACTGTTGATGATCATCGTCCCGCTCATCGTGACGGCCATCATCTTCCTCTCCATCCATAACCGCCATTTCTATGCCCCCCGGCTCCTTAAGGCGGGACTGGTGATGTCGGAAGGAATGAGCAAGGCGATATGCCGGTTTTTCGGGCTGGAAGATCAGGAGCTGACGGCATTTTTTATCCGGCTGCATAACACCCTCTCTACCACATCGTTTGGGGCAGTCCCGGTTGAAGAACGGGCGATATTTATTCCGCAATGCCTGAGGGCAGCAGACTGCCCGGCACACCTCACCCCCGAAGGGCTTGTCTGCAGGCGCTGCGGAAGATGTGAGGTTGGTGAGAATATTGACCGTCTCGAAGAGATTGGATATCGTGTATGGATTGCACCCGGGTCAACACTCATCAAACGGATGTTCAAGAAATATGATCCAAAGGCAATCATTGGTGTCGGATGCCTGATGGAGGTCAAGGAGGGTATTGATATGTGTGACAAGGCAGGCGTTGTCGCAATGGGTGTCGTCACCATAAAAGACGGGTGTGTGGAGACACTGGTCAACTGGCCGGATGTATATGATGTTGCCCTGCTGGGCACGGAAGAGAAGAAACAGGCCACTTAAGGGCCGTTTCCAACCACTTTTACGTTTCTTCCGGTCAGTTTTCCGGATTTAATCTTACCGCACACAAATATCGTTTCGTTAGATGAGACATCACCCACCTGCACGCCCTGGCGCAGCGTGATATCCCCTCCTGCATGCAGACTCCGGATATGGGCTCCGTCACAGACTGTTACATTCTCTGCGACACTGAGGAGGCCCTTGATGCGCACCTGATTCCCGATGACTGCATTCCTACAGGTGATGTCTCCTCCCACCGTAGAACGCGGCCCAAGTTCAAGGGTGCCGTCCACATCGAGGTGCCCCCAGAAGTGGGTATCAGAAGCTACAATAAAATTGCCGGATATCTTCACATTACCGTCAAAGAAGGATCCCTTTGGTGCAATAAAATTGTCTCCCTGCCGGTAAACTTTCATTGAATAAAACTCACATTTCAAAGATTATTAATTATACTCTCTGCTCCTGTTACAGGTTTATCCGATCAGGGCCCGGAAGATAAATATTGCGAGTGCAGCAAACATTCCTGTTTTGAGCAGTTTTGTCGCGCCTGAGTCTCTGACACAGGCAGATGTCGCACACCTGACTGAAGATGCCGCCGCAGAAAGGATGACCAGATCCGCCAGAGCAATCATGGCAAGATACCACCCGTCCCACCAGGGCACAATGGGCAGAAGACTGAGAACCACCGCCCCTGCCGCAAGGACTGCTGCTATCCGGCATGAGGCGAGGACACCGGTGATCATCGGGAGGGTGCTGGCCCCTCCTTCCCGGTCACCCTCGATATCCTCTGCATCCTTCAGGATCTCGCGTGCCGTCATCGGTAAGAAGACGATGCCCGCGAGCGGGAGATTCAAAAGGAGGCCGTCCAGGCCCGCGGCGGCACCGCCAAAGAGGAAGATGCTGCCTGCCAGATACGAGACCACGAGGTTTCCTGCCAGCGGCACACCCTTCAGCCGGGCCGCATAGGCCACCAAAAGAACAGAGTTGAGGCAGGCGATGCCAAAACAGGCCGGGTGGACGAGTGCCGCACAGGCGATACCTGCGAGGAAGAGGATGGCACTATAGATTGCCGCACCTCTCATACTGACGGCACCGGAGGGAATCGGCCGGTCAGGGCGGTTAATTGCATCAATATCGCGGTCACAATAGTCATTGACTGCATTTCCCGCGCCGGTAATGCAGAATACCGACAGAACGAGCAGGAACATAACGGGAGTCACCTCCACTCCTGCGACAAGCACTCCAAGCAGTACGGCAATGCCTGCGACAAGTGCATTAACCGGGCGTATGATCTGCAGATACCCGTGAAGACCCATGTACGGAGGTATTGCCGTTCATTTCGGATTAAATTTGTCAAAAACAAAATCGAGAACGGGCTTGAGGGGATTTGAACCCCTGATCATTAACTTAGGAGGCTAACGCCTTATCCAGGCTAGGCCACAAGCCCACTTGTGCCCATAATACTCAACATCAGAAGGTATAATATTTCCGAACCACCACGTTTCAGATGCGATGAGCGACAGAGAGGTTATGGAAGGGAGTACACGGTTTTTTATACCCGAACAGGACGAGAACAGTTCATTCCCGCCCGGAAGTGCGCCGGTCTTCTTTAATGACCGGATGCGGCTGAACCGTGACAGCACGAACTACCTTCTCCGTCAGCTGGAGGTGTCATCATACTTTGACGCCATGGCCGCATCCGGCGTCCGTGGCCTGAGGGTGGCACACGAACGGGGCATCCCGGTCACGATCAATGACTACAGTCTGGAGGCAGCCGCCCTGATCCGGAAGAACGCGGCCCTGTATCCGGAGAGTGGTATCACGGTTACAGAAGAGGACTGCAGGGCGGTGATGCTGAGACAGCGGTTTGATGTCGTTGACCTCGATCCGTTTGGCACACCCGCACCCTTTGTGGATATCGCGGCCACCAGCGCACGCCACTACCTCTTTGTCACCGCAACCGACACCGCTCCCCTCTGCGGGGCACACCTGAAGGCAGGCATACGCCGCTATGGTGCCCGCCCGATGAATAATGAATACCATAGCGAGGTGGGTCTGCGCCTGCTTCTGGGATTTGTCGTGCGCGAGACCGTAAAATACGACCGCGGCGTTGAACCGCTCTTCTGCTTTGCACGGGAGCACTTCGTCCGCCTCCATCTGCGTATGACAAACGGTGCGGGCAGGGGGGACAAGGCGCTCAAAAACATGGGGTATATCCACCAGTGCCCCGCATGCCCGTGGCATACGGCCGAGACTGCCTTACTCCCGTCCGTGCAGGAATGCCCGGAGTGCGGTGCCAAAATGAGTAGGATTGGCCCCCTCTGGGTGGGCCCCATCAACAACCATGAGGTGCTCGAACAGCTGGCAGCGGATCTGGAGGCAGACGGGCAGGGAGATAGTGTGCTCGCACGGTTGGTCACCCTGCTGGATGAAGAGCTGCCCACCCCGGCGTTCTACAATTACCACCGGCTTGCCAAACTCTGGCACACCTCACCGTCTCCGATGGAGACAGTCATTGCCGCCATCCGTGATGCAGGATATCAGGCATCACGAACCCATTATGACGGGCGGGGAATAAAAACAGATGCACCCCTGTCTGTGCTCAGGGATACGGTATCTACGCGCGAGTAACAATGGTCAGGATATCGCCGTCAATGAGTCTGTGTGACAGGCCGACCCGCTGGGCGTCATGCTTCACTGACGGGCCCCACACTTTTGCGTAGCGGAATTTCTCGACAAAGTCACGGTGAAGTTTCATGCAGACCGCCTCCACGGTTGCCGGTTCGCGGATGATCAGCGGTTCTTCCAGATCCGCCTTGCCGCCCACCGGCTTCATGTAGATGCGGATGAAACCCAGTTGATCAAATACCTCATCCTTGAGGGTTTCAATGTTGTATCCGCTGACGGCAGAGAGAAGAATGGGCGGGCGGCCAAAGCGCTCCGTTACATCTATATCGATCTGGGCCAGGGTCTCTTTGTCGACCAGGTCGACCTTGTTGACGGCAAAGAACGCAGGCACATAGACACGGTTGCCAAACATCGCGTCAATAAAGTCGTCCTGGGTCACCTCTCCACGGATCAGGATATCGGCATTTACAATCTTGTTATCTGCAAGAAGGGGACGGATATCATCGATATCAAGGCCAGTATTTCCGACCGTGTTGAACCGGAGACCGCCGTACCCCCTCTTCGATATGGTGATGTCCGGTTTTTCTTTATTGAGGCGTATGCCGGCATCATAGAGTTCCCTGATGAGGACATTGATGTGCTTTTCATTGTAGACATCACCCAGAAGCAGGATGAGGTCAGCACCACGTACGACGCCGATCACTTCCTTGCCTCGCCCCTTTCCCATTGCAGCTCCTGCAATCAGGCCGGGGATATCCAGAATCTGGATGTTTGCACCTTTGTGTTCCATGGAACCGGGCACAACCGTAAGGGTGGTGAATGCATATGATGCAGACGCACTCTCCGTGTTGGTCAGTTTATTCAGGAGTGTGGACTTACCGACAGACGGAAAACCAACGAGGACAACGGTCCCGTCACCGGATTTCTTCACTGAAAATCCTTCACCACCGCCGGCGGAGGCCATGGCACGGGAGACGGCATCATCTTTGAGACGGGCAATCTTTCCTTTGAGCTTTCCGATATGCCCGGAGGTCGCCTTGTTATATTTGGTATTGCGAATCTCGTCTTCTATTGCTTTGATTTCGTCTTCAATTGTGGCCATTGGTGGTGCTATACATATCGGCGGGACACTACTTATGGGTAGTGTATCTGCCGGTTTTTCTACAGACCGCCTGCCATCACAGAAATCCGCACGATGGGATCTTTTCCGGATACAAGGCCCAGATTAGGGTTGTAATGCTCGGGACCTCCCTGACCTGATACAAACCCCTCATCATTTCCCGTCATCACCTGGATACGGTTTTGAAGAGATACAATACCCCGCAGGCAGCAGGGATAATGCGATAGTGACGGACAGAAATTACTGACTTTTCGCGTGCATTCGATGAATGCTGCTCCTGTGCTGCACTCAGGGCAGGTTCATACCAGAACGAGCAGGAATACCATCCCGCCAATTGCAAGAACTGCAGCGCCTGCCAGCTGAAGCAGAAAGAAGATACGGGCATAATCATCGGAACTCACAGCAAAAGCCCTCCGGAACGGGACATCTTTGCCCGTTTTCTCCTGAAGATGTCTTCCCGCTCCATCTCTTCAAGATAGTCCTCGATGTAGGCGGCGGTGTCATACAGCGAGGGAATCAGGATGTTTGCCAAGGCATTGACCCTCCGCCGGGTCACGGCGATCTGATCTGCAAGACGCACGAGGGACCCTTCGAGTTCTGCAAGGCTGATGGCGGCCTTCACCGCCTCCTCGCACTGCCGGTATGCCGCATCCAGATGGGTGGACGGCATGGCAAGCGGATACCCCGGTTCACGGCGATCACGGAAGGGTTCGGGCAGGGCGATGGCGGGAACCGGGGTGCCCATCACGGTGACGGTGCCCATCTCAATCTCCTCTGCAGGTTTCGTCAGAGAGATGGCTTCTTCCAGCCCGCGCTGGCCCATGAGCATTCCGGCACGCTGCAGGGGCAGGTATGCAACAGCGAAGGCAGCCTCGGTCTCCCTGCGCAGACCCTCGCGTCTCTCCCGGAGACGGAAGAACTCCATCACCATCGTATCAAGCTTCTCCTGCAGGAGTTCATGCCCCTTCTCCGCCACCACGATCCGTTTTCTGATCTTCAGGAGTTCAATCCGGGTGGGCCGGACACCACGGATTTTCTGCCTGCTCACTGCCCATCACCGCCACGATATGTCTCAATCAGGTCTGTCGGGATACGGTTGAGTTCTTCCTCCGGGAAGAGGCAGAGGAGTTTCCAGGCAGTGTCAAGACTCTCCGTAATGGTGCGCCCCACGGCACGCCCCTGCCCGATGAATTCACGTTCAAACCGTGCGGCAAACGTAAGGTACCGCCGGTCCGTTTCACTGAGCCCCTCATCACCGATGACCGTTACCAGACTCTCCAGACGCCTCCCCTTTGCATAGGCGGCATACAACTGATCTGAGACCGCCCCGTGATCTTCCCGGGTCTTTCCCTTCCCGATACCCCCTGCCATCAGGCGGGAGAGGGAGGGGAGGACGTCAATGGGCGGGTAGATGCCCTTGCGATAGAGGTCACGGGAGAGGACAATCTGCCCCTCGGTGATGTAGCCTGTCAGATCAGGCACCGGATGGGTGATGTCGTCATCCGGCATGGAGATGATGGGCAGCTGGGTAATCGACCCCTTCCTATCGTGAATACGCCCGGCCCGTTCAAAGATGGAGGCAAGGTCCGTATACATATATCCGGGATACCCCCGGCGGGCAGGAACCTCGTCACGGGCGGCGGAGACCTCACGCAGCGCTTCACAGTAGGCAGTGATATCCTGGAGGATGACAAGGACGTGCATCCCGCGGTCAAAGGCGAGATATTCTGCGGTGGTCAGGGCAAGGCGGGGGGTGATGATACGTTCTATTGCGGGGTCATCGGCACGGTTGATGAAGAGGACCGCATGCTCCAGGGCACCGGTATCCTCGAATTCATCCAGAAAGAACTGTGCATCCTCATTTGTGATTCCCATCGCGCCAAAGACGATGGCAAACTCCTCGTGATCCCTCAGGACACGGGCCTGCCGGGCAATCTGGGCGGCAAGCATGGAATGCGGCAGTCCCGCACCGGAAAATATCGGCAGTTTCTGCCCCCGCACGAGGGTATTCATGCCGTCGATTGCCGATATGCCGGTCTCGATACAGTCTTCCGGGTAGGCACGTGCGGTCGGGTTGACCGCTGACCCGGCGATGTCCTGCACCTTTCCGGGAATAACCGGCCCGCCGCCGTCAGCCGGTGCGGCAGACCCGTCAAATACCCGGCCGATGATCTCGGGACTGACGACCATGCGCATAGGATATCCGGTAAACCGGACCGATGTGATCTCGGTGTCAAGTGCCTGTGTCCCGCCGAACACCTGAATGATGGCGACATCTGAGCGGCTCTCCAGCACCTCCCCCAGGCGTCTTTCGCCGTCAGGCAGACGGATCTCCACCACTTCGCCATATGTTGCATCGCCGACACCGGAGACAGCCATCAGGGGGCCTGCCACCCGGACAACCGAGGTGTACTCCCGTGCAGGTGAGGTCATGTTATCCCTCCGCCAGGGTTATGGAACGCTTCTTTCATCCTGCGTTCCGTCTCCTCAAAATACTCCCTGAAGTCGGCATCCGGGACAGCACCGAGGCGCAGCAGGCGTTTTGCTACCGGCATGTCTGCAATCGCAGAGACCGGCATGCCGCCTGCAACCGCCGCCTTCCCGTAGCGGGCGTAATCGGTGATGAGCTGCATCATCATATACTGCTTATCCGGGGCGCAGAAGGTATCTGCCGGGTCAAAGGCATACTGGATCAAAAAGGACTCCCGGATATACTCCGCGACATGCAGGGAGAGTTTGTCGTCCTCCGGCAGCACGTCAGGCCCCACCAGCTGGACAATCTCCTCGAGTTCACTCTCTTTCTGGAGGGTAGCCATCATGCTTCTGCGCATCTCCCCCCATCTGTCACCCGCATGCTCATTCCACCATGCCTCGACATCATCCGGATAGAGGGAGTAGGATGTGAGCCAGTTGACCGCGGGAAAGTGGCGTTCATGGGCAAGGTCTGCGTCCAGTGCCCAGAATACCCGGACGACCCGGAGGGTATTCTGGGTGACCGGTTCTGAGAAGTCCCCGCCCGGTGGCGAGACGGCACCGATGACAGAGACAGAACCCGTCCTGTTGGACGGACCCAGCACACGAACGTTTCCTGCCCGTTCATAGAAGCACGCAAGCCGGGAGGCGAGATAGGCCGGATATCCGTGCTCACCCGGCATCTCCTCAAGACGCCCGGATATCTCCCGCATCGCCTCTGCCCAGCGGGAGGTGGAGTCAGCCATCAGGGCCACGTCATAGCCCATGTCACGGTAATACTCGGCGATGGTGATGCCGGTATAAACAGAGGCCTCCCGTGCGGCAACCGGCATATTTGAGGTGTTGCCGATGAGAACGGTCCTCCCCATCAGCGGCTCCCCGCTCTTCGGGTCAGTGAGGGCCGGAAACTGGCGCAGCACGTCTGCGAGTTCATTGCCCCGCTCCCCGCAGCCCACATAGACGATGATGTCAGCATCCGACCACTTCGCCAGCTGATGCTGGACCACGGTCTTTCCGGCCCCGAACGGTCCGGGCACCGCAGCCGTCCCGCCTTTGACAATGGGGAAGAAGGAATCGATGACCCGCTGCCCGGTTATCAGGGGGTCAGCGGGTTTCAGTTTCTCTGCGACCGGTCGCGCCACCCGCACCGGCCAGCGGCGGAGCATGGCAACCGGCTGCTCTTTTCCGTCACTGCTGAGCACAGTGGCAATATCAGCTGTCACGGTATACTCTCCGGCACCTGCCACACGGGCAAGGGTGCCTGCCATGCCATGCGGGACGAGAATGGAATGCGTAAACCTGCCTTCCTCTACCGTGCCGATAATTGTGCCGGGTGTTGCCGCAGTGCCCGGTGCTGCCGCCGGGGTGAATGGGTATGTGCACTTCCGGTCAAGGGCAGGGAACGAGGCGCCGCGGACGATGAATGCACCCATCTCTTCACGTATCACTTCAAGCGGACGCTGAATGCCGTCATAGACCATACCCAGAAGGCCGGGACCCAGTTCAACGGAGAGCGGGGCACCGGTCCGTCCCACCGGTTCGCCCGGGGCAAGGCCGGTGGTATCCTCATACACCTGAATGGTCGCCACATCCTCAGAGAGGCCGATTATTTCGCCTATCAGGGCGGCCTCTCCCACATGGACCACCTCATACATGAGTGCCCCACGCATACTGTCCGCCTCCACCACCGGACCTGTGATGCGGATGATGCGCCCGGTCACCGGTCCGCCCCCGGCATATGCCTGCCTGCGACCTTTCTGACCGCTGCAGAGACCGCATCCTCGCCATGGACCGGCCCTTCCGGTCCGGGAATGCCGATGACAACCGGATATGCCTTCCGCGGGGGAGAGACTGAAATCTCTTTCAGATACCGGTCTAGCACACAGACGACACCGGTGTCTGGGTGCTCCAGCACCTCTTCGAGGGCGCGGCGTGCCTCCTCTGCATCACGGCAGGGAATGGTGTCAGAGATACCTCCCGCCCTGCAGGCGGACACCATCATACGGTCACCGATTGCGATGATATTCATTCTCTCATCTCCTCCAGCACAAGTAGCCGTTCAATCTCTTCAGGTGGCAGGGAGGCGGCAACCCCTCCTGCGATCGCCTGCATATTCTGCACCTCATATCCAAGTGCGACGATATAGCGGAGTAAAGGGCCGCTCTCCAGATGATACTGATTTGACACCGCACGGACGGAATCAAGCATGCACTGATCAAGGGCTGCCTCAAGCACCGGTATATTCTCATCCCTGGCAGTCTCGGGATGACGGGAGAGATAAGGTTCATACTGTGTCCCTGCAAGTGCCTGTATGAGGTCCGGCAGGGAACCGGCCCGCTTCGCATGCTCAAACCGGTCACCGGTGAGTTCAAATCCTCCATTCGGGATGAGATGGCTGCCGGTCTCTTCCCGCCCCATATCAAACGAGAGGGCACGGATCAATGCCCGGATGTTTGCAATATCAATCATCCGGCCGGCAGTCTCTGTGACGGGAGGTGAGAGGGATATGTCCACACTCCGGGCCGCAAGAGAGAGCTTCTCCAGCAGGGCGGTCTGCACCAGTGCAGAGAAACGGGCAGGATCACCTGATGCCGTGCGGTATGCGGCGGTAAGCACCGGTCCGAAGGGTGTCTGGGCAAACCTGTTGAGCGCATCCTCAGGCCCTGCGGCATGGACCGCCCTGTGGACCAGTTCCGGTGTTAACGACCCTGCGGGAGATGTCTGTTGCTCAAGGTCTCCGGGAGAGACATTCCCGGCCCTGCCCATAATAATCCATGCGGCTTCCCGTGCAACAAGCATCCCCCCGTATGTCGCAAAGAAGTGGCGCACACTGTCCGGCACATTCTCACTGAGGCTCATCACCTTCCCGTAATAATACCCGCGGATGGCCTGTTCTGCGATGTCAATATCCATCTCTCCTGCCGACGGGAAGGTGTGGCCGGCGGCCCGGAAGCGGTCAAAGAGATCGTGGAGGGTATGTGCCTCACGCACGACTGCAACCGTCACCGGGTCCACCATCGGATTGCCAATCGCCCGCACCCGTGCATCCGGCCGGGCGAAGACCGCAATATTCAGGATGATGCGAAAGTATCCGGCCGATGCCGCGAGCATCAGGCCAATGAGGATGGATATGGCGAGGGCCGCAACGAGGAGTGCTGTTGCACCGTCCCCGGAGAGCAGGCCGGAGAATATGGATGAGAGGGAGATGTCAGTCATGGCCGCCAAAGAGTATATGCGCTGTTTCACGGGTCAGGCGCCCCCGCATCCGTTCGCATCTGGCAGAGAAACGCTGGTCGCACCGGTGCATCCGGCAGGTGACCACAATTCCGCCACCGCTGCGGTCTGTGCTCTCCTCACGCAGCAGGGCAGCGGTGACGTCCGGGAATGCCACGAGTGCTGCTTCTGCGGCATCCTGATCCTCCTCCCGGAAGAGCACCTCGTGCTTTCCTTGCCCGATGACCTCCTGCCCTTCTGCGATCAGGTGGCGCAGCACATCAGTATACACAGGCATGTGGGGAAGGAGAGCCAGGTGCTCTTTTGCCCCGGTAAAGCACCGGGTGATGCCCTCCTCCCGTGCCTTCCGCACTCCGCCCCGTGCTGCGAGCTGTGCCCGTGCGAGAATCTTTCTCCGCCGGTTCTCCGCCTCTTGTCTGCCGTCAGCAGAGATGGTGGTGTATGCCGCCTCTGCTGCGATCTCGCCCTCACGCTGGATATGGGACACCTCACCTTCTGCCGCATGCAGTATCCGGGCGGCTTCTGCGGCTGCATCTGCATTCATCCGTGCAATGATCTCTTCCACACCCATTCACGCACCCCCGAAGAGCCCGATGCCGAACATGATTAACACAGCGATCAAGAGCCCGAATATCGCAAAGGTCTCTGCCATTACGGCAAAGACGAGGCTTGCCCCCATCGCATCACGCCGCTGTGCAGTGGCGCCGATGCCTGAGGCGGCAGTCATCCCCTGACCGATGGCAGAGAGACCTGCAAGACCGACGGCGAACCCGGCACCGATGGCGGCAAGGCCTGCTGCAGCCGTTGCCGTGACATCACGGGTGATCATGCCAGTGAAGGCCATCACAAGGATGGCAACCAAAAGGCCGTATATTGCCTGCGTCTCCGGTATGACGGTGAAGACCAGTGCCTTCCCGAACATCTCCTCTTTCTCTGCGGTGGCTGCAATGCCTGCTGATGCCGCAATGCCCTGGCCGATGGCGGATATGCCTGCAAAGCCCACGGCAAATCCGCAGGCGATGGCGGCAAACCCTGCGGCAAGAGTGGCGGTGATGTCATGGGTGATCATGCCGGTGAAGACCATGATGAGGATGGCAACCAAAAGGCCGTATATCGCCTGTGTCTCGGGTATCACCGAGAAGACCAGGTTCTTCCCGAAACTCTCTTCATGCTCGGCGGTTGTCGCCGTGCCCGCCGCAGCGGCAATACCCTGGCCGATGGCGGATATGCCGGCAAGCCCGACGGCAAACCCACACCCAATGGCGGCAAAGCCGAGGGCAAGATTTCGGGTCGGTTCTCCGGCAATCATGCCGGTGAAGGCCATGATAAGGATGGCAACCAGGAGGCCGTATATCGCCTGCGTCTCCGGTATCACCGAGAAGACCAGACTCTTGCCAAAGCTTTCTTCATGCTCGGCGGAGGCAGCAGACCCTGCCGCAGCGGCGATGCCCTGGCCGATGGCAGAGAGTCCGGCGATGCCCACCGCAAGACCGCATCCGATGGCGGCAAGGCCGGTCGCTTCGGTCGCCGCCGCGTCCCCGGTCAAAAGTCCGCTGAAGGCCATGATGAGAATGGCGACCAGGAGGCCGTATATCGCCTGCGTCTCCGGGATGACGGCAAAGATCAGGCTCCTGCCCATTGCAGAGTCGTGCTCGGCGGTGGCGGCAATGCCTGCGGATGCCGCAATGCCCTGCCCAATCGCCGAAAAGCCGGAGATGCCGGTCGCAAGGCCCGCACCAACTGCGGCAAGGCCGAGGGGAAGGGGCACAGCCCCGCCCCCGCCGCCGATGACACCGGTTGAAAGAAGAATGAGAACCGCGACAAGGAGACCGTACATGCCCTGGGTCTGAGGCACGGCCTGGAAGACCAGTGCCCGCCCAAACTTCTCCGGCCGGACCGCGATGACACCAGCACCGGTGGCACCGGCGATGCCGACACCGATGCCTGAGCCAATGGCGGAGAGACCGACGGCAAGACCGGCTCCGGTCACGGCAAGAATGGTACCTGCATCAACGACCATCGCATTCCTCCTGCGGCATCGTATGTGTCCGCTGTGCTGCAAAGGGGGAAAACGCTCTCCCGCCTGCGTCAAAGAACCGCCCGAAAAACTCTACATACTGGAGGCGGAGTGCATGGATGAATCCCCCAAGGCACTGGAGGACCAGGTTTGCCGCATGCCCGGCAACAGCAAAGAGAATGCCAACGATAAAAAAGACCGGGCCGATTCCCATAATCATCCCCGAGAGGATGTTGATCATCATTGCAATGCCGCCCGTGGCAAGGGCAAGTGCAAGGATACGAGTATAGCTGAGCCAGTCCCCGAGGTAGCCGGTGAGAGAGAAAAAACCGAGCGGACCGTTATCTTTCAGGATACCAATGATAGCAACCACACCACCGACCCAGGCGAGTGTGGTGGTGAGGGATGAGAATGTGGCCCACCCAAAGAACGAGAGAATGAGAACTGCCGCACAGGGCTGAAGCAGAAACCAGGTGCATTCAGAATAGAGCATTTGTCGGCGTTCACCACACCGGAGATGTTCTGATGCAGCAATCACAAAACCGAGGTTGAGGTGGGCGATGCCGATGGCAAGCGCCAGAAGGAGAAGAGAAAGAGGATCATTGAGAGGTTCGATGACCGTAAACGGCAGTGTGATGCCGAAGAAGGCCGGCAGGTTGCCGAAGAAACTTCCCATCAGGAGACCAGAGACGGTGCCCGCCACACCACAGGCACAGAGTACAATTGCAAGGTCGCGGGTGGTTCCCTGTGTATGCCCGGCCCCGTGGAGGAGCAGGGCTGCGATGAGGAAGAGAAGGATGCCATACCCGGCATCGCCGAGCATGAGGCCGAAGGTGAGAACGAGTACCGGCGCAAGGAAGAGTGTGGGATCTATTTTGCCATACGCCGGCATCCCGAACATGGCGGTGAGAAACCCGTACGGTGCCAGCCAGTGGGGGTGGTCAAAGGCCGACGGCACTGTGCCTGTTGCAGGTGCTGCGGTGCAGAAGGAAAGATCGCCTGCTGAACGGTCGCAGAGTGCCCGTATGCGCGGCAGGTCACGTGTTTTGGCCCATCCCTGCATGACCGTCAGAGAACCGGTCTTTCCAAAGAGAGGGGAGGCATCCTCACGCTCCCGCATGACTCTCAGCTCCTCTGCCATCGCCTCAAGCGGCATAAGATGGGTCAGTGCCAGATGTTCAAGGGAGGTGTGGATCTCTTTTTGTTGCTGTTGGAGCCGGTTTCGTTCGGCTTGTATGGCTGTGATGCCTGCTGATGCCGTGCCTTCAGTCGTCTCCGGGGCAAACTCCCGGAATGCAAGTGCCCGGAGCACCCGGTCTGCATCTGCTGACGCATCCGGGTGCGTGATGGTGACGACGGTGGCCGGTCGGTCTCCTGCGCCGCAGAGGAGAAATGGCACAGCAAGCCCGGGCATCCCTTCTCTCAGATGTGCCTCAATATCTGCACATTCACTGGCCAGGATGATGCCGGCCCGTACCTCCAGAAGGCCCGCTTTGCCAAACCGGCCGGGTTCGATGCCAAACGGAAGCAGCAGGCGGAGCATTCCCTCTTCCTCTTCCAGCCGTGTCAGGCGTTCTGCTGCGGCAGTATCACGGGTATGCAGGGCAAGTATGGTGTCTGTTATCTCTGAGAAACGAACCGCTTCTTCGAGGGCAGATGCGGCATCGGTGACAGGAAATGATATTTTTTCATCTGTCGGAGGGGAAAATAGTGCGACAACCGGGTTTTTCTCCGGGGTGATTGCCGTAAGGATCTCAACGGCCCGTTCAAGACGGGACCGGGCCCCGGCAATGTCAGGGATGGCCGGTGACCGCCGGCACGGAGTGACAAGCTCGCGGAGCTGTGCTTCATCAGCGACAGGTCGTAGTTCAACGGCCCCTGCCTCGTGCATGGCGGCGACCATCGCATTTCGCCCGGCAGCGTGCACCCCCACGGTGAGCCTGACCATCTCAGCGGGTCTGAGCATACCCGGTCACCTCCCCAATAACAAAAGTGATGGCCTCATCAAGCCTGGCGTCGGTCACTTCCCGGATAACTGCGATCTCCTCTGCTGCCGCCGCATGAATCCTCGCTGCCTCTGCTGCCGCCTCTTCTTCCACAGCGGTGATCTGTGCCGCCACTTCAGCCCCGGCCCGCTCTCTGGCGTCTGTTGCAGCCGACCGGGCATCGGCATGAGCCTGACTGATGCGGGCATCCGCCTCAGCGCGTGCCCGTTCGATTACCGCAAGCGCCGCTGCCTCTGCCTCCTGGATATGGACTATTTCCTGGAATGGCACACAACCCCTCCTGTGTGTTGATATCCCCGCCAGTCATTAAGTATTTCGCCCCTGCGGAGAGTGGGTGGGTGTTTTTCAGGAGGAACAGACAGGAACGGGTTGTCATCGGGAGGTCGGTTGATTCAGCAGGTTTGGCCGGATCGACCAGAACTCAAATGTCAAATGCGTATATTTAAGTAAGAATCAGACCTATCTTAGTAGGCACCACTACATTGCTGATATAGTGTAGTCCGGCCAATCATGTCGGCCTCTCACGCCGACGACTGGGGTTCGAATCCCCATATCAGCATATTGAAGCTATTTTGTTGTTCTTTTGATGATTTATGCCTTTATTGAATTCTATTTGCGATTCGTATGATTGGTGACTAATTCTTTTTTTCCGTATCCTCTGTTTGTTCATTGCGCGGATTCGTAATTCAGCAATTTATTCGGTCGGCTGCATTCATGAAACAAATCGTTGAGCCTATCGGTGGAGTTTGAATTTGCAGTCGCATAAATATTAGGGAATATTTAAAATAATCCAGAATTGTGATCAGGGACCCCTTCGGCTGTGAAGATAAGAACCCGGATGTGGATGCATTCGTGGATCAGATCATCGCAGCATTTTGATTCATGGGGGCAGGAGAGAAGACACATGGTAGTCCGGTCAAAATATTTCCACATACTGCATCACAATATCCATACTACTCTCATCTTTTTCCCGGATCATCCTGGCGCAGTGAATCGGGAAGCCCGGTCCCGATAGCAGGGTCGAGAAGTTTGAAGAGTGTTGCCATCATGAACGACATAACCGGCATTTTTATGACCGTTCCGAGGATTTTCCCGGGAGAGGTTGAAACTGAGATCGCCTCTCTCCCATCTACAATCATGAAAAACTGATCTTCATGTTCTCGTATGGAAATATCTCCCGGTAAATCCACAGACTGAAGTTCATCGAAAAAAGCGTTCAGTCTCTCACCGGGTTCATGTACGTGAAGGCGTATGTTCCGGTGAAATTCTTTATTTTCGGAGAGAATGGTGACATTCACCCGTTTGTGCACCTTTTTTATTTCAGGAATAGTCTTGCGTAGAAATTCAGGATCGTCAGCGAAGATGATAATCTCATCTTTTGCATTCAGTATGAGGGTTTTCACCCTGTTTCTGACTCCCCACTCACTGTGAATAGACCAGAATGGTGTCTCTAACTTTGTCTCAAAATGCAGTTTACTCAGGGTTGCAATGGATGCATCAATCTGTTCATTGAATGTCCCCTTTAAAGAACCGATCACCTCTCCTGGATTAACCGCCTGATAATAGGCAGGCGTGCCTTCCTGCACCTTCACATATCCCTTGTCTGCCAGACCTTTCAGAACAGAATAAATTCTTCCATGAGGGACGCCACTTTTCTCATGAATTTCGCGTGCTGTGGCAATGCCAAATCCCACAAGTGCCACATACGCCTTTGCCTGATACCCGGTAAATCCCAGAGACTGAAGGGTCGGGACAATGGAATCCACATCTGCAACTCCCATAGTTGTAGGTAGTATATATCAAACAATCATCAACGTATGTATGGCCACCGTGAGGAGAGAGTCCATTTGACCACACCAGACATACCCACTACAATTACCATTCCCCATTATTCAGACCACAGGACGCATGAGATCTGGTCAGATGCAGGAATTATACCGCCTCTTGACATCAGGAACTATATTGAGTGTCTCCATTGGAATTTCATGGAAAATGAAGAAAAGATCTCCCAGGGAATACAACAGATGCCTCTGGAGAGTGTTGATATAGACTCTGACTGCATCGCCATTGTATCAAGAGAAAAACTCATGCAGTTCAGCAGGAGCTGCGGGATCCCCACCCATGGCGTCTCCGACGCGGAACTGGCCATCCATATCATCCAGAGCCTGATCAATGATTATTCTCAGGAAAAAACAGTAAAAATCAATCCTGTGAACCACAGGCATGGCATACATTCACCTGTTTCACATCCAGGATGCACGGAGTATTGATCTGCATATGCTCCCTATAGAAATCCCGCAGGGAATGCATGAAAGGAGATGACATCCTTTCCAACAGGTGCACTATCCGGACGAACAAAGAGGACACAACTATTTTGGAGGGTGAAAAACCCACTGATGTGGGAATTATGCGAACTTAATCAGAGATATTCATACATCTGTCACCGGCGGATCATTACCCTGCAACCATCGTTCCGGATGAGAACTCAGGTAAATGTCATCTATTTAACCCTGAAACCATTCAACCCCCTTTTTATTCAGGAAATCAAACATATGAACATATGAGTCGTAAATATCTCCCGGCAGTGCTCTTAATCGTAGCACTTGCCTGTTGTATGGCCTGCGGATGCACATCCGAGGCCACACCGGCAGACACCACCCCTGTTGCAGGAGTCTCTGAATCAGCTGAATCCCTGATCGTCTACTGCGGTGCAGGCCTACGTGAACCAATGGATGAGGTTGCACAGGTCTATCAGGAAAAGACCGGCACTGAGATTAAATACACGTACAGTGGATCAGCACAGCTGCTCTCACAGATTGAACTTCTCCAGGAAGGCGACTGTTACATGCCCGGTGCAAAGTCATACATCGACTCCGCAGCAGAGAAGGGTTTCATCAATTCCAGCAAGAAGACCGTCTACCATGCGCTTGCCATCGCTGTGGCACCCGGCAACCCGAAGGATATCACCACCCTTGATGACCTGACAAAAGACGGCGTCCGTGTCGCAATCGGCGAACCGACAGGCCCTGCCGTAGGAAAGGCATCAAAGAAGATGCTAGAGAAGGCCGGTTACTGGGAAGACATACAGGGCAACATCGTGGTACAGTCCGGCACGGTCAATGAACTCATGGTATACATGAACATGGATCAGACAGATGCTGCTATCATCTGGGAAGATTTACTCGATAACTCAGACCTTGTCAAAGTCGACATTCCGGTTGATGAAGGATTCATCAAAGTGATCCCCATCGGCACGCTCTCATTCTCAGAGAATCCAGAGGGTGCACAGGCATTTGCTGACTTTGTCTCATCTGACGAAGGCAAGGCCATCTTTGTGAAGCACGGATTCGAAACCTATCCCTGTGCAAAATACGGGGATGCATAACTCTTTTTCAATTTTTTTTGACCATACCATTCTCCCCTGATATAAGACAGAGATACCATCCTCAATTCCTCGTACAGGTCAAAATTGTTCCATCCGTCTGAACCTGTCCGTTTTCGGACATTATATGAACCCCGGGTGTCAGAAAACACATTATAAATACATTTAATTTACATGATTAACACACTCACAAATCAACCATCTTTTAAAAACCCACTGCCCAGTTAATGAACATATGAGTAAAAAATACTGGGCATTCGCTGCCATCATTGCAGCCTTCTGCCTCTGTATGGTATGCGGATGCACATCCGAGGCATCACTTACTCCGGATGGAGGACAGATTACCACCGAAGACAAATCACTGATTGTCTACTCCGGCGCAGGACTGCGCGATCCAATGGACGAGATTGCACAGGTCTACCAGGAGAAGACCGGCACTGAGATTAAATACACGTACAGCGGCTCAGCACAGCTGCTCTCACAGATGGAACTTCTACAGAAAGGGGACTGTTACATGCCCGGTGCAAAGGCATACATCGACTCCGCAGCAGAGAAGGGATTTATCAACAGCAGTGAGGATGTCGTCTATCACGTGCTGGCCATAGCAGTAGAACCCGGCAACCCGAAGAATATCACCAGCCTCAAAGACCTCACCGAGGATGGTGTAACGGTTGCCATAGGTGAACCAACTGGAAATGCTGTCGGAAAAGCCACCCAGAAAATCTATGAGAAGGCAGGCCTCTGGGATGACCTGCAGGACAACATCGTTGTGCGATCAGGGACCGTTAACGAACTTCTTGTATACATGAACATGGACCAGGCAGATGCCGCCATCATATGGGAAGACCTCCTCGGCAACTCAGACGTCGAACAGGTAGACATTCCCCATGAGGAAGGGTTTGTCAAGGTCATCCCGGTGGGCACCCTGACGTTCTCCGACAAACCGGCAGAAGCACAGGCATTTGCTGACTTTATCGCATCAGACGAAGGCAAGGCCATCTTTGTAAAGCACGGATTTGAGACATACCCGTCTGCAAAATACGGGGATGCCTGAATATTCATTTTTTAAAACTGAATCAAACAAAAATCAGATGAGAGGCAAATAAGTATGACAGACATCGTATTCAGACCAATTGGAATTATCCACTCCGAACACACGGAACATGAGAACACCCCGATTCAGGGGATATTTAACCCGTCACGGGGCCGGGTGGAAGTATTTGAGGAATTCGCAGAAGGTCTGCGTGACATCGAATCCTTCTCACACCTGATCTTAATATATCACTTTGACCGTGCAACCGGGAAGAACCTGACCCAGAAGCCATTCTTGGACGGTGAGAAAGAACGCGGCATCTTTGCCATTCGCCACTTCAACCGCCCAAACCCCATTGGACTATCTATCGTGAGACTTCTGGACGTGCACGACAACATACTGGAGATAGAGCAGGTGGACATCCTTGATGGGACACCGATTCTTGACATCAAGCCGTATGTGCACCAGTTTGACCACCGAGAGGAGGTCGAAAACGGATGGGTGGACAATACCCACATGGACGACATTGGTGCATGGAATGCCACCCCGAAAGGACTCAGGGACAAGGGGAGGGCTAAGCATGAAAAGTGACCTGCGGCGAAACTGGGTGAAGGTCATTAGCATCTCAGTGGCCCTTGTGCTCACTGGCTTTATCATCGCCCTTCTGCTCCTTGTGGTGACGCACCCTGACCCTGCCGCAGTGGTTGAATCACTGATGAGTAAGGAAATTCAGTTTGCAATCTACCTCAGCCTTGTCACATCCATCATATCCACTCTTCTGTGCGTACTCATCGCAGTGCCCGCAGCCTATGCACTGGCCAGGTATGATTTCTGGGGAAAAAGTTTCGTGAGCACGATTCTTGATCTTCCTCTCGCCCTGCCCCCGCTTGTGGCAGGTGTGGGACTGTTGCTCTTCTTTGGGACAACTCCCATCGGCGATTTCCTTGAATCAATAGGCATTGTCTTTGTCTTTACCCCCCTTGGAATTATCATCGCCCAGTTCTTCGTGAACATGCCGTTTATGCTGCGGATTATGCGTTCAACATTCACCGACATCTCCCCCCGGTATGAATATGTGGCCTGTACACTCGGGTGCACCAACCTCCAGGCCATCTGGCGGGTGACCATTCCAATGGCAGTCAATGGATTTCTCGCAGGCGCTGTTATCACATGGGCAAAAGGCATCGGTGAATTCGGTGCCGCCCTGATGATTGCCGGTGCAACGCGGATGAAGACCGAGACACTGCCCATTTCGCTCTTTTTAAACATGTCCTGCGGTGAGCTGGAGATGGCCATATCTGCTGCAATCATTCTTATGGTGATATCATTGGTATCCCTCTATGTCTTTGAATACTTCGGAGGATCGGCGAAATTCTAAAACCGGTGAACATCATGCTAACGATAGAACATATTTCAAAAGATTTAGGTGAGTTCATCCTTGACGATGTCTCCCTCAGAGTCGAAGACGGAGAGTACTTTGTCATCATCGGGCCCACCGGTGCCGGCAAGACCATTCTTCTGGAGACCATTGCCGGGGTATACCCCCCTGACTCAGGCACCGTCGTCCTCGATGGCCGCGATGTGACCTTTGTGCCTCCCCGTGAACGAAACATCACGATGGTTTACCAGGACTACATGCTCTTCCCCCACCTGACGGTTGAGGAGAATATAGGATTTGGCCTGAAGAACCGGAAACTTCCGCCGGACGAGATTGCGCAGAAAGTGAGGGATGTGGCAGAAATATTTGGCATCGGACACCTGCTCCACCGCTACCCGAACACCCTCTCCGGCGGAGAACAACAGCGTGCGGCAATCTCACGGGCAATCGTCCTCGAACCCTCCATCCTGCTGCTGGACGAACCCCTGAGTGCACTGGACGGCCAGACGCGTGAGCGCCTCAGGATTGAATTAAAACGCCTGCATGCCACTTATAAAACAACAATCATCCACATCACGCATAACTTTGAGGAGGTATTTTCCCTTGCCTCACGGGTGGCAGTGATGCACCAGGGAAAAATCATGCAGGTCGGGACATCCGACGAGGTATTCCGGCACCCTAATTCTGAGTTTATTGCAGAGTTTGTCGGTGTGCAGAACATCTTCCGGGGCACCTGCATGGTAACAGACGGCCTTTCCGAGATCACAGTGAAAGGAACAGATGGCCCTCACCTCATCTGTTCGTCTCTCTGCGCGGGCAATACCGATGTCACAGCCACCATCCGGCCGGAAGACATCATGGTCTCCTGCACCAGAGTTGAGTCCACCGCACGGAATTCCTTTGCAGGCACCATCACCGATGTGGCAGACAACGGCTCGATGGTACGGATTGCCGTAGATACCGGCCTGCCCTTTATTGCTGCAGTTACCCGGCAGGGATGGTACTCCCTTGGTGCAGAGATCGGCGACACGGTATATCTTACCGTGATGGCACAGTCTGTGCATATTTTCTGATATTTTACCCTCCCATCCATTTATTACTCATATGTTCTTTATGTGCGGCACCTCCCGGAACCACTCCTGAAAACCCCGTACAGAACCACGAATGCACACACCATGCACCCTGATCTGCGCATATGAATCCCGGCACCCGCCTGTATATCCCCTGTCTGCCGCCGGCAATTTAAAACACTGTGGGGCGTAACGGGTTCATTTATGGCAAAATTAGATATATTGAGTTAATTTCATAATGTAAATTGAAAATTAAAACATGCGTTAATTGGATCAATTCAAAAAATAAAGATATTAAGGCGATAGAATCTGATTTAAATGCCAATTATCTGATCAATCAGATTTCTGCACGAATATAATCAACCAAACCATTAAATCTTCAATTAAATGATGTATTAATACAACATTATGTCGGAGCAGACATGGAACAGGTAGCAGTAGTATCCACATCTGATGAGGGGATCATCAGACAATTCAGAGAGTCAGACGCTTGGGGTCTTGCGACCGCAGTCGACCTTAAGAAATGTAACCCGGAAATAATCCGGGATGCGGAAAAGATTCGTGATTTCGTAGCACAGCTGTGTGAACTCATTGACATGAAACCATTTGGTGAAACACAGGTCGTCCATTTCGGTCCAAATGAGCGGGTTGCCGGATATTCCATGACCCAGCTGATTGAAACCTCGCTGATATCAGGCCACTTTGCCAATGACACAAACGCGGCATACCTTGATATCTTCAGCTGCAAGGAATACCCTCCCGAGATCATGGGAGAATTCTGTAAAGATTTCTTCGAAGCTGAATCCTGTGGTATACAGGTTTTGTTCAGAAATTAAATACGGCCGGGATGGCTCGTATTCTCATTTTTTTGCAGGGGACACTCCTGCACATACCGTTTTTTTAATCAAACCCGTCTTCTGCACTGTTCATTACACATTACAGAGATGTTTCTATCCATTACGGGATATTGCGCACTTCTGTGTACACCAGGGTTTCTGCCGGATACATGCATCCGGAATCATCCCGCACCTATACCAAAAAGATGCCAGGGAAAAAATAAAAGAAATGATAAGTGAATCTGAAGCCTGGAGCAGACTTAAATCATACGGGAGGAATTGATTTGCGGTGAATTCCCCTCGCATGCGGAGGTGTTGAATGGGGGTGTTCTCATCCCCATCTGTTACTTGACCGGTTCTGTTCAAAAACACCCGCCGGGCAGGGTGAAAGTATTCTTCAGCCAGGAGCTACTATACATCTGACGCCAAACCTCTCACCATACCGGAATACACCGGTGGTTCTGGTATATTCATCGTCCTGGTCGCCGGTCCCGGACGGCACAAACTGCCAAATGTCCCCAGTGTAATTCGGTGCGCCAAAGAAACTCGCAACAAGCACTACAAAGATGCCAATCCTCCCCTGACGTGAACGTTTACCCATCTCTACATAATCAGGGAGGCAGATAAAAAAGGATGCATATCCCGGCTGCTATCCCGGGTTAATACATATCACGGGAGACAAACGTCTCTTCAAACCGGCCATTGCAGAAGACCATGACCGGCACTGCTTCACCGTGGCAGAAGTTCTGCATCGCAAGATCATATGTCCGGCGGACATACCGGAGCCCCTCTTCTTCAAAAAGAACAATGAGTGCCCGGAAGAATAGGATCTGATGATCCAGGTATTCCTTTTCGTAGCGTATTGTCTCTTCTGCCGCTGCTGACGCGTCTTCAGTGGTCATGGGCACCTGGTACTCGCCATGGGTGTTCAGGCCGGAGATATGGCACAGGCGCAGGTCTCCGGATGCATCCGCCTCCCGATGCAGCATATATGGATATACCCGGCAGATTAAGGGCCGGTCTGCATAGATACGGCACCAGCCGGATTCGTTAAGAAACGTGCAGACGTTTCCGTCCTTTGTCTTCAGGGCATACCCGGACACAAAGAACCGGCCGTTCTGGTCACATGCCTCAAAATACGGTGCAGGCACCACTACATCCGGATGTGCTTCTCTGATGCGGTGCAGATCCTCATCAAGTAAAAATACATGGTCATTGACTGCCTTCGTGCAGCAGCGGCCGCAACATGTGCAGGAAAAACCGGTCTCGCGGACGATCTCAGCATACTCACCCATCGGATATTCTTCAAGAAGCTCACGCTCCTCTTCCAGTCCACTCAGCTGTCTATGAAGCACTGCCTTTGAGATTCTCTCACCTGGAGACATGTTTCTTTCTGAAAATACTTCCACCTTTCTTTGTGGGCAGGCATTCACCGATCATGTCTCATAAATCTGATGAGTGGAAAATATACCAGACAGAAACCGGGCGTGTACATGAATATGCCGTCATACATTGAGACTGACCGGATTTACCGGATGGACTGCCTTGAGGGCATGAAACTGATGCAAAGCGGCACTGTGGATATCGTTGTCACATCGCCTCCCTACAATATAGGCAAACCATATGCAACCCATGATGACACCATGCCCTATGACGAATATCTGGACTGGATGCACCGCATAGCGCATGAATCACGCCGCATCCTTCGCAATGACGGCTCTTTTTTTCTGAATGTCGGCGGAAAACCCCGTGAACCATGGGTGCCCTATGATGTCATGCAGGAATTCAGGGAGGATTACATCCTCCAGAATGTGATACACTGGGTGAAGTCTGTCTCCATTGCAAAGGAAGACGCAGGCAACTATGGGGCCATCAGGGATGACATATCAGTCGGGCACTATCAGCCGGTAAATTCTGACCGGTTTCTGAGCCAGTGCCATGAACATATCTTCCATTTCACCCCGGCAGGCACAACAAAACTGGATAAACTTGCAGTCGGGGTAAAATATCAGGACAAGACCAATATCGGCCGCTGGAAACAGGCAACACAGGACCTGCGTGACCGGGGCAATGTCTGGTTTATTCCCTACAAAACTATCCGTTCATCCCGCCCGCACCCCGCCAGTTTCCCGGAGAAACTTCCGGAGATGTGCATCCGCCTGCACGGACATACCCCTGATACCCTCGTCTGTGACCCCTTCATGGGCATCGGTAATACCGCCCTTGCATGCGTCACCCTCGGTGTGCACTACATCGGATTTGATATAGACCCGGAATACTGTGACTGTGCAGAGGAACGGATACGAAGGCGCGCCATGTCGGGAACATGAGATGGCCCCTATAATCGCACTCATTCTTACAATTGCGATAATCGCCGTCGTGGCCTCCAGGCATGCCATCCCGCCGTTTATCACCCTCACGGGAGGGGCCCTGTTTTTTGCACTGCTCACCGGCATGGGCGAGAGTGCGGTTTTGGCATTTACGGGCGGTGCCGGGGCACTCTTTGCGCTCCTCGGGATACCGGTATACTGTGGATCCGTCATCGCCAAATTCCTGAGCAGAGACGGCGGTGCAGAACGCATTGTGGAGGATATCGGGCGGTTTGCCCACCGGCCGGTCTCCGCCGCCGCCCTCTCCGGCTACCTGCTCTCAGTCCCGATGATGTGCTGCATCACACCCTTTATCGTCCTCACACCGGTGCTTGCGGGTATCCGCAGAAGACTGCACTGCACCACTTCACTTTACTATGCAGCCGCATGCGGGTCAGTCATATCGTTTGTTTTTATCTACCCTCTTCCGGTCACTTATGCGATTACAAACAGTCTGCAGCCGGGGGATTTTGTCGCCGGCAGTTACCTGCAGGTCGCACTGCCCCTCTCACTCATTGCACTCATCATTGTTGCATACCTCTCCGTGCGAAATCATGCATGCAGCATTAGCAGCCCGAATAGTAAAGAAACAGCGCCCGGCAGTCGCAGGCAGGCATGGATTCCGGTTATTCTGCCGGTCGCCTGTCTTGCTGTCGGCCACATCATCGCACCCCTCTCCATTCTCGCAAACATCAATATCGCACTATTTGCAGGTCTCTGCGGCGCCATTATCCTCTCGCCGGCAGCATCCCGCGTTCCGGCACTGGAATCAGGTACGAAACATGCCGGCATCATCATCTTTGATCTCTGCGGTGCAGGCGGCCTTGGGGCAGTGGTCGCAGCAGAAGGAGGAATTGCTGCTGCCCTGCCGTCACTCACTCCCCTCCTTCCGGCAATCCTCATACCCTTTGTCATCGCAGCCCTCTTCCAGGCCGCACAGGGCTCAAGGGTCGTATCAGCGGTCATCACCGCATCACTGCTTGCAGGAACTGAGATCATGGCCACCGTCCCCGCCCTGCCTCTCGTCCTGATGACAGCAGCAGGATGCATGATGTTCAGTTTTGTAACAGATCCCTTCTTCTGGCTGATACGCCGGACAACAGGCGATAGTCTGCGGGACGTATGTATGCACTACACCGTACCCCTGTTCTGTGCAGGAACGATAACCGCCGGCATCACTCTGTTCATCTTCGGCTGAAATCAAAACTCAGGCAGGACGGAGACGAACAGAAAGATCTCTTCTCTTATGTCACCTGCACTCAGCAGTACCCGTCCCTTCTGGAATCCATTGCTACTCATATTGCCGGTATTGAGGGTGACATGCACGCCTCCCTCACCTTCAACCGGGACCGCAGCGTTCGCAATCTCAATCCAGGGAACATCAGAGGTCACATGAATCAGGAGCGGACCATCCCCAGTTACCGTCACCGGCAGACGGCAGGGGATGGTGATTCCACGGGCCACATCATGCATGGTCAGATGGGGTTCGGGAAGCAGAATGGCAGAATGGTTGGCCGGTGTATCCGTGACTCCCACATCAGATTCCGGCACGCGATGTGCTGTTGCATCATATGTCTCATCCGGGACACAGAGAGGGGAAGAAAGAGACGGCGGGGAGACGGAGGATAAGGCCGGAACGATCTCCTGCCCCCCATTGCACCAGGGACATGCCGCAAGATGGCCTCCAAACCAGTGGTTTGCGTTCACTCTGCAGTGTTTCATTGCCAGAATTTCTGAGAGGAGGCAGTCCTTCCACTCCCCGGCAGAAGGACGACGGTTTGGTTCTGTTATTCCATCAACAAAGCACCGTGAAAAGAGACGCCGGAGAGACGGAGGTATGATATGGTAATCCGGTGCAAAGGAAGGCGGGTGAATACTGTTGTCAGGTGAGGCAAAGGCAAACACCCCGTTCTGTATCTTCTGTTCAATGTATGGGAGGGCAGAGACATCCTCGCCCTCCGCCTGAAACGGATGGACGCCTCTCATGAGAAGTCTGAAGATCATCACCGCGAGCCCGAAGCGATCGCTATAATACCGGTCAGGGTGCTCCTCTGCAAAATCCACTCCCTGAAGTTCAGGCGGCAGGTATTCCCCGGTTCCTGCAACGGACGGGAATACCCGGCCTGAGGCGGAGTCACGAATTTGAAATGATTCACAGTCGATGACAGCGACCGCGGCTGTGTGGGCAATGAGAATATTACTGCCGGAAAAATCACCCACACAGTGTCCGTGCCGGTGAATATCATCGGTTATGGTTGCAATATTGTAGACTGCAGTGAGCAGATACCGCCAGGAAAAGGCACCGCCAAACTCCCTGCTACACTCCTGCGGATCATAATAGCAGTGCGCTTCCCGGAAGAGGCCAGTATCAACAAGAGGCATACTATAGCCAATAAAATTCCTGCTCCCAAGGGGCGAATCAAAGAGCACAGAGACCGGCCATGCCAGCACAACAGATCCATGCTTCTCCCTGTGATTAATAATACCCGCGTCCGGCGGATTTGCCACCATTGCCGTAATCTTCTGAAAGAGTGTCGCAGTGAGGTGGTTTTCATGGAATATCCTGGCACAGTATCCAGGGTTGCTGTCGATACAAAAGATCTCACCCTCATTGCCGGTTTTAATTAGGTCCGCGAGGCTGACTGCTGCCCCGGACACATCATACACACTACGTTTATCCAGTATCTTCACCTCTCCCCTGATCTGATACTACAACAACCAGAGTCTTATCATCTTCTGAAAAGGTAATGAACTTATCTGATGAAAGAAGGCCTGTGAGATAGCCGGGTCACCCTCCGGCGTAGCTGCAGGATACAAACACTATCCCGGAAACAACAGACCCGTTGACTGAATATTTGACCGTGGCCTCAAAAAATTACTAAAAACCAGACACTGCTCTCACCCCAGTTCAAATGAAGTGACACCGAAGATCTCCTGCAGCGGAAGCGCCGGTACGTGCCGGGAATACATTCTTGCGGTTCCGAAGACCTCCTCCATATGTCTTTCACGGGCCATTGCCACCGCAGCAGTGTTTGGTTCAGGTGTATCAAAGAAGAAGACGTCTCCTGCAATTGATTCAGTGAGACCATCGACAAGACTCTCTGCAATATCGGGTGTATCGGCAAAGACCGGGCCGATTTTATATCCCTCAAAACAGCGGCGAATCACCCCATACCCGCCGATGGATTCATCCGGATAAATAAACGCCAGTGCCAGTGTTTTATCCCGTGAGATCCATTTTTCCACAAACCTGCTGCGAGCTGCAGGAAAATGCTGCCTGTCATACGCTGACAGTGCATCCAGGGGCAGTCCTGTTGCAGGTACCAGATCCGGCTGTGCACGCCCTTCTGCAATACCCTGCCAGCGGATATTCCGGTACGCATAGATGAGGCCGGCATTCTCTGCATACTTGTTCTGCATCTCAAAGACGCCGTCTCCGCCGAAATTTCTCTCTCCTGCATGGCACATACCATGATTCCAGAGTTTCCAGCCGGCGCCGTGTCCACGGGCACTCTCACGGATGATATAAAAACCCCCAAAGGAGAATGACGAGTCATAATTGGTCACCACCAGTGTGCCGGTAATCTCTCCGGCCTGCTCTGCCACAAACCAGCCATCCGGGTCCACTGCATAATGGCACTCTCCGTCGTGGATGCCGGGGTTCCATCCCTCCCGCCGTGCCCATTCAATGAATACGGGGACGTCGTCTTTTGTGGCATTGCGTATCTGCACATCGGTTCTGTCTCTTCTGGTCATGTCGTATTATCCGGATAGTATCCCGGACCCTCTTTATCAGATACCGGTATGTCATGCAGTTCTCGCAGCCACAGAATACCCATATACCTGAAAAGAATAAGGACCAACAAGCCATTTCAGCCTTATGAAATCATGCTGCCTGTCTTCGGGTGGCACAGGGCCCGTTTTCACCACCCCATTGCCGACATCACCAACTCCATGCGTGAATTTTTTCATCTCATAAAACGGATTTGATATAATGAAAGGCTGCAGACCGGGAGATATTATTCTTGCACCGTTCCGCCTGGGAAACAGCACATATCCACGTCCTCTTGTGATACTCTCTGTGGCAGAAGAGGGAGATATGCAGGTCTGCCCGGTAACATCCCGCCCTCCGTCGGACAGCCCTGCCCTTGAATGCTCCATCCATCATTTCCGGGAAGGCGGCCTCGACCTCTTTGAAGACAGCTATATCCTGATCCATAAACGAGGGACAATCAGCGAACGGTCCATACGGTATAAAAAAGGGACACTTGAACCGGATTATTTCAGGACAGTCCTGGAGAACGTTCATTCATTACGATAGCTGCCCGGTGAAAAAACAGACATAATGTGGAGAGATGGGGCACATCCCGTCATCATCCTTTACGCACCTGGTTACTGATTCAGGCAAAACATGTTATCCAGAGGTTATTCAGCCAGGAAGCAGTGACTTGAAAAAAACGGGAATGATGCCCGAAGAGTCCCCGTCTGCCATTTTCTGCAGCTGCCACCCCTTCAAAGCGTGCCTGCTCCTGTTCCATCGCCTGCACCTGTTCTCTGAGAATAGCCGCAGTCTCCGGGTCACAGCCACACTCATCTATCAAGCGGTTCATCTCTTCTGTACGGACACGGTTCTGGACCACGTGCTGCATCATGGCATCTGCGGATGCATGGTCGCCCCCAAACAAAAGCAGTGTTCTGAGTGTGGGTTCATCGGCAAAGAGAACTGGAAAAATCAGTCAGAATTTGTATGTCTGGAATGTGGATATTCTGAAAACGCCGATATCAACACGGCAAAAAACATCTCTTTTAGGGCTGCTGTCAACCAGCCTGTTGCACTCCGCTCCTCTGGTATTAAAGTGGAGAGTTGGAAGGGCAAGCCCACAACTTTAGTCGTGTGTAGTTGACTGCAGCACAGGAGGACAGACCTGACATGTTTCGATGCACAGATATATGGCCATATGAGTAAAATTCATTGACGGAGAATATCAGTTATGAAAATATGTATCACATCAAAAGGTGATTCACCAGAATCAGTTCCGGAAAACCGCTTCGGAAGGACCCCGTTCTTTGTCGTCTACAACGATGAAACTGGAGAGATCATCGAGGTCATCAATAATACAAGCGCAAATGACGCAAGTGGTGTCGGGCCAAAGGTTGTCCAGATGCTCGTCTCAAAGGGCGTCAACGTGGTTGTCACCGGACAGGTCGGCGGCAATGCCAACAAGGGCCTTGAAGTCGCAGGCATCCCCACCTATGCATTCGGCGAGGCAAAGACCGTTGCAGAGGCATATGCGGCATACAAAGCAGGAACACTGACCCGTATCGTCTAAAAGGAGTGACGATTCCATTACTACCGGAATGAAGATAGTCGTAGCAAGCGGCAAAGGCGGCACCGGCAAGACCATGGTCTCTGTTAACCTCGCATGGGCAGTGTCACAGTCACAGGAAACACATCTGATAGACTGTGATGCTGAAGAACCGAACGTCCATCTCTTCTATCCCGGCGGGAAGGATGAAGGACCGGTAACCGTAAAGGTGCCTGAGGTTGACAGCGAAAAATGCACCCTCTGCGGTGCATGCGGCGAATTCTGCCGGTATGGAGCAATATCTGTCCTCACAGAATCAGTGATGTTTCAGGCACATCTCTGCCACTCATGTGGTGGATGCATGCTGTCCTGCCCGGTGGATGCCATTACCGAGGTTCCCCGCAGGATTGGAATGATCACACGAGGCGAGCCCACACCCACCCTCACGGTGATATCAGGCATTCTTGATGAAGGTGAGATTGCAGCACCGGCTGTTATTAAGGCAGCAAAAGAGGCTGGAGAATGGGACGGTGTATCAGTCCTTGACGGCCCGCCCGGCACTGCCTGCCCGGTTATTGAGACGATGGAGGGCGCTGATGTCTGTATTCTTGTTACCGAATCAACACCCTCAGGCCTTGCTGACCTCAGGCGGGCAGCACGCCTCACAGAGGCATTTGGCATCCCCGCAGGAGTTGTCATCAACCGGAGTGACAATGAGGACTCATCGACACTTGCATTCTGCGCAGAAGAAGGACTGCCGGTTCTCTTAACCATTCCCTTTGACCGTGAAATTGCTGCCATACAGAACAGGGGTGCCATCCTCTGCTCCGAAAAGGAAGAGTGGATAGAGGCATTTACCCAGCTGTACGAGGATACCGTTGCTATCGCAGGAGGCATCTTATGAAGACCATCGCAGTGATGAGCGGTAAAGGTGGCACCGGTAAGACCATGGTCGCCGCTGGATTTTCCGTCTTTTCAGATGAAAAGCTGCTTCTTGCAGACTGTGATGTCGATGCAGCAAACCTCAGTCTGCTTTTAGAGACATCAAATACAGAATGCCGCCCGTTCATGGGGCTGGAGTGTGCAGCCATTGACCAGACCAAATGTGTCGGATGTGGTATCTGTCAGGTTTACTGCCGGTTCTCTGCGATCAGTCAGGGAGATGACGGAATCTTTTGCATCAACCCCCTGAAATGTGAGGGCTGCGGTGTATGCTCCCTTGTATGCAGGGAGGGTGCAGTCGTTATTTCCGAACGGCAAAGCGGAGAGGTCTGTCGTTCTGACACCCCGCATGGGCCTCTCTTCCATGCAGAACTCTTCCCCGGCTCCGGTACCAGCGGCCGGCTGGTCTTTGAGGTCAAAAAGGACGCACTGAACGATGAACCAAATGTCCCGGCATTTCTGATAGACGGGCCGCCGGGAATTGGCTGCCCGGTGATCTCTGCTATCAGCGGTGTGGACGCCGTTGTCCTTGTGACTGAACCCGGCATATCAGCCCTCCATGACCTCAGGCGGCTTGTCACCATCTGCAGACAGTTTGGCGTCCAGATGTTTTTGGTGCTCAATAAAGCAGACCTTGACGAGGAACGCGCAGAGTATGTCAGGAGATACTGTGCAGATGAAAAAATAGAGATCATCGGAACCATTCCCTTTGACCCGGCGGTCATTGAGGCCGCACGGCGTGGAGAATCTGTCGCAGGCATGGACACACCGGCTGCGGAGAGTCTAAAGAAATCTTGGAAGGCCCTCTCTGCTGCGATGGGGATTTCGCAATGAATTGCGGTGGCGGAAGTGGAAACCGACGACGCGGCCGCCCACGCCGTGCCAGAATGATAGAGACCGAAGGCATGTGGCGGTGTTATGCCCCCTGCTGTGGAAGAGGCCAGCGCCCCCAGGAGACAGTCACCCTCCTTCCCGAAGAACTGGAGGCATTCAGGCTGGTCGACAGTGAGGGTCTGAACCAGGAATCTGCTGCAGAACGGATGCAGGTCTCCCGGCGAACACTCTGGCGGGACGTCCATACCGCCCGCAGGAAGGTGGCCGATGCCCTCTCAGAAGGAAAGGTCATTGTCATCTCAGAGTGTGGACACACCGATCCTGATGCCTGCATTCTCTTTGATCTGAAGACTGAAACACTGCCGCAACCGGAAGAGTAATTATGCACATATGAGTAATAATGATCTGTAAAACAGGAGTGATAAAAATGCCAGGATTTGATGGAACCGGGCCCGGCGGACGTGGGGCACGGACAGGCCGTGGGATGGGGCGTTGCCCCCCTGCGGGAACAGTCGCACCAGAAGAAGGAGCAGCAGCCGGCGAGCAGGAGACTGTAACTCCTGCACCTGCCTACCAGTTTGGTATGGGAGGAGGATTCGGCATGGGCCGTGGCCGGGGTTGCGGCCGGGGTTTTGGCCGTGGATTCGGACGCAGGTAACCGGAATCAAAAAACAACCGGGGAGCACGATTTCCCGGGAAACCAGATTTTGCAGGGAATGTGTCTGCATCACCTCTCATCTTTTTTTATCGTCAGACAAGTTCCATATCATTAAACCCAAACACGTGCCAGGTACGTATATTCATGAAGTCACGCACTACGCAGATACTTCCTATTGCCATAATTATTCTTCTCATCGCCATCATTGCCTGCCTTATCTATGTCCCTGGATTGATGCATACGGATACGCCGCAGGCCAGTGCACCAGACGACCGTGATACACTCTACCAGGTATCAACCATAAACGCACTCCTCCAGAGCGTATATGACGGCATTGTTCCCATAGGGGAGGTCAGACAACACGGCGACACTGCCATAGGGACTATTGATGCCCTTGACGGGGAGTTGATCGGGGTGGACGGTGAGTATTATGTCATCTGTTCGGATGGTGTGGCATATCCGCTTGAAGACACCACAACCACCCCGTTTGTCTCTGCCACATTCTTTGATTCTGACATCACCATCCCTGCTGGTACAATTGCAAATATCAGTCAGTTTGAAGACCAGCTGGAATCGGGGCTTCCGTCTGCAAATATGGTCTACGCCATCCGCATTGACGGCACGTTTGACTATGTAATGACACGGAGCGTGCCAAAACAATCCCGGCCGTACCCGAAACTCGCAGAGGTGGTAAAAGAACAGAATGAGTTTGAATTCTACAATGCCACCGGCACCATCGTGGGATTCTGGTCACCTGAATTTGTGGGAGGCCTCAATGTGCCGGGATACCACATTCACTTCATCACGGGTGACCGCACCGCAGGTGGGCATGTACTGGACTTCCGGATGACAAGTGGGGACATTGAAGTCGATATCACCCCTGATCTTTACATTGTTCTCCCCACAGAGGGTGATTTTTACCAGGTCAACCTTACCGAAGACCTGGGTTCGGCACTGGAATCCGTTGAGAAGAACTAATCATTCTCTTTTTTAAGCTCTCTATGAGATACACCTAAAGTCTAAATACTGTATTTCTTCATGCACAATGTTCTGGTGCATCACGGTCAATGTGACAATTACTTCCAGATCTTTTTGAAAGCATCATCTACACGCAGACAGGAACGAGAACAAAATCCAACAGGAAATAAAATGAAAAGAAAGGAGCAGATCTGATTTATTCTGCTGTGACCTCTGCGGGCAAAATATCCGGTAGCCTACGGAGTAGATAAAGTGAACTAGGAAAACAAGCCTCCGGCTCATTACCGGGGGGGATTTTTACAATTTTTGTAAAGAGACGGCTGACGTTGCAACGCCTCTGCCATGTTCACCGAATGATATCCGCGATAGTTAATGTCCCGGATACCGGAGCGGCAAAAAAAGAAGATTAGTATCTTCTGTATTCGGTGCGCGGTCTCTGAGGACGTGCTTCATCGATTCTAAGTGTGCGGCCTTCGAAGTCGGTCTCATTGAGAGCTTCCATTGCCTTCTCTGCCTCTTCAACGGTGCCCATCTCAACGAACCCAAATCCTTTGCGCTCAATGACACGGACGTCCTTAACATCGCCAAAATCTTCAAATATTTCTTTGAGTTGAGCTTCCGTAACTGAATACGTAAGATTGCCAACGTATAACTTGCTGCTTTCCATTTAAGTACTCCAATCTGGGATTGTATCTCAGATAGTATATATTATCTTGACGCTCATCTGTTATATTATGTCCTGCTGTCCCACGTGAAATTATGTACTGACAAACGGACAAATCAGTGCATTATTGTGCCACCCGGACTTGTTTCTGCATGCCTGACAATTCAGAAAGAACATGATCATGGCAAAAAATGCGGGCAGAATTCCGGACAGATTCTCATACAGGACAATTTATGGCGGGTTTTTATGGTGGACTCCGGGTTCTGAAACACAAATACTGGCATCTCTGCACGCGTATATGACCATTCCGATGATGGAGTATGTGACAGGCTGGCTGGTATCTCAGAGGCGCACCACAGGATATAGAGTTCCATAAACCACATCCAGAATGTGGGGATATGGAAGGAAGATGAACAGACGTCCTGTCTCTCCCATGCGATACAAAAATACGAGTTCTGTATGGGTAGCAGACCAATTCATATAACCCCGTTCCCCGCGACAGATAGTTTTTTATATGTTGGTGCAGCAGTAGGGGACGGTGAGAATCATGATCTGTATGGGATATGCAAACATTTCAAGTGAAAACAGTGAAAAGCTGAAGGCAATTGAAAAAGAGATGGGCGTGACCCTTCTGGCCTATGAAGTTCCAACCTACTCCAACCTGAATGAAGATGACCTGAAAAGAATCAAAGACCTTGAAAAAGATCTGGGCATGTCACTGGTTGCATACGAAGTGTGATCTGGTCAGATTCATTCATTTTTAGAAGATGCTCTGGCAATTTGTATCATAATACACCGGTGTTCTGACATTTCCATTAGAGTCCCCGGGAGAGATTTCCGTGTATATGAGACGGGAAACCACTGCACATTCTTTCCTCAACTCCTCGTCATCATTGATACTCTCTGTCAGTATCATCATGTTTATGGGGGTCACACAACAAAGAATCATTTACTCAACCAAAATATTAACTCAAATAAATTGTATGTCTCCATTCGTACACTGAACGGACATACACAAAAAGAACCATCCAAATGTCAGACACAAAGAAAAAATTCGACAAAAAAGGCGCCCGCAATATGGATGAGATCGCAAAAACCATCTTTGCCCCGATATACCCGGTCATTGCAGAGAAGATCATCGGGAAGTCCGGGATTACTAAAGGCACCTGTATTGACCTTGGCAGCGGCCCGGCGTCACTGGCAATTGCTGTCGCACAGCAGTCAGACCTCTCGGTCATTGCGCTGGACTACTCGGATGATATGCATGAATCAGCATCGCGCAATATCAAAGAAGCAGGTCTCTCTGAGCGGATACGTCTCCTTTGTGGTGATGTGCATGCCATGCCCCTTGATGACGACTCAGCTGACCTCATCATCAGTCGGGGATCCATGTTCTTCTGGAATGACATCCACACTGCCTTCCGGGAGATATATCGTGTATTAAAACCCGGTGGCATGACCTACATCGGTGGCGGGTTTGGCAACAAAGAACTGCGGGATGAGATTTCAGCTACTATGATCAAAAAGAATCCGGACTGGAAGGAATTTAACCGAAAGAACATCTCACCTGAGAATGCGGAGCGGTTCCAGATCATGCTTGATGAAATAGGCGTGCCGAAGTACGAGATCATCCTCGGGGATGAAGGGTTCTGGATTGTTATATCAAAGACGGCAGGCAACCCTCTGGCTTGAATACCCCTGTCTGAGAAGAGGCAGAGTATGCAACCGCCGGCTTTCAAATACCGGTGAAGTCGGCTGAGCAGGTGATGACCCGCACAGGAGTGTCAGGAAAACAGGGCCATATTAAAATCCTGGCGTCATCTCAGATGATGAACGGTTCTGCACCACTGTCTCCGGAGATTCCGTCTGGCCGAAGAGCAGGGTCATGAAAAACAGTGATGGGCATCGTACACCAATGCACCGTTATGCTGGTCTGACATCCCGTTAGGCACACATACGATCACCGGCATTCCATGGACTCTAAACGGTCATCTATCAGTATTACTGGAGTGATAGTGACATGGGTGCTCTCACACAGGAGTTTTCCGTAAAATTCTACCATTATGTGCGACCTGACCGCTGATCATATTCAGCAGATACAAAATATCAGAACTATTTCCTGTTGTACCATATAATTCCGTTTTTTTTCAAAAAATCCCTGTATTTAAGTTAGTATGAACAATATCCCGTGATAATACCCTCCTGAAATGAGATGACGTGGTAAATACAACATTTAAGCCATTTGCAGCCAAAAATGACGAATTTAATGGCGATTATCTGCCCTTATGTTCCCTTCATCCGGCATAGATATAAATAGAATCGTCCCTTGATCCGTCATCGTATGGAAGGGATAGAGTTAATCATCCAGACTCGGGCATTCCCCAGCCATGGGCGGGCCCGCGTCCATGAATCAGTATTGCCCTTTCTTGGGGTAAAAGAAGGGGAAGCCATTGAGGTGTATAACATTCCTCTGAGCGAAGATGAAAAACCAAAACAGGTCATAGTCAGCATCTACGCTGATGCAATGGTCGAAAAGGGGGTGATACGAATAAGTCCGGAAGATATTGCAAAACTTGCTGCAGCGGAGGGCGACACGGTCAACGTGCAGCGAAAAGTTCCCATTACGGAAGTTATCAGTAAAAAGGTGGGCAGGACAGGAAAGGCTGTCCAGGAAGGGGCTGGTCATGTGGGGGAAAGTATTGAAAAAGGCGCAAAAGAGGTCAGCGCAAAGATCATGCCAGGCAAAGAAAAAGATGAACCCGAACCCGGGCCCGAGGAGTGAGTGGGAAAATGGCCACAGAGTCATTTGCTCTTGAATGGTGGTCGTGGTTTCAGTCGCTTTTGTGGGTCATACTCATCTTTATTGGTCTCATCATTATCTTTTACATCATCAGGGAGATACACGATGCAAAAGTGACACCCCGGCTCGCAGAGATTGAACTGGAGAAAGAGAAACTGCAGTTGATGAAACTCGATTATGCCCACAGGGGCCAGCCATTCTTCCGTGTCCCTCCGGAAAAACTGGAGGAGATAAACATCCTTGACCAGGAGAATCTCAGAATGGAGGCTGACATCTTTGCGAAACAGAACGCTGTTGACCGGAGAATCCAGCGGCTGGAAAATTCAGTGAAGAGCACAAAACTGGATCATATGGTTGAAAAAATAAAAGACGAGGAGAGAAAAATCCGGTGATGAAATATGTATGAAACAGAAGTTTCCGGGACACAACAAAAGACCTCATTTACCGAATCACTGGCATCAGTCCCCCAGGCCATTGACAGAAAGCTGCCCTCTATGGATAAACGCCTGGGCGAGTACCTTGATGCCCATATCGCACCCCTCATATCAGAATGGGGACTTGTCACACGCTTTACCCTGGAGGATCTTGAACACCGCCTTGATGCGGTCAGTACAGATATTAGTGGCCTGGAGAAGGAGAAAGTCACACTTAAAGACAGGGCATCTGCCCTTGAACAGGCCCTGCGTGAAGTGGAGGAGAGATGATGGCAGGATTTGACGATTACATGAATACCTATCTTGACCGCAGGATGAAGGATATCATTGGAGAGTGGAATCTGGGCACGATGCAGGATTTTGGAGATTATCGGAGTCGTCTGCGCCTGGTAGAGACTGACATACGGGAGATGGGGCAGTTCACACAGGATGCTGATGCAAAACTCACCGATATGGAACAGAGGCTTGAGAAAGTCAGGGAGGAGAAGCGATGACCATAACTGAGGTTCTCCTGACAATCATCGTCATTGCAATCATCGCATTCATTCTCTATTACTATTTCAGAGGATCATCCGGGCATGTGTCAATCAGCCGTCCGATGGAAAGCCGGGTGGACGAGTATCTGGACCGCCACTTTGAACATATGGTTGAAGAATGGTCCCTGATGGATACATACCAGGTACGAACATTTCGTGAACACAATGACCCGGCGCTCACAGAAGAAGAAAACCGGATGAATGGCCTGAAAGAATTCAGGCATGAAATGACGGATACCCTTGCAGGCCTGGAGGAGCGTCTGAATGTTTTGGAAAGAGAAACCCGCAGTGAATAACCGGGCCCATAAACCGGAACTGTTTTACTCACGCCTGAAAGGGGACATCCCTTCGATGCGGAAACAGGGTGAACCTCCGCATAAGGACCCATCCTCCTTCTCAAAGCATTACTGTGATCTCTGCAACGATACCTTTTCCCTCACCGTGTTACGCCAGTGCACCCTCTGCGGCAGATGGGCCTGTTCGTCCTGCTGGACACAGGAATTCTATGTCTGCAACTCCTGTCATGGCACCTATAAACTCCATATTCAGCCATTGCTGCAGTCTGGTTCTGTTGAAAACAAGGAATGACTTACTGCACGGAGATCATATCCATCCATACGGTTCGTTGAATGAACCGGGGAATTACGCAGGTTCCCATCACGGCCTGCCGGACAATTCCCGGCCGAAACGGCCCGTTATCCGTAGGTGACACATACAAAAAAAGGAAGGATCATTTCAGACCGCCGGATATTCTGCCAGAATATGTCCCACACATCAAAAAGCAGAATGGTGCATTCAACCATGTGTGCCCTTCCCGTTACCCAAAGTGATAGGCAGGAAGTACTGCCGGTGACGGGCCGCCTGCCATAACAACAGCCGCAGTTTCCCGGGTGAGAGTCAGGAGTTCTTCACGATTCATGACCGCGTCTGGTGCATCCCCCACCTCACATCCGCGAACCGGATACATCTTCTCAAATCCGAGCTGCATGAATGTCGTGTTGTACTTGCGCATCATATCATTCAGGTGTTCCCGGGGCATGTTCTGCGTCACCACAAAGACCATCCTTTTTCCGGCAGAAATCCGCATGTTACACTCACCTTCAGTGTAGCCGAAGAACCCGTACCAACGGTCCAGGCATGCCTTCAGAAGCCAGGATATGTCACGGAAATAGACCGGTGTTGCAAGAAGCACGGTATCTGCTGCAGCGATGGCCTCAAGCACCGGCGTGAGTTCATCGTCAAGAATGCAGGCGTCAGCCCGTCCGTCCTTGCAGGCCATACATCCAATGCATCCCCTGAACTTCATCGTCCGCAGACAGAAACGTTCCACCACGGCCCCCCGTCTCTCTGCTTCAAGGAGAAACTCCTCGGCGAGGGCATCACTGTTCCCGTTCCGTGGACTCCCGAATACTGCCGCACATTTCATCTCATTTCACATCCTCCGGTTGCAGGGCTATCATCCCCTGGTGTCGCCCAGTGCGGAGACAAAGGACGGGAGACGGGAAAAAGGATGCGGTGCAGAACAGTTCACAGTTTCTGCAATGCCGAACCGACTCTTTTTGTGTAGTATCAGAAGTTCGTGAAGCAACTGACGCCTTGTCTGCATCCATCCGGGAGAGGCACCGTTCACGGCTGTAATGTCCGCCGGGAAATGCCTGTTGCGGACAGTGTTTCTGACACGGCCGGCCGCATTTGATACAGGGCGACAGGCATTCACGAAGCGGCAGCGCCTCCACTTCAAGGTCTGTCCATAACGCCCGGAAGCGTATCCGCGGGCCAAAACCGGGCACGATGACCAGATTATTCCTCCCAAACATGCCCAGACCGGCGAGCACTGCCGCATCTTTCAAATAGATGCCGCCGTCAGATACAGCATACGGTATGTCGTGGGCCTCCCGGCCGTGCACCTCACGAAGCCACCGTGAGAGAGCAGTTGTCATCCCGTAGAGTATCCGGTCTCCGGGTGTGCTTCTGCCCTCCTCCCACCAGTCCATCTCCGGGTGTTCAGGGTCGTGATACAGCCCGAGGACAATGACCCGACCCAAAATCAACGGGCCAGCCCCTGCGGCCCGGCACTCTGTGCGGATGGGCAGTCACTGAGCAGGCGTGCCGGAACAACACCTGCCACACTCGCACCGAGAGCGAGGGCTTTGGCAAGGACTGCGTCCATGATCCGACGTTCTCGTTCTTTTCCCTGTGCGTCCTCAGGCTTCATATCATCCCGGGTGCTGCATAGGGCTTTTCAGAGAAATATGTGTTGCTGAAGAAGAACAAAACTGCACCTGATAGTACCGGTTGCTGTAAGAAAAATGGATTAATTCAGGAAATCCTAATCAGAACCGCCGAGGTCTTCAAAGAATTTCATTCCCGCCGGTGCGTGCTGCCCTACTTCCTCATAGAAGTATTTCACGTAATCCGGGTCTGAATCCTCAATCGACTGCTGGATGGTGCGCACCAGCCAAGTGGGCAGAATCTCATTTTGATCCAGAGAGTTCATAATTACAACAACTGCTTCATCCACATCGGTATTATTTTTCCATCTGTATCCCATGACGTATCACCTCTTATCCTGAGGGGGTATAATGTGAAAGCCCTATAAATAGGTAGCGGCGACTACGGGGGACAGAGAGAACAGAGGAGCGGAATCATATCCAAACAAGTATTACTGACAGTGCAGCCACCTCCTTCTGGGGCAGAGCACAGTATTTTGGCAAAATTATATGATGGGCCGGGATTGTGAGATTTACCAAATTACCGGGCACCAGATCTATCTACACCTGTAGGGCTGGACCGCCGTCATCCCTCCAGTCAGCACTTTGATAGATCAGGTTCAGTGCTCCGGCAAGCCGTTCGCAGAGAAGGTCAGACCAGATTCTCGCAATGCCCGACTGAATATCCTCTGCATCCGTGAATCGTTCAGAAGAGGAACTGAGATCATCAATCTCTGCCTGAAAATCAGGGTCTGCTTCAATTGAAGTAAAACAGTCTGCTATGACCTGCGGTGCCGGCCACCCGCCTGCACCCGGTTTCATGGAATACAGACCCGTTCTCCCGACAACACGGATCTCTTTGAGTGAGAAGAAGGACGCCTCTTTGAGATCCCGTTTCGTAAAGGAACGATCTGACGGATGGTTATGGGTGAGAATGCAGTCTGTGATCCGCTCCTTTATCTCTTCTGGGATAACAGTGAAGAACCCGTTTCCGGTGTCAACGGCATGTAATGTCAGTATGGAAACACCCTCTTCAGAGAAGATGCCCGTCATCTCCGCATCAGTCAGGTGCCTGATTTTGCGTTCAAACCGGAGAATCTCCGGGTGGACCGCAAAAACAGTGTCTGTATTCATGATGTCCTCATGGTGTTCTCCGGTGTGAGGGCGCACACCTCACTTCACCACCATCGTTCCGGATACACGGGCGGGCATCCGCATCATACATCTGCATTCCATTTGTTTGTCGGTTTCAGGTGGGTACTATCCGTCGTATGCTATTCAATGATTGTGGCAGAATACCGAACAGATACAAAAACGATGTGATCAAGGGGGATTATTCCCGGATAATCCGGATGTGACTGCAGTATATCAGCACTCTACATCGGTTTTGAAGCAAGGAACACATGAACGTGTGAAGTCCCGGACATCTTCCTGCTCACACATCAGACCACCCAATCCAATCTTTAAAAACAGGTGACGGAATACCTTCAGCCCATATGGGCAGGTCTCAATCACGATACGAAATGCAAATCATTCAAATGATTACAGCAGTGTGTCTTCCCCATTTCCGGACTCAGTAATTCCGTCTATAACGATCAGAGCTCCAAAAACGGATCCATCCCCGGAGAACGGTGATATGTAACCCCTGAACTGGATGGTTTTCCCCCATTTTGACCGGTATCTGACATGCATGGAATTTTCCTGCACCCCCGTTTCGAGAGCCCGTTTCAGAATATCAGAAAGACCGGCATCTTGCAGGGGGGGAAATGTCAGAAGATTTATTTTCCGGGTCTCCTCTATTCCGGGCGACTCCAGTATCTCCAGCATCTTCGGATTGACATAGTCAATGGTTCCTTCCCGATCACAGGTGATAATACCAACAGGAGAGTTCTCTGCCAGGGATCGATAGCGTTCCTCACTCTTGCACAGGGCCTCCTCTGCCTGCTTACGCCAGGTGATGTCCCGTGATACACCAAGCACTCCGGTCGGATGTCCATGAACATCGCGCAGACAGCGGACTGAGTTCTCCACCCAGACAGTGGAACCGTCCTTACAATACTCCTCTGTCTCAAAGAGAATGGTTCGGTTCGGGTCAGCAGTCCCGGTTGCTTCAAGTGCCAGTTCTTCCTGAAACCGTCGCACCACCCGCTCACAGGATGTCGGAGTCATCTTCTCTTCAAGGGACTGGGCCAGATCCTCTTCAGCCGTGAAACCCCGCATTTTTTTCCCCGACGGACTGACATAGGTCAGGTTAAATTCCATATCAAACATCCAGATATTGTCTGCAACATTATCTGCGATGAACCGGTATCGCTCCTCACTCCGCCGCAATGCCTCCTCTGCTCTCCGGTGGGACACCGCGTACTTGATCTTGTTGATAAGTTCAGCAAACTGTGACCGGGGATCACCGCCTTTCTGAATATAAAAATCGGCTCCATTGTTGAGCGCCTCAATGACTACATCTTTGCGACCCCTGCCGGTAAAGATCAGGAATGGAATGGCATTCCCTTCACCCCTGAGATATTTGAGAAATTCGATCCCATTCATATCCGGCATCTCGTAGTCAGATATGATCGCATCAAATGGTTCCTCTGCAAGTATCCGTATTGCCTCCGCCGCACTGGTTGCTGTAATAACGGTAAAAGTGCCGGAATGCTCCAGATACAGTTTGCTCAGTTCAAGAAGTGCAGGTTCATCATCCACGTATAAAAGGGAGATTGCCTGTGATTCTGTACCTGCAGATACCATCCATAACGGTTTTTCGGTATAGTCTATAATTGTATGGAAAATATTCTGAAAACCATATTTATGTGGGGCCATTTATGAAATAAAGGATGCACTGTAGAAATCCAAATTATTCGCCCCATCCGGTATCAAACCGTGTATCCAGCAGCGGGGAATTCATTCTGATAATTAGGACCGGAATGAAAGACCTCACAGGAAAGTGTGACAAAACCATGCGCAGTCTCAATGCAGAATTTGACATTGATAAGCGTGACGCACGGGCAATCGCAAGAGATTATCTGGTCGCAGAAGGACTGATTTCCGGCTGACAACAAAACGGAATCAGGAGACCGAATCTGAAAAAACAATAGGGGTAAACACACACAGAAGAGGACGCAGAGGAGAAACAGTGCCCCCGCAGACTTCCTGTGCCCTGTCTCCATTCACTGCCTTATCCATTCACTCCCCTTTCTGCCGGCCGCTTCCTGCTCCGAACCACGAGGAGCCAGAACGGAACCAGAGCTGCCAGTGCGAGGAGACCGGAGATGATGAATATGGCATCAACGCCACAGGATACCAGAATTACGCCGAATATTAGTGGGGGGATGGTGATTCCCATACTGACCACGGTATTGAAGGCCCCCATTGCAACGCCCTGTCCAAGCTCCCGTCCATCGATTGCCACCACCGCCGTTGCCGCAGAGATGGCCATTGCATTTCCTACACCAATGCAGAGTGCAATCAGGCCGACAACGAAAACATTCCTGACGAATGGAATTACAAGGGTGCCAGCGGATAACAGCAGCGTCCCACCCACCACAAACCAGAATTTTTTGTGCCGGTCGACCAGTCGGCCGAAATATCCGAGGCTCATCCCCATGGACAGCACCTCGACTGCAATAATCAGTCCGATTACTGTGGTTGAGAAGTGATCTTCATTCGCCGCAAGGACTGGGAGAAAGACCATGAAGGCAGCATAAGGGAAGCAGTTGATGAAACGATAGAAGAGCGAAGCCTGCATCCGCCTGTGGAGAAATGCCTTCCAGATACTGGGGGACTTATGATATTCCGGTTTCGAATCAGGGAGATACCGGATACATAGCAAACATGGGATAAATGACAGCACAGCCATGAGCAGAAAGACCGCACTCAACCCTGACAGGTGGTACAGGGCACCACCAATCAGGGGGCCTGCTCCCATTCCCAGATAGAACACGTTGGAGAGGCGCCCCTGGTATTGCCCTTCCATCCCCTGAGGCGTGAGATCCCCTACATAGGCCATCGCGATCGGCCCGATCATCGCCGAGGCGATCCCATGGACGAACCGGATCACAAAGAGTTCACAGACCGAACCTGCGAAGATATAACAGAGCGATACAACAGTATAGAGTGCAAGCCCTGCCGAAATTAACCATTTTCTGCCATGCCTGTCGGAGTAATTCGCGATGGCAGGAGTGAACATGATGCGGGAGAGACCGTAGCCCGCGAAGAGAGCTCCGACCCAGAAGTGGCTGGCCCCGAAATTGTCAACAAAAATTGGCAGCAGGGGAATGACAATTCCCAGACCCAGCATTCCAAGAAAGACTGCAACAAGGAGGATGTACATCGGCCCCCGGAAAAACTCTTCGCCCATAACGGATTGATATGCTATTTTGGCGGCATGAAGGTTTTGATCAGAAAAGAAAGGTGCCGAATCAGCCATATTTTCCCGAAAACAAATATATTGAAAAGAGAGACTCCCCGAAGAGATAATCAACAAGGGTAAAACACAAAGAAGAGCACGCAGAGAAGAAACAGCCTGAAATGTAAAACATCGTCCAAAAATGTGGCAATTCGCTACTTATATGCTGTGATCTCTCTGCTGCTCAGGAATATCCGGGCCACACTGCAGTGGAAATACTTTTCTCCAATAAAGAGAGGGCCAAAAACTGTTGATGAGGACCGGTTCAGATTCAGTCAGTCAGTTATCCGGAAGAGTTTGTCACCTGGTCTGAGTGGAACCGGTATTTTTATTCCGCAGTTCTCTCCTTTCCCTGCGGAAGCAACTGATTCGTGATTGATCTGGATTTCCTGGATGGCACTGTAGTGCGCAGACGTTTTTTTGCCGTAGATTAAAATTTTGTCGCCGATATTTACCTCACCCGCACGGATGGCAAATTCTGCCACCCGGATTTTATTGTAATAGTTTACCACTTCGCCGCAGTAGGATTTTGACTCTGTTGCGGCAGGACCACGGCTGATCCAGTCTGTATCGAGACCTTTGTAAAAACCCTCTGAAAACCCTCTGTTGTAGGTCTTTGCGAGCTCTTCTTTGAGCATGCCGACAAGCCCGGGGGTATAAACTCCTGCAGCTATTGCGTCGAGGGCCTTTCGGTAACAGGATACGGTTGTTTTCACATATTCAGGAGGCCTGATTCTCCCTTCAATTTTAAACGAACTGATGCCTGCGTCAATCAGGCCGGGAAGTATACCGACTGAGCAGAGATCCTTTGGGCTGAGGACATAATTGTGGCCCAGAATATATGTGTTGTCCTCGTCTTCCACATCGGTAATTTTGTAGAGTCTTCGGCAGGGCTGTATGCACTGCCCACGGTTTGCGGATTTACCGAATGTTTCGCCGGACAGAAAACACCTGCCGGATACACTCACGCACATCGCACCGTGAACAAAGGTCTCTATCTCACAGTGCAGTCCGTCACGTTTCGCCTGTCTGCTGATGTCAGCGATCTCATCCAGAGAACATTCCCGTG
>NZ_JAAAWJ010000040.1 GCF_009914725.1 Methanogenium sp. MK-MG
CGACGGAGGGAAGCAGGGATCATTTTTCCCTGTATTGTTGTCTGCGGTGCAAACAAAGGCAGTTGTGCCCCCGTTTGTCCCAGACAATCGACCTAACTAAGTGGTAACTTCTCAGAGATAAACATATTCATTTACATCTCAAATGGCGCCAGACCGTGAAATAAAACAAAAAACAGATGGAGATTTAAATCAAGGACATATTGCATTTATTTCAGGAATCAATTGAAGAATATTGCATATTTTCAGCAGGGTTATTTTAATTCACTTCTTCTTTCAGTCCCAGACCTGAAAAATAAATTCTGTAGCAGATTCAGTTCACCACCTCATGAGATGAACAACAAAGGGCCAGATACACTTCGATTACAAAAAAACTGGATAATTATTCAGCAAATGCATCTGCGCGCCACTTATCTATGTAAATATCCCCGAAAAATTCATCCTGCCATATAATCAGTCTTCCTTCAAGCATTAAAAACAATAAAGGAAGATAAACTGCGCGATAATCCATATTCATTGCAGAACTCAGAGACGAGAGTGTAATTATCTCATCCGTAGCCGACATCTCCTCAAAACAGGCATACGCAGATACTGCCAAATCCTGAAGATCTTCCTCATGCGCAACAGAAACAATGTCGGAAGCAGCAAAGATTACATCCGGAAACGCACGTTTTTTGCGGCTGCTCCGGCGTTCCACCTTCTCAGCCGTCTTCAGTTCCTTGATCAGTTCATACAATGTAACCGGACTTTTTCGCTTTCCCTTTCTGCCAATCCTTCGTTTAATCTCTCGTTCAAGTCTTTCAATTGGTTCTGACACATCATCAAATGAAAAATCCGGATCGGATTCAAAATCATCTGACAACTCAAACGAGTCTTCAATAATATCAGATTCATCGTCTTCAGACTCTTCAAGATACTCAGATTTCATTCTGAGAAGAAAAGACGCAAAAAACAGAGTTCTGCCGGAAATCCTGAGATCCAGAGTCTTCATCCGCTCAAGTTCACCCAGAAACCGGTCCGTTACTTCAACGATATCAATATTCCAGGGATCAATCTCCCCGGATTCTGCCATTGATACAAGTATTTCAACCGGCTCTTCAGGCATTGTTTTTTACACCGGTAACATACGTTGATTTGTCCGGACGAGCGGTTACTCCAATAATTTGATCAGCCCGATCAATTGTTGGTTTTCGAAGAGAGACACATATGGACTGCACACCGGTCGATAATTCCTGAATCATTGTGGAGACCCGTTCCACATTAGAGCCATCCAGCATCATGTCAATTTCATCCAGTGCATAAAATGGAGCCGGCATAAACTGCTGAACAGAAAATATGAACGAAAGCGTGGTTAGTGATTTTTCTCCTCCGGATAGTGAACTAAGCAGGTGAACCTTTTTGCCCTGCGGCTGGACAGCAAATGTCATCCCTCCGGCAAACGGATCATCCTCATTATCAAGGACAAGCTGACCGGAACCGCATGTCAACTCTGCAAAAATCCTCCTGAAGTTCGTATCAATCGCAGTATATGCCTCCATAAACGCATCATACTTCATCTTCCCGTAATATTCAATACGCTCCATCAAAAGAGTTCGTTCATTTGAGAGCACCTCTTTCTTCTCAGATCGTTCATGGACACGTTTATCGACACGATCATACTCTTCAATTGCAAGCATATTGACCGCACCAATTCTCTTAATCGCACTTTCAGCAGAACCAATGCCCTTTTCAATCTCCTGAAGGGTCATATCCGTCTGCCGATCGCCCACCTCCTGTTTCAGAGACTCAATCTCCTCAATAACAGTGACCTTTCGTTCATTCAGAGATGAAATCTGTAATCTTATTTTTTCAATATCTGCATCGATCTCAAAAATCCTGCGTTCCACAGTATGAAGAGCATCCGTCAGACTGTCATGCTCTTTTTGAAGCCCGCTTATTTCATCAGAAAATGACTGCTTCCGCTGTTCAAGTAAGGCAATCTCATCAGTTTTTTCAGCAATACAACGATTTGCGCCGGAAATGTCATCATCGATGGATCTGTTCCGCTGTTCAATAGTCTCACGCTGTCCGGCAAATTCCTCCAGACGGTTTCTGAAATGCTGACGCTCAAGCTGCTTATCATGGATGTCAGCTTCCTTATTTTTAAGGCGCCGCTCAATATCCGAACATTCGCGCAAAAGACGTTCGCGGTCATCTGACAGAGCAGGGATATTTGTCGCATTCAGGCGGGATTTCAATTCCTCAATGTCACCCGCAACCTGGGAGATACGAGTATTTTTTTCCTCAATTTCCTTCTCGACATCTGCAAGAATACGACCGCCGTTTTTCGATACATCCAGGGAATCCTGCTGAGACTTAAAAATTCCTTCCAGTTCATCAGCAAGTGATGTGATTCGGTTCCTGTACTCATCATACAGCATCCGGTAGCGGGCAAGTTCATCATCTGCACTGCTGCGCTCACGCCGTGCAGACTCAGCTTCATCAGCATATCTGCCAACTGCTGATTCAAGATCATTAAATTCAGAATGCAGACCCATCAGCTCTGCTTCAAGTTTCTGAAGATCCTCACCAACGGCAACACCAAACCCTCCTGAGCGCTGCTTCCTTGACCCACCGGTCATGGCACCCCCTTTCTCCAGGAGTTCACCCTCAAGAGTAATCATCCGGGAAGAACCAATCATCCGCCGTGCATTTTCAAGACGGTCAACGACCACTGTACCTGAAAATACCTGCCGGAATACCGGTTCAAACAGAGGATCAAAATCAAGGAGATTCTCAGCATAATCGATAACAGCAGAAGATGTCCTCTTCAGTGGGGGCAATGAATGATACTTCAGCTTATTCAGGGGCAGAAATGTCATCCTGCCTAACCGGTTCTCTTTAAGATACGCAATTGCCGACGATGCAACGGCATCCGTCTCCACAACAACATTATTCAGACGTCCGCCAGCAGCGATATCAAGTGCTGTGGCATACTCAGGAGGCGCCTTTCCAAGCTGTGCAACAGTACCATACATCCCGCTCATCCCGAGAATCGCATCAAGGGCACGTCCGCCTGTCCCACCGGCCGCCTGTTGCTGTGCCTCCAGACGCATCACCTCCCGCTCTTTTGACTGAATATCTTTCCGCACTTTTTCCAGTGCAGAACGATTCTTCATAAGAAGGGATTCTGTGCGTGCAATCCGTTCCTGAACAGCTGATTTCTGAGATTCAATGTTTTTAATCAGAGATTCATATTGAGAACACTGTTTTTCCTTATCAGACTGTTCACTGTTAATCTGATCGACTCTTCTGTTCAGGCGTTCATTCTCAGAGGTACGGAAACGACTCCGCTCTATCGTCCGGTCCCGTTCCCCGATGAGATCAGATCGTTCTTCCTTTAATTCAGCAATCGTATTCTGGTAGGCAAACAACTGATCGCGGGCACCAGACACCTCATCACTCTCAGCAGAGAGAGACTCTTCAATTTTCTTAAGTTCGTCCCTGAAACGGGACAGATCCATACTGAGATTTGAGCGATCGATTGAGAGCGCACGAATCTCATCTGAACGTTCACTGACACTTGTTTCAGCCCGCTTTGTATTCGTATAAATCGACTGAAGCGATCCTGAGTTTCCTTTCTTCTCAGCATTATTACGATCAATGGATTCAGTCAGTGAACGAATATTTCCTTTTGCTGACTCAATTTTTTCAAGAATTTCTAAATATTCACTGCCGGTCTTTCGATTGATATCTTCAGATACATCACGGATTTTCGCCTGTATCTCCCCGGCATCACTGACAGCAGTCCCTTTCTGTTCTCCGGCCAGCCCTAAATCGCTCTCATGACCCGCAATAATCTCATTCAGAGAAACGAATTCACGCTTACGTTCATTCAAAAGAGCAGAAGAACGACATCTCCTGAGTTCATCCAGTCTCTTTTGCCATTCCCGATATTTGATTGCCTGTTCCCGCTCACTTTCAAGCTCGCCAAGTCTGCGAATCAATTCAGTCAGAACAAGTTCTTCACGCTCAATCCGTTCACGGACAACCTCAAGTTCACCAAGTGCCTGATCTTTTTTCTTGTCAAACTCTGAAACGCCGGCAATTTCATCAATTATTTTCCGCCGTTCATTGTCCGTCATCTCAGTAATCCGTGTAACGTCCCCCTGCATGACAACATTGTAACCTTCTGCTTTTATGCCATATTTTGCCAGAAAATCAACAATTTCTCCCTGTTTACAGAGCCTGTCATTGAGATAATTGTAGCTGTAATATCCATGTGCGGTTCTTTTTATTCTTCTGCGGATTGTTGTATTATCCGAAAAAGTAATGGATACTTCAGCAGTATTTTTACCGGTATTTACATTGAGAAGATCGGTTAGTTTCTCAGCGCGGAGTCCCCGTGCACTCGACAGTGCAAGACAGAACAGAATACTGTCAATGATATTACTTTTTCCAGAACCATTTGGCCCGGATATGACAGTAAAACCCTCAAAAAAGGGGATTTTGGTCTTTTTCCCAAATGACTTGAAATTATCAATCTCAAGTTCAGTGATATACAAAGAGCAGACTCCCAACTATTTCTTCTTTATTTCGACAGTGTCATCTTCATCTGCATAGATGAGAGGCTTCTTTTCTTCTCTGCTGACATACTCACGGTTTACCTTGGGTTGATACATGCTTGCAGGGCGGTTTCCGGCAACAATGAGGTCATTATTATTATTTCGTGGCTCCTCTGCAAGAGTACCGTCGGGCTGCATAATGGTTGCAGTGCCCAATTCCGGTTCTGGTTCTACAGGTCGACTGGCAGGTTGCGGGGATTGTCCCGGTCGTTTTACCATCTGCTCAGACCGCCGCACCATCTTTTCAGGAGCCGGACGCACACGCCGGGTATCGGGCCTCGGATTTAGCTCTTTCTTCCCCTCAAGGACTTCCCTCATCTTCCTTACCTCAGCCTTGAGATCAAGAAGTTCATCCGTCAGCCCCTTAACCATCCCCTCCAGTTCAGTAACCCGCGTGTTCTTCTGGGGTGCAGCATGAGTAGCAGAGACTGCCAGCCGCTTAACCACCCCTTCCAGTTCAGTAATCCGGTGGGATAATTTGTCTGTTATTCGGGAATCCACCCTGCCAGAATCATCTGCCAGCCTCTTAACCATCCCCTCCAGTCGGGCAACCCTGTGGGATAATTCTTCTGAGACTCCGGGATCCATCCTGCGGGAATCATCTGCCAGCCTCTTAACCATCCCTTCCAGATCAGTAACCCGGTGGGAAAAATCTTCTGTGATTCCGGGATTCATCCTGCCAGAATCATCTGCCAGTCCCTTTACTATCCCCTCCAGTCCAGCAACCCGGTGGGATATATCTTCAGTGATTCCGGGATTCATCCTGTCAGAATCATCTTCATTTTCTCTGAGCATCTCAATCTCCCTGTCCTTCTCTTCAATAATATGCCTGAGTCGGTTTATCTCCCGCTGATTCTGTGCCATCTGACCTCTCCCAAGTGAACCATTTCACAGATAATCTAATAATTCTTATGTTCTGTTATATATGAATGTGTTTCCGGGAAATACGCAGGAAACGTGATGAATTCATGGTGAAAGCTGATCCGCGTAACAACATATATACTCTTTTCAGGTCAACATTTCTGCATATGTCTTATCTGGCCGAATCTGATCCAGAAGTCTATGATATTATTGAAATGGAGCGTTCACGCCAGGTCAATGGCCTTGAACTGATCGCTTCAGAAAATGTAGTATCAAGAGCGGTTCTCGAAGCTGTCGGTTCTATTATGACCAACAAGTATGCCGAAGGCTATCCTGGCAAACGGTATTATGGCGGTTGTATGTACCATGACATGGTCGAAAACCTTGCGCGCGACCGTCTCTGTGAACTGTATGGCGCTGAACATGCAAATGTACAGGCTGTTTCAGGAAGCCAGGCAAACCAGGCGGTTTACTTCGCATACATGAAGCACAATGATATGATGATGAGTCAGGATCTGGCACAGGGTGGCCACCTCTCACACGGATCACCGGTAAATATCACAGGAAAGTGGTATTCCGTCTCACATTATGGCGTTGACTCAGAAACCGAAACCCTGGATTATGCTGCCATTGCTGAACAGGCACGTAAACAGAAACCAAAGATGATTGTCTGCGGCGCAAGCGCATATCCGCGTACCATCGACTTCAAGGCATTCAAGGAGATTGCTGAAGAAGTGGGTGCATACTGCATGGCAGACATTGCCCACATTGCGGGCCTGATTGCAGGAGGGGAACATCCAACATCTGTCGGCGTGACTGATTTCACCACCACCACCACGCATAAAACACTCCGTGGTCCGCGTGGCGGCGCAATCATGTGCAATGAAGAAGATGCAAAGGCCATTGACAAATCGGTCTTCCCCGGAATGCAGGGCGGCCCCCTGATGCATGTGATTGCCGGAAAGGCAGTCTGTTTCAAAGAGGCGCTGAAACCGGAATTCAAAGACTATGCCAGGCAGATTGTGAAAAATTCACGGGCAATGGCAGAGACACTGATTGAAGATGAATTCGATCTGGTCTCCGGCGGAACCGATAACCACCTGATTCTTCTTGACCTGACGAATCTTGGCATCACCGGTCTCGAAGCGGAAAATGCACTCGGAGACGCAGGAATCACGGTTAATAAGAATACCATTCCGCGCGAGACACGCAGTCCGTTTGTCACCAGCGGTCTCCGGATAGGCACACCGGCCATTACATCCCGTGGCATGAAGGAAGACGAAATGAAGCAGATTGCTCACCTCATAGGCCGTGTGCTGAAAGACAAGGACAATACCCAGCTGAAGGCCGAAGTAAAGGCAGAAGTGAAGGCACTTGCTTCCGGCTACCCCCTCTACCCTGATGCAGTATGTTAATTGATGGAAAAAGCGTTTCACAGGAACGTCTTGAAATCCTGAACCGTGAGATCCGGGAATCCGGACTCTCACCCGGACTTGCAACAGTAATTGTCGGTGAAGATCCTGCTTCACAGATGTATGTACGGATGAAGCACAAGGCATGTGACAAAGTCGGCATCCGTTCTGTTGGTGTTGTCCTGAAAGATGATGCAACAACAGAAGAAGTGATTGCACATGTCAATGCACTCAACGAAGATGCATCTGTCGATGGCATTCTCGTCCAGCTCCCTCTCCCCGGCCATATCGATACGGAAGCTGTCATTGAAGCGGTGTCCCCCGAGAAAGATGTGGATGGATTTCATCCGGAAAATCTGGGAGCACTCTTCTCCGGACGCCCCACTTTTGTGCCATGCACGCCTGGCGGTATCATGACACTGCTTGAGGAATACAACATTGAGCCAAAAGGACTGAATGCAGTAGTCATCGGCAGAAGCGTTGATGTCGGACGGCCAATGGCTGCCCTTCTGCTGAACGCCGATGCAACGGTGACCATCTGCCACTCCAAGACAAAAAATCTTGCAGAAGAGGTCAGGAGAGCTGACCTCATTGTCAGTGCTATTGGCAAAGCTCACTTTATCACAAAAGAGATGGTCACTCCCGGAGCAGTGGTAATAGACGTTGGCATCAACCAGGACGAAGATGGCAAACTCTGCGGCGATGTTGACTTTGACGCAGTCAGTGCCATTGCATCCGCAATCACACCGGTTCCCGGAGGCGTTGGTCCGATGACCATCGCAACTCTCATGGAAAACACATTTAAAGCTGCGAAAAACCATTTATGCTAACCTGCAGAATTGGAAATATCACTGTTGGAAAGAATGCCCCGGTACGGCTGATGGCTGTTATCAATGCCAGCCCCGAGTCATTCTTTTCCAAATCTTTTGTCCCGCCCGGGTCAGTATTAAGCACTGCCCAAAGATTTGCCGATGAAGGTGCAGATATCATTGACATTGGTGCGCGAAGCACAGCACCCGATTCACCCACAATCCCGGTGCATACAGAACGTGAACGGATAACAGACGTTCTAAAGCACATTGAGGGATTAAGTATTCCCATCTCTCTTGACACCATGCACCCCGAAGTCCTGAATGCAGCACTCCGGTACGATATTGCTGCAATTAATGATATTCACGGACTGGCAGATCCGGAATATTCCCGGATTGCCGCGGATTCAGGACTGCCGGTGATATGCATGGCCTCAGAGGCTGCACCCGGAGATGTCAGAGGCGTGAGGGCCACCATGTCCACCCTGTCTGTAGTCGTTGAACGGGCAGAAAAAACCGGAATTGAAGAGCTGATTCTTGATCCGGCCATTGGCAAATGGATTCCTGAACGGGAACCTGAAGATGACTGGGAATTATGTCGTCATTTTTCAGAATTTCTGGAATTAGAGCGACCCCTTCTTGCAGCAGTATCAAGAAAAACATTCATCGGTGACCTGACCGGAAGAAGCCCGGAAGACAGACTTGCGGGGACACTGGCAGTAACCTGCTCCCTCATGGATAAAGGGGCTTCATTAATACGCGCACACGATGTCCGCGAAACCGCAGACATTATCCGTGTGCACCAGAAACTCAATCTGCGGATATGATCCAATGAACACACAATTCAACGTAACGGGTCTGAAAACAGGTATTGTTGTGCCAGGCGACGACATCACCGGGATTCTTCTGAAATCACTCCTGCAGACCGGTCTGACACTGGAAGACGGTGATGTGATTGTAATTGCAGAGAATGCTGTCGCAACCGCTGAAGGGGCCCTCGTCACCCTTTCAGAGAACACACCGTCACCAGAAGCCTGCAGATACGCAGAGACCTATCAGATGGACCCACACCTTGCAGAAGCCGTCATTCAGGAAAGTGATACAATAATCGGCGGCATTCCCGGATTCCTTCTCTGCATGAAGAACGGGACGCTCCTCCCGAATGCGGGTATTGACGGATCAAATGCTCCGCCGGGAACCGTGGTATGCCTGCCGCGCAACCCCAACAGAAGTGCTGAAACAATCCGTGCCGGAATCCAGGAAAAAACCGGATGCAAAATAATCGTCATCATCGCAGATTCACGCACACATGCAATGCGTCTGGGGTGCAGTGGTGTTGCAATCGGATGTGCAGGAACCCTTGCAGTGACGGATGAAGTCGGAAAACGCGATCTCTTCGGACGCGAACTGACGGTGACAAAAAAGGCAGTCGCAGACAATATCGCATCAGCTGCCGAACTGGTGATGGGAGAAGCAGATGAATCAATGCCTGCGGCAGTTATTCAGGGCCTCTCGTTAACAGTCTGTGATATATCCGGAATACCGGATATCGCAGCAGAAGAATGCCTATTCATGGGAGCTGCGCTGAATGCCAACCCTGCCATGTTCAAGTGACAGCGTAAGCCCGATCTCCTTTAGAAAACACAGGCTACGCCCACTTCCATGGATCAGAATCTCAACCAGATCCTCTTTTTCATCGATATCTGTTGACATAAAAAAAGAGTCAATGACCTCATAGCTCAATCCGGCAGCCTCTGCAATCCTGACATGATCACAGAATGATGCACCGTAATAATCAACATGATATGCCTGTGGCTTTCTGATGTAGAGAGCATTTGTCCCACCACCACGTCCGGGCACAATACCGATATCAGCAGTGCCTGCCACAAGGCGTTTCACTGCATCCGGTGTTATCAAAGGAAGGTCTGACATCATGATCAGCACCGGTGTATCCTGCAGGGACAGATATGCATTCAGTGCCTCATTTAATTCCCGGTCATCAACATGTGTACGGACACCATGAAACTCAAACGGAACCGTAGAGAGGATACCGGGGGAACAGCCAGCCGCCAGGAGGACAGACACTACATCTCCAAGCATGGCACGGGCAAATGCTTCCCGTTCTTCCTGGTCCATCACGCCGGAAAGACGGGTCTTCGGATTTACCGGTCGGAATGGAATAATTGCATGAACCTGTCTGGATTCAGTCATAAATAAACCCTGAAAAATTATACATCACTGCCAAAGAAGAGACGGCAGTGACAGTATCCATCATTCGTTATTTCAGCTTCATGGAATATACAGGGACAGATAATTTCCTTATCCTTATCGAGATCACCTGTTCTCATACGGCAGGGGCAATACCGTTCGCCAAAGCGGGCGGTATTTCGTGCAAGTCCCTTAATAACGGCTTCCAGTTGTTTCTCATTTGGATTTACGTTCCAGCCATGAGATGCAGCATAATCCCGTGCCCATGCAAGAAGAGCCTCCTGAACTTCAGCTTCATTCTCTGAATCATTGTTGCCCGTCATTTAATTATCTCCCTTCACAGTAATCAATCATTGAATCAAACAGCTTTTTGCCATCCTCTGAACCAAGAACGGATTCGGCTGCCCTTTCAGGATGCGGCATCATTAAAAGCACATTCTGATCCTCACCCAGCACGCCGGTGATATTAAGCGCTGAACCGTTTGGATTGCTTTCCGGGGTGCAGTTGCCTGCCGCATCACAGAACCGGAATGCTACTCTGCCTTCATCCAGCAGGCGTTGTGGGACTCCCTCTCCTGCAACATATCTGCCTTCCTTATGCGCAATGGGAATCCGGATGATATCACCTTCTGTATAACCTGACGTAAACGGTGATGAGGCATTTTCAACTTTCAGATGCACCCACTCACAGATGAACTTTGGATACTTATTTATGGTGAATACACCCGGAATAAGACCACTTTCTGCACCTATCTGGGCACCATTACAGATACCCAGCACAAGACCTCCGGCCGCTGCATGCCGGCGGACGTCCTGCATCACAGGCGTTCTTGTCGCAATGGCACCTGCACGGAGATAATCGCCATATGAAAATCCTCCGGGAATCACTATCGCATCATATGAACGGTTAAACCCTTCTTTGTACCACACCAGATCACAGTCAACACCGCAGACGTCTTCGATGACATGCTGTGCGTCCTGGTCACAGTTGCTCCCGCCGAACTGCAGAACCGCAAACCTCATTCAACAGCCTCAATCTCATAGGAGTGGATGACAGGATTTGCAAGGAGGCGGTCGCACATCTCGGCGGCCAGACGTTTTGCCTCTTCAGATGAATCCGTGTCAATACCCACATTAAACACCCGTGCTGTCGAAAGTGAGGCTGTTGTATACCCCAGATCTGACAATGCATGCTGAATCGCCCGGGCCTCCGGGTCAAGCATACCATCCTTCAGTGAAATTGTAATTTTTACGGTAATTGTCATGTTATCCAACCTTCAGTTTTCCTGTAATATTTTATCAACAACTCTACCATATGCCGAGAGCACATCACCTTTGCCAAACCGGTAGACATCCTTATCCAGTGATTCTCCGGTTGCAAGATCCCATAACCGCATGGAGTCCATGCTTATTTCATCACCCAGACAGATGGTGTCACCGGAACGGCCGAACTCAATCTTGAAATCTACCAGCTCAATGCCCGCTTTAGTAAAGAAATCTTTCAGGAGGGTATTTATTTTCAGTGTCGTCTCACGGACTTCCCGCAGATCATCAGGCGAAAGGAATCCAAGAGCAATAATGAGGTCATCGTTTATCGACGGATCACCGTGTTCATCATCTTTATAGTCAGTGACGATAACAGGCGGATCAATGCGCTGCCCTTCAGTGAACGGGAACTTTTTAACGATAGAACCGGCGGCCACATTTCGTGCAATGACTTCAAGAGGGATCATGGTGAGTTCCCTGACAATCATGGTTCTTTCATCTTCCATCCGGATAAAATGCGTTGGAATCCCGTTTTTTTCAAGATATTCAAAGAAGAATGCAGAAACACGCGCATTATATGCTCCTTTTCCTGCAAGTATATCCTTTTTCCCGCCATTGAACGCGGTAATATCATCCCGGAATACTACTCTCAGCTCTCCGGCTACATTTGTCCGGAAAACCGATTTTGCCTTCCCCTCATAGAGCAACTGGTCATCATCCATGTAAATCATCATCTCCAAATTCTGTTAGATTCCGTATCTCAATTGTTTTAGTAAGCCTTTGAATTATTTCATTCAGACGGTCATCATACCATCCTTTGTCAACGAACCGCTGATAGATACAGAGACGTTCTTTCAGTATATTATTCCCGACAACTGCTTTAAGTTCATCAATCTGTGGCCAGGGATGTTCCGGGTTGACATAATCAATGGTGACCGGTGAAACACCACCCAGATCGTCAACTCCACAGGAAATGAGATCAGAGGCATCAGCAAGGTTTGGAGGAACCTGAACCATCACATCTTCAGGAAGAATTTCCCGCGCATGACGAATAATACGGCACATCTCTTCTGCACCCGGATAAGAAGCAGCTTCCATGGGAGTGCCTTCCTTGGGACAGAAGTTCTGGATAATGACCTCTTGGATATGATCATATCTTTTATGAATATCCCTGATCACTTCCAGTGATTCGATGCGGTCTTCAGGTGTTTCACCAATGCCGATCAATATACCGGTTGTGAATGGAATTTTTTGCTTTCCTGCTTCTTCCATCATACCAATACGAACTTCCGGAGCCTTCCCGGGTGAACCATGGTGTGCGGGAACGGTCGCTGTCGTCTCAAGCATGAGGCCCATACTCGCATTAACCTCACGCAGGCGTTTCATCTCTTCTTCTGTGAGAATACCTGCATTCGTATGGGGAAGCATGCCCTGGGCAAGCGCTTCCCTGCACATATCATAACAGTATTCAAGAAAATCAGTGTAGCCGGTCTCTGAGAGGTAATGAGCAAAACCCGGCACTTCATTGGGACGTTCACCAAAGGTAAACAATGCCTCGGTGCACCCCATACGACCGCTATGCTGCAATATATCACGGACCGCATCAGGAGACATGATACAGCCTGCCTGAGGTGATTTCTTAAAACAACAGTAACCGCATGAATTACAACAGACCGTAGTCAGAGGAAGGAACGCATTGCGTGAAAATGTTACCACACGCCGCTGCATGAATATACGTATCTGCATTCAACATATTCAACCTTCGGAAATGGCAGAAAAAAAAAGTCAGAACCACTGGTCAAGAGTCTTCTGACCTGCAGTTGTGCGCATCTTTGTGAGGACTGCATCAACACGTTCTTCTGAGAAATCATTCACCGAACAGAGCAGCTCACGGACAGCGGATTCATCAGGTTTGTTCCATGAAATAGTATAATTATCAGTCACAGGTGGCGAACGGAAAAATTCAATGACGGGCTGGGGATCAAAATCCGGCGCTTTTTCATCAAGCGTCTCCCAAAATGCATTATTCCGTACAATTTTCAGTGCTGTTTTTGGTCCGATTCCTTTAATTCCTGCATTAAAATCTGTTCCGATAAGTATGCTCATTTCAATCAGGTTATCCCGTGAAATGTTCAGACCTTCCAGAATCTTTGATAAATATAATTTTTCAGGTTCAACTACAATCGTTCGTCCACGAAAACGCCGTTTGCCACTGACTGCCAGATTTCTCACAAGCACCGGCACCCCGAACAGCAGTGAATCATAGTCCTGTGAAACAGAATAGTCCAGTTCACCCTTCTGCACCATATAGGCCGCCTGTGCCTCACCCTCACTGGGAGCATCCACGAATGGAATGCCCATTACACTCAAAAGTTCCTTTGAACTTGACACCACCCATTCATCAACGCGGGAGGCAGCGCGTGCCTGCTTATAGGATTCTTCAATATCACCCTCTTCCCTGGCCTGTTTCCAGGCAATTCCCGCTTTATCACGCAGTTCACGCCTTTTTGCTATGGTTGAAGACTTCAGGTCAGGTGGTTTGCCGTCAAAAATATAGACCGGCTTGAGCCCGTATTCGAGAAAACGGGCAGTCCGGAAGAAGAGTCCTGACAGGTGGGAGGTAACCTTACCTTCACGGTTCATCAGAGGAGTGCCGTCCTGCTGTCGGATAATGGTCAAAAACTGGTATAACGCATTATTTCCATCAATCGCTGCTGTACCGGAGAGAGCATCCCAGCCTACCGGCACTTTATAATCTGTCAGAACTTCCCGTAATGCAACGCCCATAAATATCAAAATAATATCTGTTTGTTCTAACGGTATACTCTGCGGGAGAGTTCACTGACAATCTGATGGACCTCTGAGATCATGGTATCGCATTTATTGCATACCATCAGATTCAGCTCATCAAGATTCATGCGCATCGTTCGTTCCCTGGCAATGACGTTTTGATCAAGATTTCTGATCTTTGCCCCAAGGGACAGAAACAGTCCCCCCAGCGATGCCATCATCAGCGTTGCTGCAACAGCAAGTATCAGATCCTGCCATACCCGCAGGATCAGAACCAACGTCGATATGATAAGAACAATCGCCAGTATGATATCGACAATGGATTCCTGAATATCCATGATATTTGATATCTGCACGGCACTAATTAAATTACCTATATCGATTTGGTCACTATCCATCCCGGATGTCATATATTATTGATTTCACAAATACTCTTTTATAACCAATCAGGGTAAATATTCATTCATCAATGAATACGAGACAAATCGCCCCTTTTATCGGGATGGGAATTCTGATGGTTGCCGTACAGCTCCTCTCCATCTTCCTCACGCCCCTGATGCTTGGCGCGGGGTATGAAGCATTTGAAAATCCAGAATCCGCGGCAAATCCTATCTACTTTATCATTATACTCCTCATATTCACAGCCGTCCTCCTCTGGCTCATCAAGCGCGGGAAGGAGTTTGCAATTAAGGCCATTATCGGATTCTCCATCCTCTTTATCTTTGGATACATCTACAGCGCACTCTTCCTCTTTGCCATGGGAAATACCCTTGTCGCATGGTCACTAACAGTCATTGCCACGGTCATCTCAGGAGGGCTCCTATATGCCTACCCTGAATGGTATGTCATCGATATTCTTGGTGTTCTGATATCAGGAGGCGCTGCAGCAATATTTGGCATATCCCTCACCATTCTTCCGGTTATCATTCTTCTGATACTCCTTGCCGTCTACGATGCAGTGTCGGTATACCGTACAAAACATATGGTCGATCTGGCTGAGAGTGTCATCAATATGAAGACTCCGATTCTGGTTGTGGTACCCAAATCGCTCAATTATTCATACATCAAAGAAGGAATCGGAATAAAAGAGAAGAAAGAAGACAGAGGGGCATATATTATGGGAATGGGGGATCTCATCATGCCGAATATTCTGGTAGTCTCTTCCTTTGCATTTTTAACCGGCGCACCCGCCGTATTTGGCATCACCCTGCCGACCCTCGGCGCCATGGCGGGAACCGTCATCGGTCTGGCAGCCCTGTTATGGTTTGTTTCAGGAGGAAAACCTCAGGCAGGACTCCCCCTGTTAAACGGGGGAGCAATCGCCGGATTTATTCTTCTATGTGCACTAACGGGGAGCTGGGGCTGGATTCCCGGTATGTAAGGAGAAGATCTACAATCTCTTCTATACCTTCACCGGACGCAGTTGACATATTGTAATATCCGTCAAGTGATTTCAGGTCTGATTTGTTCACCACAACCTCAATGGGCACATCATCCATTATCCGCCGGAGTTCTTCAAGGAGGTTTTGCTGTTCAGCAATCGGGTATCCGCATGCCTCACTTGCATCAATGATAAAAAGGATGACATCCGCGACATTTGTTATCGCAGAGAGTGCCTGATGCTCAATATAATTCCGTTCATGAGCAGGCCGGTCAAGAATGCCCGGTGTGTCAACAATCTGAATCCGATCTCTTCCTATCTGGCAGTGTCCAAGCACAATCTGTTTTGTCGTAAACGCATACTCTGCCACCTCCGGTTCAGCAGATGAGATATGCCGGATAAACGAGGATTTCCCCACATTCGGGAACCCTGCAACAACAATGGTAAATTCATCCCTGATATCAGGAAGCTTCCTCAGGGTGTTGCGTGCTTCATTGAGGAAATGTAGTTCATCATCAATCTGGTGAATAACAGAGGCAATGCGTGCGGTTCCCTGTTTACGAACATCAGACGAGTCCTCCGACCTGCGAATTCTCCATGCGTATTCATTCCCCAGGGTCATTACCTGATTGGCGGCCCATGATAATGCACCCAGAGAACGCCTCATCTTGTCAATCCCAAAGAGAAGGTCGGTCATATCCTGATAAAATACCGGAAGATTCTCTATCGTCGGAAACTGTTTTACCATGTAGACGAGTTTATCGCTCAGTGATTTTGATGTTGAACGGATAAATTCTTCATCCGCACGTTTCTTGTTTCGTTTCTCATGTTTGACTATAGCAGGCTTCCGGAAGGCCCGGTCAAGCAGTTCATCTGCAGTGAGTATTGTCGGTATTTTCTCATATTCCATATGCTGTACAACCTATTATTATTAGCAATTGCGAAGCAATTAATCACTATGGAACTGTCACCGATCCAGAAGGACATTCTGATCACTTTGATTACGCTGTATCATGAGAGTTCTTCAGCAATAAAAGGCGAGGGAATTGCTGGAGTACTCAAACGAAATCCAGGTACTGTCCGGAATCAAATGCAGGCCCTCCGGGCACTGGGTCTTGTGGACGGGGTGCCAGGACCCAAAGGCGGCTATACACCAACATCACGGGCCTACCGGGAACTGAATATTGCAGATTATGCAAATGAGTCCCTTGTCCCCATACGAAAAAATGAAGAACTGGTGCCAAGTGTCAATGTATCTGAAATCGATTTTACCACCCTGTGCCACCCTGACATCTGTCATGCAGTGGTGAAATTAATCGGCAGTGTCAGACTCTTCGATATCGGGGATGCAATAACCATCGGACCATCGCCGGTGAATAAACTTCTTGTGCGCGGGGAGATTTACGGAAAGGATGAGGTATCCCAGTCACTTCTGATTACGATTACTGAGATGATCTCCCTTCCAAAGAAACAGATTGAATATTATATGTCTTCCCCTGTTATCTGCATCGAAGTAAGCGCAACATTTGCAGACGCCTGCCGAATATTTTCTGAGGCAAAAATACATGGCGCACCCGTGACAGAGGATGGACAGGTACGGGGAATCATAACTCTTACAGATGTCGCAGATGGTATTGCAGATGGCAAATCCCTGTCAGACTCTGTTACTGATGTGATGACACACAATGTTGTGACAGCTTCACCGGACATCAATCTGTATGAAGTGATTGGAAGATTTAAACAGCAGAATATTGGCAGACTCATCATTGTCAGAGATGAACAGCCCGTAGGGATTCTCACACAATCGGATATCATCCGATTATTCCCATCCCCCTGAAAAATATAATAAGAATCAGCCCACAATGCAGGTTTAAAGCTAAAATGAAGGACAATTAAAGGGATTTGCAATAACTTATATACTTGAAACCCTCTCTTTTTGTATATGAAACTGACATTCTCCCGGACACTCTCCAAAAAAAAAGTGATGAGTACAGACGGTATTGTTATCGGAACAATACGGAATATCATGGCGGATTATAAATCAGGGGAAGTTACTGA
>NZ_JAAAWJ010000041.1 GCF_009914725.1 Methanogenium sp. MK-MG
GATGTCAAAGTCGTAGAGCTTCTTTGCCATCAGCTCTTCATAGCTTCCCCGCCAGACACGCTCATACTCCTTATTGAGGTCAATACGGGACTTGTCGGGACCGAGCACCGCAATCGCCTGCGGATTCAGTCTGATGAACGATTCCGACTGCTTCTTGAGCAGCTCGACCTCCGATATTTTTTTGATTGCCGAATTGAGCGTTTCACCGAGTGATTTCAGTGAACCGTCAACGGAATCAATATCAATACCCGCTGATGCATCCCCCTCAACGGCGGATTTGAGAATGTTCGCCCAGTCTTCCAGGATGATGTTTACGTCATTGTTCCCGTTATTTGACGGAGCAGCCTGAAATAATGCTTTTCTTCCGGTTTTTTCCATATATACTCGCCTCATTAAATTATTACAATATTTTTCAGATGGATTGTCAGCCAGTTTCACTGCGAATTGATCATATCAGCAATTTCACGATAGACAGATGCAGCCTCACATTGCGGTGCAAACTGCGCGAGGGGAATCCCTTTCTCCTGTGCTTTCTGGACATTCGTGTCGAACGGGACCGTGTATACCGTCTTAAACGATCTCTTCACATCATTCTCAAATGCGGTCAGGCGTTCGTTTTCTTCATCATTATTGACAGAGTCTGTTTTTCCAAAGAAGAGCTGCTTCAGCCGTGCTCCAAACCCTTCAGCTGACACGGGTGTGCCGGGGGTTTTGTCCCAGCGCGTGAGAACGGCCACATCGGCGACCACTTTATCACCGACGTACGTCTCAACATCCTCCATGATCGTCGAGAGCGCCTCGGCCCCTTTCAGGGCAAAGACGCCGCTGTCAAACGTAACAACAACCTGATCTGCGGCAACAAGTCCGTTGAGGACGAATTGCCCCATACTCGGCGGGGTATCGATGAGTATGTGGTCATACTCATCACCAACCTCTGTGATCGCATCTTTCAGTATCTCGGCACGGTGGTTGAGGGTATAGAGATATGGCTCAACCCCGACGAGATCAAGCGATGAAGGCGCCAGAAGAATACCCGATTTTGTCTCCGTAATGATATCCGCCAGGCCAACGGCAGGATAATCTCCCGCATAGGACATGAACACGTCATACATACTCAGACGATCGGAACACGGATCGACGCCAAGCCCGGACGTCGCATTTGCCTGCGGATCACAGTCAATGACCAGCACACGCCTGCCGCATTCGTGCAGATATCCGGCAATATTTAAACATGACGTTGTTTTTCCAGTTCCACCTTTGTGATGGGCAAACGTTATAATCAAAATTATTTACACCTCAGCATATACACTATAATTTATATACGATTTGATGGGGATCGCATATAGATTATATGATTTAGTTTACATCATTACTATATTTTAAATTTGATCAAATTAACAGGCAATAGTGTATATTGATGTAAAATTCACATCCTGTTTTCGCATTCGTTTGTAAATTTATTGCAATTATATACAAAAAAACTAAAAAATCACACCACTACAGAGAACCGACATATTATACAATTGCTATGTGAAGAATGCGATGATTCCATATAATATACGTCCAGTAAAAAAACAATTCCAATAAAAAATAATTCAGGACTAATGCTAAAAAATATGTTCACACCGGCCCATATTTTCCGGCCACATCATCTCTTCCTGCAGTTAAATGCAATACAAATCTGCATATCAGAATGTTGTTCATCGGTTTTTTACTCCCTCATGTCTGAAAGGCATGGGGTGGCAGGTATCCCCTACGACACGGGCCGGGGGAGAAATATCATGTATCCTCCCTCCTTTCCCTGAGGAGATAATAAACACCAGCACCCATAACGCAGACAAAGAGACGGCAGGGCCAGGATGGTTCGGATTTCCGGAGAGGGAGAGAAGATCCTTCCCGAGATGAAAGAGCTCTCTGAAGAGTGGGCTGATATCCTCTTCAGCAATTTCTCCGACGAAGAAAAGGAAACAGCACTTGAAGTGCTCAAAAAAATGGCCCTGAATGTCTCCTCCCATATGCGGGAGAAAGATCAGGAGTGAGGGAGAAGGGCAGTTCAGACACCGGATTCTATCTTCACCACCTTATCACCGGATGAGATCTCGCTCAGTTCAAGAGGAGTGCCCCATTGCTGGATGGTGACCACGTCTTTCTGCACAGTCCCGGCAAAGGTGACAGAGAGGTTGTCCTGCGCAAACTCATCCGGCAGGTTGAGGGGGAGATAGCGGGTGCCGTCGTCCGTGACAATCCCGTAGAACCCGCCCTCGAAGTCATTATACACTACTGTTCCGGCGCCGCTCACGGCATCCGGATCCTTCACCCCTCCGTCGGTGCAGCCGCATGCAAGAACGGCAGCCGCCACGAGACAGAGAAGGAGAGCCAGAGGAAACTGGTATCCTGACATATCAGATCACAACAGATGAATGGCTGAATGATCTGATTAATCTTGCCTTGACTTCGAATCGGTCCGCAGTCAACAGCTCAGGAGAGAGCGACAAAAAACGTGCCGCGTTCCTCTGCCTTCTCCCCAATCTGCCCCTCTGCGATGAGCGTATCCGTGTATTTGCGAATCTCGTTCGGGTGCAGCCCCAGTATCCGGCTGAGGTCATCCATAGTGCAGGGCCGGCGCCGGATGGTCCCGATAATTGACTCACGGACATCCTGTGAAAAAGAGGCAATATCCGAGCGTGAGGGAAGCCCGCCCACCACCTCTACTCCGGGGAATCCGAGGGATGCAGCAATCCGCTCCATCTCTTCAGCGGTAGGAACAGTGATCCAGTCTGCGATGCCCGGCCGGTCCAGTGCATTCAGCTGCACCCGGTCAGGGCGAATCTCTGCAATCGCATCCCGCAAGAAGAGCAGCTCCTCATCCGTGTCATTCAGGCCGGGGATGATGAAGATCTCCAGCCAGATTTCACCTGTGAACTCATTTCTGAGGGAGACCAGACCTGCAATGACGTCTGCTGCCATGATGGACGAACAGGGCCGGTCAATCTTTTCAAAGACGGATTCCGAAACCGCATCCAGGGACGGCACGATGACATGGACAGAGGCGACCTCTGCCCGCACCGCCGGGTCACTGAAGAGGCTGCCGTTCGTGAGAAGTGCCATCCTGTACTCAGGAAACGTCTCACGGATATGGCGGGCAATCCTGCCAACACCGGAATGGAGCGTCGGCTCACCGGAACCTGAGAACGTGATGAAATCAAGTTTTGGATCTGTTGAAAGGTAATCATCAATCTCACGGATGATTGCTTCCATCGGGTAATATTCGGTTCGTTCCGTAGTGAGGTCGGTTGTCTTTCCGCACTCACAGTAGATGCAGTTGTAACTGCAGGTCTTGTGGGGCACAAGGTCAATGCCCAGCGAGACCCCCAACCGCCGTGACGGCACGGGGCCGAAGAGATACTGATATCCCATAACTGTTTCTCAGAGAGAAATAGCAGGTGCCAGAGCATTAACCTGACCGCTGTGACAATACAAAAAAGGAATATCGCCTGTCGAAGACAGAGATAACCGGCAGCCACCGACCCCTCATACCCAGGATCCAGAACCAGGAAGTGGTAGAATCCGGTCGAAATAGTTTATTTATTCAGTATCCGCTGTGCAATCTCCTGCTGGAGCTGCCGGCAGAAGGTGGGATCGTCATCCATCGTCTCAAGAAAGAGGCGGATACGGCGCACCGTCTCAGGATTGAGCTCATGCTCCATAAAACAGGCATCCTGCTCAGCCACTTTATCAGGCACGCCTATCAGCAGTAAAAATTTCTTCAGTGTATCGTGGCGGTATTTGATCACTTCCGCAATCTTCTGCCCCTCGGGGCGAAAGACCACTCCCTCATACCGCCGGTATTCAACGAGACCCAGACTGTCCAGCTTCCGGAACATCTCAACCACACTTGAGGGACTGAGCCCCAGCTGGTCGGCCACATCTTTGGTCCGGGCATAGCCCTTCTCGAGGGTGACATTGAGGATAGCTTCAAGATAGTCCTCAGCCTTTCTGCTGAGGTGTTTTGCAATATATCCTTCCTCCATACTATTCCTGCACAGGTACTCATCTGCGGAAGATGATAAAATGGGTGACCCGGATGTCACGATCTCCGGGCCCATCAGGAATCGTCAGCATCCCGGACACGGATCAAATACAGAATACCCAGTGTGAAGGGAAGGAGGACCATTGCCGGTGTATATGGCGGGGCGAACCCGGCCAGAAATCCGGAGAGGGAGTTGAAGAATGCCGGGGATGCCTCTTCTGCGGGAATACCCGCACAGAGCAGGGCAAAGATATCTGTTCCCGCAATAAGCCAGACCAGCGCTCCACCCAAAACCACCTTCCCGGACTGCTGCAACGTGGTCACCCGTGTGCAGCCACTGAGCATGAAGAGGCCGGCGCAGGCCATAATAAACCCGCCCCAGGCCCAGCGGAAGAAGTCATCACCCGCGATCTCAATGATACCCACCTGTAAACCGGGACTGACACCGGCCCAGACGAAGATGTCTGCAAGGCCGAACGCAAGGGTCACAAGGCCAAGCAGACCGATATAGATACTAATGGGTGTAATTTTCTGTTCCATTTATGCCACCCCCAAAAGGATGCCGACGGCGTGAATGATGCCACCATAGATGAATACAACCACGAAGAGCACTGCAATTGCTGCAATGAGCTGTTTCCAGCCTTCCCTGAGCATGACCACAAAGGTGGCCACGCACGGGAAGTAAATCGTCACCAGCACCACGGAGGCAACCGTCTGGTAGGTAGTCATCGGTATGGTCGAGAGCTGTGCTATAGCGAGATCTTTTCTCAGGAATGCCGCAATGAGCGGCCCGACCGTCTCTTTGGGGACGCCGAACCAGGTGACGAAGACCGGTTCGAGCAGGTCTGCGAGCCCCTGGATGACACCCCCGAGGTAGAGGAGGTTTACAACCAGCACACCAAAGAGCACGAAGGGCACTGCCTCTTTCAGGAACCCTTTGGTCCGGTTCCAGAGTTTCTTTGCCACATACTCCTTAACCGGCCAGTGATAGGGAGGCACATCCACGAGGATCTCGGGATTCTCCCCCGGTATCACCTTGTTTAAGACAAATCCAAAGATGACGAAGCCGACAACGAGGCAGAGCATCACAACGCCAACCAGGTCAGGAAGTACGCTCATCATGATACCCAGCTGTGCCCCACAGGGGATGAAAAGGGCAAGGAGCGTCATCATGATGAACCGCTGTTTTTTGGTCTCAAGAATACGGGTGGCGGTCACCGCCGGCACATTGCACCCGAGGCCGAGGATGGCGGGCACAATCGCATACCCGTGCAGCCCGATGCGGTGGAGGACTGAGTCCATCAGGACAGCCAGCCGGGGCAGGTAGCCGGAGTCTTCCAGGATGGTCATCATCAGGTAGAAGACGAAAACCGCGGGAAGCACCACGCCTATGGAGACGAAGAGTCCTGACGTGAGCATCCCGAATGCCTCAAAACAGGTATCTGCCGCTGGATTCCCCACAAAGATGAAGTAATGCCAGCTTGTGGGATCAGGCCAGACCGACTGCAGCCACGGCAGCCAGTAACCGTCAAAAAGTTTCACCATGAACCCATCGGTCACGAGGGTGCCGGCAAACGAGGTGAAGATACTCCAGAATGCATAGAGTGCCGCCACCGCAACCGGGATGCCGGTGAGCGGTTTGACGGTTAAGTCGCCCAGCACATCCCCCAGCGTCTGCTTGTATGTGCCATAGGTGACGGTCTGCCGGGTGATGGCGTCCACCATCTCCCAGCGGGCGTCAGAAGAAATTACCATCGGTTCAGCACCCCCCACATCCGCCACAGGCACGGAGAGATTCGGTCCGGGGTTCTTCACCCCGCAGGCGCTTCGCGATGCCGCCAAGGTTCGCGACCTGCGCCTTTCGTATCTGCTCTGCGAGGGTGCGGACCCCTTCGCCGCTGGTCGCAGTCGTCGAGACCACCGGCACACCCAAAAGGCGCTGGAGTGCTGCGATGTCGACTGTTATCTTCTTTTCATGGGCGGCGTCCATCATATTGACCGCAACGATACAGGGCATACCCCGTTCCATCACTTCAAGGGTGATGTAGAGACCCCGGTCAATCTTGGTTGCGTCAAGCACGATCATCACGGTCGCATCCGGGCAGTCCCTGAGCATCCGGACAGCCACTTCTTCGGCCGCATCACGCGGTTCAAGGGAGTAGGTGCCGGGCACATCAACGATGGTATAGGTATGCCCGCCCTCGATGAAGGTGCCGCGGGTAAAGTCAACCGTTGTGCCGGGATAGTTGGAGACCACGGCGTTTGCACCTGTCATCCGGTTAAAAAGAGCACTTTTGCCCACATTCGGGTTGCCGAGCATCAGGACCGTCGTCCCCCCCTCAGGGAGATCCGCTCTCCCCTCTGTCATCTGTCCACCCCGGTCTCAACCACGATCTGTTCAGCTGTCTCAAGACCCATGGCAATCTCCAGTTCACCAAGGATGACAACCACCGGCCCCTTGATGGGCTGTTTGGTGACCATCTTCAGTTCTTTGCCAATCCGGAGTCCCAGGCAGTTCAGATCATGTGCAGAGGTCTGGATCTCCCGGACGACAGCCGTCGCGCCAAAAGGCAAATCTGAGAGTTTTATCCGCATTATTCCACCTTCACAACCTGTATATGGCGGGCCATACATCGGCCGAGGGCCAGCGTACTGCCCCTCACCTCCACTGCCACCGGCCCGCAACACGATGATGATACCATGGTAAGCGTACACCCTTCCGCAACGCCCCTCAGGGCAAGTTTCTGTTGGAAACAGTGTCCGCCATCTATCCCCGTGACGCGTCCACGTTCACCGGGATGCAACTCGTTCAGGATCATAACTGTCTGGTATAATCTCTACGGTTCGGTCAGTATCAAGAAGGGCCTAAAGAATTTCGGTTTTTTTCAGGAACTGAGATATATTCGGAAAATGTTAGAAAAACCGAAACATTCAGAACAGAAGCGCATGCACATGTGCAGATACGGCACAGCCACTCACCGGGTACGGGAGAGTCTTAAAAATCTAAAAGCAAAAACGGTGGATTCCTATCAGACACAGGAATGAATATATATATTGACCCGGCAGGGACGCTTCAGGTGCATATGACATGCAGAAGACATCAGCCGGTAAACCTCTCCGGGTGTGAGGAGGTTATATTGCGACACTCTGGTGCGCAGAGTATTCAAGGTATGACATGTGTGTGTATGTGAGTCATCCGGCAGGAATTCCCACAAGGTCTGGCACAGGGCAACAGTCTGATCTGTTCATCGCCCGACGTGCCGCAGATCAGATCACATACCCACCCACCCCCGTGCAGAAGTCTGTTTTTGTCTCCCGGACAAATGATCGGAGGATAAAACCCAGTCCATGCAGATACTGATGCTCATCTCTGCACCGGTATTTGGCTGTCCATCACACGATCTTCAGGCCCATTCCCTGACATTTTTCCGGGCCGATGGGGATTGAGCAACGCATAAAGTACGTCTGGCAGATGGTCCGGTGACGAGATGCCCCGTATGCTACTACGGCAGGTCATCTTACAACACTCCTCCCCGAATGACGGGTAAGCTACTCTTCTGGTATCGTCTCTGCATGCTGGTTGGTATCGTTCGTATCATACCATGGTATCTGTCATTCGGGAGGCATCTACCCTGCCCATAAAAATCTCTGATATTGGCAGGATTGCAAAAAATATTCGGATAATGCCGCCATTTCCGAATGGAACGGGACTCTGCGACCAGGATTTTCCTCCGATACATGTCCCATATATTTAAGCAGGTACACCGCCCAGATTTCGTGATTAACCATGAATGTCGGCATCATCCGCTGCCTCATGACAGAAGACATCTGCCCGGGGACAACTGACTTTAAAATAACCGCACAAGGAAAAGGCGCCTTTGCAGAGACAGGGCCTGTCAATATCGTCGGGTTTGTCACCTGTGGCGGGTGCCCGGGAAAACGGGCCATCCCGCGGGCAAAGATACTGGTTGAACGGGGTGCTGAGGCGATTGTCTTTGCGTCCTGTATCTCAAAGGGCAACCCCATCGGCTATCCCTGCCCACATTATGCAAATATGCGGGACGCCGTTATCAAGGCGATCGGCCCTGACATCCAAATTATTGAGTGGACACACTGAGAGTTTCCGGGTATGCAGAGAAGAAAGAGCCTGGGAGCAGGCCCATACAGTGAACTGTAGCACTCATTTTTTACAAAACCAGGCATGAAACGGATGTTCAGGCCCTGTTTACTACAAAAACGAAATACCATTTTCACGTTCCATACCGGCACACATCCTGATGATCTCTTTTCATCATTCAGCGAACCGGTGTTTTTTGATGGTGCTGAATCTGCTGGCAAAATGCAGGATTATTCTCCATACAATCAATAAAATGGTGTATCCGGCGCACGGTCTCAGGATGCAGTTCATGCTCCATGAAACAGGCATCTGCATCGGCAATATCCTCCGGCACCGCGATGAGCAGCAGAAATTTCTTCAGGGTGTCATGCCGGTACTTAATCACTTCTGCAATCTTCTGTCCTTCCGGGAGAAAGACCACCCCTTCATACCGCCGGTAACAGACGAGGTGCATGGCGTCAAGCTTCCGGAACATCTCGACAACACTCGAGGGACTGATCCCCAGTTCATGCGCCACGTCCTTTGTCCGGGCATATCCCTTCTCAAGAGTGACATTGAGAATTGCTTCCAGATAGTCCTCAGCCTTCCTGCTGAGATGCCTGGTGATGTATCCATCCTCCATTTTTACCCACATAACCGGTTTAAAAAAATATCGTGTGTCTGTGACACACCGGGTTAATCCGTATCATAGGCCTGCGTATACAGCAGGTAGAGGATGACCAGCGTGAATGGCAGGAGGATAATTGCAGGGGAGTAAGGTGGAGCAAATCCACCGATAAATCCAGAGAGGGAGTTGAAGAACTCCGGTGCCTCTTCCCCTGCAGGAATACTTTCACAGAGCCGGGCGAAGATATCTGTACCGGCGATGAGCCAGACGAGGACTGTGCCCAGGGTCACCTTCGCAAACTGCTGAAGGGAAAGCGCCTTTCTGCTGCCCGCAAGCATGAAGAGTCCGGCACAGACCATGATAAAGCCGCCCCATGCCCAGCGGAAGAAGTCATCCCCCGCGATTTCGAGAATTCCAACCTGGAATCCGGCATTGATGCCGGCCCAGACGAAGATGTCTGCAAGGCCACATGCCAGTGTCACAAGACCGAGCAGTCCGATGTAAATACCTGATATACTGTTTTTCTGTATCATTTTATGCCACTCCCAGAAGGATGCCGATGGCGTGTATGAGACCACCGTATGCGAAGACCACCACAAAGAGCACCGCGAGGGCTGCAATAAGCTCCTTCCAGCCTTCCCGCAGCATCACCACAAAGGTGGCCACACAGGGGAAGTAGATGGAGATGAGCACCACCGATGCAAACATCTGGTATGCAGTCATCGGGATGACCGACAGCTGTGCGATGGCAAGGTCTTTTCTCAAAAAGGCTGCAATGAGCGGCCCGACCGTCTCTTTAGGCACACCAAACCACGTGACAAAGAGTGGTTCGAAGAAGGCAGCGAGCGCCTGAATAACTCCTCCAAGATAGAGAAGGTTCACGACGAGCACACCAAAGAGCACAAAGGGCACGGCCTCTTTCAGGAACCCTTTGGTCCGGTTACAGAGTTTCTTTGCCACATTCTCCTTCACCGGCCAGTGATAGGGCGGTACATCCACAAGGATCTCTGGATTCTCACCCGGAATCACCTTGTTCAGGATATATCCAAAGAGACAGAAGCCGACAATCAGGCAGAGGAACACCATACCGACCATATCGGGGATGACCTCCAGCATAACACCCAGCTGTGCACCGCAGGGGATAAAGATGGCAAGCAGGGACATCATGATAAACCGCTGTTTGCGTGTCTCCAGGATACGGGTGGCGGTCACCGCCGGTACATTGCATCCCAGGCCGAGAATGGCGGGCACAATGGCATAGCCATGCAGACCAACCCGGTGGAGGACTGAGTCAACGAGGACGGCAAGCCGGGGCAGGTAACCGGAATCCTCCAGGACGGTCATCATCAGGTAGAAAATGAGTATCGCCGGAAGCACCACACCTATGGAGACAAAGAGCCCCGACGTCAATACGCCAAATGCTTCAAAACAGTTATCCGCCAGCGGATCCCCGACAAACACAAAGTAATGCCAGCTTGCAGGATCAGGCCAGAGAGACTGCAGCCATGGCAGCCAATGTGCATCAAAGAGTTTCACCATAAACCCGTCAGTCACGAGGGCGCCTGCAAAGGAGCAAAAGATACTCCAGAAGGCGAAGAGCGCCGCCACAGCGACTGGGATTCCGGTGAGTGGTTTGACCGTCAGTTCTCCCAGCACATCCCCAAGGGTCCGTTTATACGTGCCGTATGTCACAGTCTGCCGGGTGAGGCGATCTACCATCTCCCAGCGGGCATCAGAAGAAAGGACCGCATCAGAAGAAAGGACCATCTGTTCAGCACCCCCCACAGCCACCACAGCCGCTGACCTGTTTTTTCGCCGTGTTTTCGCCATTCAGCCGTTTTAATATGGCATCCAGATCTGCAACCTGTGCCTTGCGGATCTGCTCCGCCAGTTCACGGATACCTTCACCACTGGTGGCGGTTGTCGCAACGACCGGCACACCCAGTAACCGCTGGAGCCCGGCAGTATCCACCGTGATCTTCTTGTCATGGGCGGCGTCCATCATATTGACCGCAACGATACAGGGCATACCCCGTTCCATCACTTCAAGGGCAATGTATAGACCCCGGTCGATCTTCGTTGCATCAAACACGATCATCACGATTGCATCCGGGCAGTCCCTGAGCATCCGGACCGCCACCTCCTCTGCCGCATCACGCGGTTCAAGGGAGTAGGTGCCGGGCACGTCAATGATCTCATACTCCTGTCTTCCTTCAATGAGTGTGCCTTTGGTAAAGTCAACCGTCGTACCCGGATAGTTTGAGACCACAGCATTTGACCCGGTCATCCGGTTAAAGAGTGCACTCTTACCCACGTTCGGGTTGCCAACCATGAGGACAGTGATCTTGTTCTTTGTTGAATCTGCCATTATTTTGTCTCCTTTATGCATCCGTTCCGATGACGTCAACGAGTATCTCTGCCGCCATATCAAGGCCCATGGCAATCTCCACCTCACCGAGGAGGACAACCACCGGCCCTTTGATGGGTTGTTTGGTGATCATCTTCAGTTCCTTGCCTACCCGGAGTCCCATACAGTTCAGGTCATGGTGAGACGTATGGATCTCACGGACGACAGCCATGTCGCCGAATTCAAGTTCGAATAACTTTTTTTGCATGATGTAATATCCTCATGAAATTGATTTTACAGACCATGGACATCCGAAAACGGGGAGTCTGGTCCGTGTGATGTTGAGGTCATGGGCATCATGCATCCCCCGGCCACATCCTCAGGGCAGGATGATGCCGGGTGCAGATGACTCATGACCATTTCTTACGTATCCATGATTCATTCTGGAGTTTGGTGAGTATCAACAAACGCCCAAACAATTTCGATTCTTTTTCAAAAATATCATAAATTTCGGATTTTTTCAGAATAACCAAACAATATCGGGGCCTGCAGCCATGCACCAGACGGCCCCACAGACAGTGCCGCATACCGGAAGAAGGAAATATCCTCTTTAGAGGAATACGGAATAAAATGAATGTTCAAAGGAAAGGGATAGAGACTGGAATATTGAAACCCGGCCGCGATGCCGCAGTTGCACACGATGTGCAGCAGGCACCAGCACGGGAAAGCCTCGGGATATATATGGGCACGTGTGTTGCGATATTCTGGTAGCCGGGGTTGCCAGGCATGGCACGTGGGCCCGTCTGGCAGGAATTCCCATGGTTTGATAAATAATTACCCGTTGTATATCTTCGAAGCTGAAGACACCTCAGATCACGTCACATGCTATCAACCCCTCCTTGTGCGGGGAGTATCATCTCTGCGCCGGTTCCAGGCCGTTCATCGTGGGGGCATCAGGTTCATTCCCGGAAGTGTTTTCAGAACAGTCAGGGAAGAGCATGGCATACACTACGTCAGGCAGGTGATCAGGTGATGAAATTCCACGTATGGAAGTGCGACTGACCATCTTACCACATACCTCCCCAGGTAACATGCCTTCCTTTCTGGATGCACCCGATGAGATACCGGAGAACTTCATCATCCACCTCCAATACGTCTGAGAGAAGGACCTCACCATCGTGATACAGTGCCTTCCCGGTTTGATTTTCCTCTTTTCTGGTTGGAGCAGTTCGTATCATATCATGGCATATGTCGTTAGGGAGGTATGTACTCTGCCCGTAAATACCTCAGATCATCCACAAATTATGAAATATCTTCGGATATCTGGTTTTTCCGAAAATGGCATCTGCTGGATAGGAGCAGGTATTACTATTGATAACCGGCAACAGAGGGAAGGATTCCTGTTCTCGACAGCATACCCACACATGTCCATCCCTCCCTCCTCACCCCGCCCAAATATATTTCAGGAAACACCGCATATGCACGGTAATGTTGCCCGACACCTTTCCCTGTGAACTGGTCAGCTGGGAACGCTCGTGTACACTGGCAAGGCGGCTTGCATACGCAGTCCGGGACTCCGGCTACCAGCCGGATTTTGTGGTTGCGATCGGGCGGGGCGGGTATGTGCCGGCACGGGTGGTCTGTGACTATCTTTTGCATCAGATGCTCACGAGCATCAAAATCGAGCACTGGGGTGTGGCCGCAGAAGAGAGACCGGAGACTGTCATCCGGTTCCCCCTTTCAGTCGATGTCGCAGGTGCCCGCCTGCTGGTGGTCGATGATGTGACCGACACCGGCGACACCCTGACCGAAGCCGTCTCCTATCTCACAGGATGCGATGCCTCCGAGGTCAGGACGGCTGTGCTGCAGCACAAGAACACATCCGGATATCTGCCTGACTATTACGCAGAGCTGATCACGGAATGGCGCTGGATCATCTACCCGTGGGCAGTATACGAGGACCTCTCCGGGTTTGTGCTCCGGGTGCTCACCGCGGGCCCTGCCACAGCAGGTGGTGTTGCTGCTGCCCTCGCGGAGAATTTCAGTATCACGGTGGATGACGAAATGCTGTCAGAGATCTGTGGCGGCCTTGTCAGTCGGGGCGAGGCAGAGGAGACGGGCGGGGTATTACGGCGAGCCGACTGACCGTTCTCCTCCGGCTCCGCACGTCCATAATGCAATAATTCAATATCGTAAGATTGAGTATGAAAAATGTCGTTGCTATTCAGAACGATGTGTTAAACTGATAAAAAAACCGCCATCCCATGTCCAGCCGAAAGAGAGAACGACTGGATGTGGATGTAAATCATGAACGCATTTCTCCAGGAGACTGCTCTTCTCGCCCTTGACCTCCTCATCCGCACCATCCCCATGATGGTGGCGGGGATATTTGCAGCGGAGCTTATAATGGCGTTCAATGCGACCGCCCGGATATCCCGCATCTCCCGGCCCCTCACCACCTGGTCCAACCTCCACCACGAATGCGGCATCTCCTTCATGATGGCGTTCATCTCCCCCAAGGCTGCAAACGCGATGCTCGCAAAGTACCACCGGGACGGGATCATCACCCGCCGCGAGATGGTGGTCGCCGCCCTGATGAACTCCTTTCCCAATGTGATGATGCACTGGCGCTATCTTCTCCCGGTGTACATCCCCCTCCTGGGCCTCACCGGCCTCGTCTACTTTGCCATCCTTGTTGCGGTCGGCATCATCAAGACGGTGATCGTCATGGTCGCCGGGCGATGGATGCTTCCTGTCCCCGCTGCACCGGAAAAGGAGATAACAGCGCCACCACCCCGGCCCGGCTGGAAGGAGGGCGTGCAGAAGGCCCTGAAGGCATCTGCCGCATCACTGCGCCACATCCTCGTCATCAGTGTGCCCACGATTGTTATCGTGGCCGTCTTCATCAGCCTCGGCTTCTTTGATACGGTGGCAGACGTGATGCAGGGCTTTGGTGCCTGGTTCCCCATACCTGCGGCAGGCTTTGCCATCATTGCCGCCCAGTTTGGTTCGTTCATTGCAGGCGCCAGCGTCGCCTCGACCCTTCTTGCCGCAGGCACCCTCACTCCACATGAGATTGTGATCACCCTCCTTGTGGGGAATATTCTCTCCAGTGTCACCCGTGCCATACGCTGGTACGGCACCTCCTATGCGGCGATATTCGGCCCGCGGACAGGTGCTGTCATTCAGGGCCTCTCCACCGGCCTCCGGGTCGTCGTTATGATTGGTATCGTGGCCGTCCTCTCCCTTGTGTGGTGAGAATAGGAACGCACCACCCCTTTCTGCCGCAGATCCACCCGGCGGGGGACAAAGCGCACGGCAAACATGTTTTACCATTCCGGTTCATCCCTCTCCGGGGAGAGCGGACAATACAATGCCTTATGAACGGACAACAGAGCTTCCGCGGCACGGGTGAAGTCACACCTGCCACTGCATGCACAGGAGATCTACCTGGCCGCATTCGACAATGCCTGGGAGGAGTATGCAGACCCGGAAAAACGCCGCGGAGAAGAGAGCAGGGAAGAGACTGCCCACCGCGTCGCCTGGGATGCAGTCAAACGGCGCTACAGAAAAAATCCCAGGACCGGCGTGTGGGAGGAGAGGACAGCGGGGTGATACCGTCCGCACCACACGGCACACGAATCGCCGGAATCGGACCGGAGTTCGGCCTCCGGAAAAAAATGAAGGACGGACCTGTCCGGCATCTGCGGACAGCAAACGGCCTATTCAAAAAACACTCCGGTTGAAACACCGGGTATTTCCGGATTATTCGTCGTCGGGAATGGCCTTATTCATCACCCGGAACGATGCACCGAGGATGCCCGTCTTGCCAATGAGTGCAGCAATATTGATTATATCCCGGATCTGTTCACGGGTGGCGCCCTCATTAAGGGCAGCACCGATATGCACCTTCAGGCAGGCGTCTGCACCGATGGCAGCTGCAGCAGAAACGGCGGCCAGCTCTGCTGTTTTGCGGTCCATCGTCTCCGGGTTAAACGTATATAAATCCCCGAGCCCGTTGAATGCAAATGAATCAGGCCGCTCCCTGAGGATGGGCAGAATGAACGGGACAACCCCGAGAGTCTGCTTAAAATCATCCATGATACCGTCGCACACGTCTTCTTTGTTGACGAGGAAATCGTCTATTGTCTTCTGTGTTTCTGGATTCATTGATATCCGGTAGTAATTTGTCATGCTCCACCATAGATGCAACCACCCGGTTCGGCATATTCTCCACCCCCCAATCCATGCACCTGCCCTGCCGGTGTTTTTGCACGCAAAGGGAACCTGAGCCCTGGCGGGAGATGCCGGAATAACCCTCAACAGAGAGAACATATTCCACAAATCCACGGAACGGCCACCTGGATCAGGAATTGGAAGAAAAACTCCATCCATCTGCAAGGACAAACAAATAATGTATGGCAGTAAATGCATGGCTCTCCCTTTTGGTGGCAGGCATCATGGAGGTCGGATGGGCCATAGGTCTCAAATATACCGAAGGGTTCTCACGCCTCATGCCGTCTGTTGTCACCATTGCCCTGATGGGGGGCAGTTTTTATCTCCTCTCAAAGTCACTCGAAAGCCTCCCCATCGGCACCGCCTATGCCGTCTGGACAGGAATCGGCGCGGTTGGGACGGCTATCTTAGGCATATATCTCTTCGGGGAATCACGGGACCTGCTGCGGATTCTCTGCCTGCTTATGATCGTATCGGGGATTATCGGGCTGAAAATGTTCAGCGGGAAGTGAACATCAGGAAAAGAAGGTGGGGTTTCAGGGATGGGATGAGAGAGGCAACCCATCCTGCCAAAAAAACCCGTTCACTTCCTTCGGGCATGCGGGCGCTGTGAGAAGAGATAGAAGATGACTCCGGAAAGAGCCACCACACCCAGCACCGGGAGAAAGAGACGGCCTGCCGGGATGTGATACACATACTCCCCTGCAATGACCAGCGATGCCATGCATACCATGCATTTTGTATACCATACCGGCCGCCTGTCCCGGTAATCACCGGTATTGATGCCGCCCTTCAGGTGCAGGGACAAAAACGGCAGGAAAGGCCTCAGGCCGTTTATGGTGCAGCAGTCCTCTGCCAGATGGAAAAGAGCCCCGCAGAGAAGTCCCGCATACACGAAGATGAACACATCTGACCACCAGCCGACACCGGTAAGGATGAACCACGTGGGTGCCACAATGACGCCCACCGCGACAGATATTCCAAATATGGTATGAAGGGAACGCCTGTGGCGCCCGTCAAAACGCACTCTCGTTACCCAGTAGACGGCCCGCACCATCCGCATCATTACGATGCTGATAACAGAATAGCTAAACCATTTTACTTTCCTTGGACGAAGCTCTTTTGCGGCGGCAACATCGGCATCCGGCAGACAACTGCCCACAAAGACCCCGGCCAGGAAATATATACAGCACTCCAGACATTCCACGGTGACATCTACTGACAAAAAAGGTGAAATACAGAGGAGTGCGGTCGCCATAGAGAGCATGGCATGGTCACTTCCTCTCACCTGCCCATCACCGAAAACCCGGGCACACCCCTCTCTCTGCCGGTTGGCAGCAGATTAAGACCTGTCGGGGCAGGCATACACGGCGGAGTGCAGGAAAGGTACATTGCATTATTGTTGATGCGGATGAGAAATAAAGGGGAGGACTGCGGCCTGAAACTGTATTGTTATCAGTCCTCCATCAAAAAGATACCAAATGGGCCTTTCTTCGCAAATTGTCAGAGTATTTGAGTCCCTTTTGTGGGTTTAGGCACCTTCACCACCAGCACCCGGAAGATAGTGTCACTCCGGTTGAACCAGCGGTGGGGAATTTTTGCAGGACTCTCAACGAGCATATCTCTTCCCACCACTTCCTCCTCATCGCCAATCTCAACGACTCCGGTTCCTTCGAGGACATAGAAGAAGACATCGACCGGGGTGATGTGCTTTTTGAGTTCCTCACCCGGCTGCAGGGTGATGACCACCGCCATTGCGTGTTCGGTGTCATATGCCACACGGGCATCTACATGGTGCGGGTTCTCGCCCACCGGCAGGGCGGCGATATCTGTGATCTTCATACGACTCCAGATGTGCCGGGAGGTAATAAAGATGACACTATCCGGATGGATATCCCCGGACTTATTCCTTTTCACTGCTCCCGGTCCGCTCCAGTGCCTGGCGGACGATGCCCTGCACCTCTAAGGCGAACCCGGGCACCTGCCCTACGTCCCGTCTCCGAGA
>NZ_JAAAWJ010000042.1 GCF_009914725.1 Methanogenium sp. MK-MG
TGAACTGTAATCCGAGCCGGGAATTCTTGCATAGGACGAGCCGGCCTCACCTCTTTTGGAATTATAATCGATTACAATGCCGAGATCGTTTGAGCTGAATCCCATCTGGAGGTCTTTGAGATCGATAGGATCTCCTCCCGTGTGTGTAAATACAAGGCCTTGTGGATCTCCTGCCTCCAGCAGAATGCTGATTCCTCCATGTTCTATGGCATAATCCTGCTCACTTTCAAAATCGTCATCGTGCCAGATCCAATATTCATGGGCCATGGCATCTATGTTAATGGTTTTATATGTTGTTCCAGTTGTACTAAATTCCATCTCCGGTTCGGACAGCGTAACACAAGGGCCAGTCTTCTTGTCCATTCCCATATTTCCTGCAAATCCCGAGACCACGGCCGCGATTATAATCGTCACAACCAGCATCAGCATCACGCCGATAACGGGTGATACTGCCTCCTGTCTGAGATAATCTGTTTTCTTTTTCATTTTTATCTCCTGAAAAAATGTAATCTTCAATCAAAATTGTTAAAAATAAATTTGATCGGATTACCTGTTTTATCTCAGTACGAACTCTCCTGTCTGAATGGCCTTTGCACTTTCCTTGTCAAGTATCATGTACTCTATGTGGCCGTAGTATGGGATTGTAAAGTTTGCCGCCGCAGATGCAGGCTCAAACACGAATACCTTATCTGATGCATCGTTTTCATCGCAGGTAAGAACCAGCCTGTCTCCTCCGGTAATAAAGCCGTCCGCATCACCGCCCATCTCGGTCAGATAATTAAAATTGGCATGGCCGGTCATCTCATCGAGGTTCGAAAGGATGATGCTTTTGTCATCGTACTCGAGCTGGACGAGGATCTCGTCAAGCATCAGTTCGTCGCCGCCTGCTTGGTGAAAGGCAATCGTGCCGTTGCCGTTGAGATTTGGGTGGACAGTGAATGCCGCATTTGGCACCTTGCTCTCAGTTGAACTCATTCCACCTGCAAAACCGGAGACGACCGCCGCGATGATTATTGTAACGACTATCATCAGCATCACGCCGATTACAGGCGACACTGCCTCTTCATTTTTCCTGTAAATTCCTCTCATTGTACCCTCACATCCTTGTCAAATACAGTCTTCTGGGATTTGGTGTCCACAAGCCTTATGCTGATAATATCTCCGATATCAATATTTACAGGGTCAAGACCTGTCACTGCAGTAAAACCGGCCGCATTGCCGGTTGTAAGTATCTGTCCCGGATTCCACAGGAACTGTCCGAAATTCACTTCACTATCGCCGACATCCCCCACCTTGACATCTGTCAGGTACGGGACGGTCGCACTTACCGTATTTCCTTCAGAATCGGCAAACCCGCTCACCGATGCCCCTTGAGTCCTCTTCTGAACAGGATTGCCGCTTGAGTCAAAGTAGTCTATGTAAAACCTCAGATCCCTTGTGTTGAGCGAATCTCCTGATGTATGCTTTAAGGTCAGCACCGCATTGTCTGCATCCGTTTTTGTAATACTGCACTGTATCGCCGCCGTCGGCGCGGTATCCTGGTTGTCGCTCATTCCACCTGCAAAACCCGACACGATGGCAGCAATGATTACAGTCACGACCAGCATCAGCATTACACCGATGACCGGTGATACTGCATCTTCATTTTTCATCATTTTTTTAATTTTTTCCATTTTCCCACCTAAATTCGTCAATTCATGATTTGTTGATATCTCTGTCCGCTTCTTTCATATGTTGATTATACCTTCCGAGATGGCCTGTCCGCTCTCCCTCTCGACTATCCTGTAGGTCCCTATCTCATCTGTTGTCAGGTAGAATTCAGGATTATTCCATCCGAGATAGGCGCCGGAAACACCGCTGGCGCTCCCGTCGTTATCTGCATAAAGGTAGAACTGGTTGCCCGTGTTGATCTGCAGATCCGCAGTCAATGATGACACCCTGCTGACCTTTCTGATTACATAGTCGTCAGGGTCGTCGCCACTCTGGTGTTCTGAACCGTAGAACCTTCGCGTATCCTCTCCGTTCGTCAGGATTACGATGACATCGACAAGGTCGATATACTCTCCTGACTCATGGGTGAACAGGAGGCCGCCTTCAAGGGCCTGGCACGAGATTGCTGCCGTCGGTGCCTTCCTGTCGCTGTCTGAATAACCGCCGGCAAATCCGGATACGACGGCTGCGATAATGACGGTCACGACGATCATCAGCATCACACCGATGACCGGCGATACTGCATCTTCTTTTTCTGTAATCATATCACGGTCACCTCGTCAGACCATATCACGGTATTTGATGGTTCGTGGACCACATTGATCTCGATCAGATTACCTGCTTCGATCCCGGCATCGGGGACTCCGAGGACATACTCGATACCTCCGCAGAACTTATCGCCCGTGTGCCAGTAGGCGCCGGGTCTGCCGAAGAACGTGTTGGTGGACGGTCCGTTAAAACTCCTGAAGGTGTTCTTTGATCCATGTGCGCCCTGAAATTCCGGGGACTGCGTGAATTCGTGGGAGATGATGTTTCTGTCGGCATCTTCATAATAAGAGACAATTTTCAGATCCCCGGTATCGATCGCCTCGCCGCTCTTCATGATGGCCTCAAGATATGGCCCTGTATCTCCGTGTGAACTTGCAATCATGTAATTGGAGTACACCTTGAACTCAAATGCCGCAACAGGGACGTCTGTTGATGAGTCCGTAAGTCCTCCGGCAAAACCGGAGACGACGGCTGCTATGATGATTGTTACAACAAGCATCAGCATCACGCCGATAACAGGTGACACTCCGCTTTCTTTATCGGCAAAACAAGAGTCCTTCATCAGTAGATCACCTCTCCGCTGAAAATTGTCTTACCGCTCGGGATGTGGATGATCTCGACTTCAACCGGTTCGTCACCAACAGTCCGTGTTGCTATAACGCTCGCAAGCGATGCCGCACTGATTGTTGTATAGACATCTCCCGTCATCATGGTCGAGTTGCCCCAGTACTTGACTGGCTCGCCGTTTGAGACAGTGCACGGGTAGCCGTTGTTTGAAATAAGCGATCCGGTGCCGGCAGAGTAGTCCGCAGTATCAAAGTTGTTCACGGGAATCATCGGGTCAAGCGAACCGTCGGTCGTGTGCTTGAAGATACCGCCATCTGTTATTTTGTCGTTACTGTGCGTGAACTTATGATAATAAGTGATGATCTTCAGATCGCCCGTCTTCAGAGAATCCCCGCCAAGATGCGTGAACACCAGCTTCGGGTATGTCCCTGCTGTCTTCAGCTGCACATCTATCTGTGCAACCGGTGTTTCCTTCTGGTCATCGGCATACCCTCCCGCGAAAGCTGAAACCGCCGCGGCGATTATTATCGTCACCACGAGCATCAGCATGACGCCAATAACGGGGGAGACTGCCTCCGAATTTAAATTAATATGTTTTTTTTCCATAACCCTTCCCATCACAATTAGTAACTGAAATTAACAATTTTAATTGTTATAAACACAATTTAACTGATCAAACGATCGATGAGAGTATGTGGCTTGCCTATATATGTTTTATGAAATGTGTGGCCAATCTTGACAAAATGAAGATTAATGTATATATTTCTAACTCAATTGTTGGAATAACTTAAAATAGTAATTTTGATGCGGACTGAGGGTGGTGGCTGCCGCATTTGAGTCTAGAACAAATAAATTGTAATTAAAACAATTTTTTATACTTGACTTCCAAAGTTTATACAACCGTACAAATGGCAATTCCATACGAAGAGATCCAATCCAGGTAGGAAACAAAAAATGCGAACACATGAGATCCTTATAATATTGCTGTTTATCGCCTTGGCGATTGCAGCCCCGGCTACTGCAAGATATGTATCTCCCGAAGGTTCCAATGCAGGAATCAATCCGGGAGACACCGTATTTAACGGTGAACAAGGGATCAATTTTTCAAAATTCCAGCCCCCTCTCCCTCTCGCACCACCTCTCTGGCTGGCCTGCGATGACGGGGGATCGGCACTGGCAATGCAGACGCTGGACAACCGCGCTGTCATGACAGGCCGGATAAATGTTGAATCAGCATATATTGACCGGCCGTTCAGACTATATAATGGAAGCTGGGGAGATGCCATCTGCACAGTATCCGGGCCGTCGGGAACCATAGAGGTGCGAACGGGAACCGCACTCGGGACAGATGTGGACCCGTCAATAACCGACACAAAAACACCTGCAATAATTCCTGCCACTATAAACGTCCAGTTCAAACTGGATGCAACGAACCTCAATAATGGCAATTTTATCAACCCCTGGTATGAGTATGAACTCAGGACACCCGGCGGCGTCCCACTCAGCACTGTCACCAACATGGCGGGCACTGCCATACCAATTACCGGACTCACTGGTAACCCTTCTGCCAGCAACAACACCCTTGCTTTCAGCATCGCAGATCAGAACCTAAACCCGGAGGAAGGGACGTATGTTATGAGATTTACTGCATACAACGGGAATAATGCCTTTTATACGGCTGATTATCCTTTTGATGTCGTCAGGTACTTTCTTACAGCCTCAGTCTCCCCCGCGACCGTTCAGGAAGATGAGACCACAACATTAACTATCACAGGAAAGCCCTTCACCCACTATACCATCGCCATTGAAGATGCAATGGATGGAAAACCCGAACTTCAGCCCTCCGGCAACTACGACATCTACGTTGATAAATACAACGCAATTGTGCATCCCGACTGGAGCGGGACCGTCAGTGTGCCGCTTTACCTCCCCCCCACGGATGGGGATTCCAGCTCCACCACACGAATATATTACCCTAAAGTCTATGAAACCGGCAACCCATCCACCTACGTAACGGCACAGATTGTTGTGGAACCGGGAAAAACTCAGGATATTGTACTGTATGACAACAAACTGGGTGATGATGAATACTATTGTCTGGGAGACAAAGTAAAGATCACCGGCACACTGGGGGCACCTGCAAAACATGAAATGGAACTGTATTTTTATCTGAAAGGGTTAAACCTGGATTTGAACGGCGCAAACCCATCAAACCCATCGATTTCAGTCATTGATGGCGACAATTCAACATTTGATGCAATAACCATCTCCAAGGGGCAGATGGAATTTTCATATGACTGGGTTACCGGAAATATCGGACTCACCCCCGACACTTATACCATATTTGCCACGACGAAACCACAGGGTTACAACAGCAGACCATTGAGTGAAAACGAAGTAAAAGACTACATATCCTTCGACCTGAATCAACCCTCAATAAATGTTAAATTCCCCAATGAAGCACCTGGATTTTTTGCGCAGGGTGACCACATCGTTTCGCTATGGACAGCACGGGGAAGCCCTGCACAAATGGGATACAACGGCAAAATACGCTACTATATCTTTGGTGAAAATTTCAAATATACAAATTTACGGGAATTCCCCCTGCTAAAGATTGATACAGATACAACCCAGGCACAGCTGAAAGTACTGGCAGAAATCAATGATTTCCCGGGTTATTCTGGTCTTGATTTGCCGCGTAGTTTCTCATCGAACATCAGCAGTGGAGAGTACATCATAGTATACCAGCACCCCATGTATAACCAGAAATTTGATCTCCTGCCGGTGGAGGGAGATGCATATACAGGATTTATCACAAAAGTGGTCACATCAGACAACAAAGCAATTGATATATCCACATTACAGGCTCCTGAAGCAGTAAATGCCCTCAAATCTGCCCTGAAATCACCGAGCATTGATGACACGCTGGTCACCCAGACATGTGTCATTGAAAAGCCACTGGTGAACATTCAGCCAATCCTGAACTTCGAAGTAGGAGAACAGATTTTGGTCACAGGAACCACAAATCTTGAGTGCCCCATCAGTTACACCTATAACCAGATCGACCTGCCGGGGGACAGGATCTTGTTTACCATTTATTCTGCTGACATGTACTATTCCGGGAAAACTCAGAGTACAAACCGGATCTTCAGTGATGAAAGCTATCCCCGGAAAACAAAAACAGGTGCCGCATCGCGGGACATCTCCTTTACCATCCCGGTGGATATATCCCAGAAAATGAAACCAGGCGATTATATTGCCGTTATCAAATGTGAAGACATCAAATATGAAACGATGACTCCTTTCACCCTTCACGAGGAGGGCTACAGAAAAGAACACGGCGCAGCAGCCCCCGGTACTGGTGAAGAATTCAGTCAAAATCCTGTAGTAGCTTCAGAGATCACATCGACACCAGAACCGCAGTCGAGGCCGGTACATTCCGTTACTGATGTGCCAACCCAGACGCCGGAACAAACCGCTGGATTTGGATCAATAATCCATGTAATCTCAATAATGCTGGCATTCTGCGTGCTCCCTTGTATCCAAAGGAGATGATACGATGGCCACCACAATCAACCAGGATCTGCTGAATAAACTGACAATTGGAATCATAATCGGAATAATTGTAATTGGTACACTAATCGGACTCAGGGTAACGGGAATCATGGGAGGAGATGATTCCGAAATATCAGTGCAGGGTAGCCCGTCTTCCGGTGACTTGTCCGGGTCAGATTCCGTCTCTCCGACGGTATCCCGGAGACCGTCATCAGGAACTGTTTCAGAAGAATCCGATGAAAAAACAATTATTTGTAACTGGGAATACCAGAACCAGCAGTTTACCTACTCCCATGATGTCAGGAATACAACCTACCTGGGGTTCAAACGTAAAAATGTAGGGGTATCTCCAGATTTGACAAACAAAGAGATCATCACCCGACATGTTGTTACAGACGGCGATGAAGGTCTGATACTCGAAATTGCAGATTATATTCTGATTCAGTCAGAACAGAATGGATGGGGAGACTACGACACCATCATGAACACGGTTGCATTCGTGCAGCAGTACGGGCCGGGAAAATTCGAAAACACGCCACCAAATGGTTACTACAAATATCCTGTTGAAACACTATGGGATGAAGAAGGGAGCAGGGAGGACATCAACATCCTGACAGCATCCATTTTGCAGGCCATGGGATATCCGGTAGTATTTCTGGTATTTCCGGAACAGTATGACAGGGGATACCTTATCTGGGAATATTCTGCAATCGGTGTCAGGTGTGAAGATACGGTACCGGGAAAATCCTACATGTCACAACAGGAAAAGATGATCGGAACGGTGACTCTCTACCCTCAAAGCAGAACCATCAATTCACCGGAAATCATGTCTTTTGAACCAAAATCAGGATGTATCTCAGGGAATTCAACCGTCGGCTACGCAGACGGACAGGTTGTTGCTGCCGGAGAAGGGGTTTGGGACATTGCTGCCGGAAAGATAACCTGGAGCAGTGGATTTGTATCTCCTGCCGGGATGACGCCTGTCTACTACAGAATGGAAAATGGGTCTTGGATAACCGGAGAGTCGTTTATCTATGTCGATGCCCTGAACTCAGACGCCCAACCGGGCGAAATCCCGGGTGAACTGGCAAGGGCGGAGCCTGAAATTGTTGCAGACCTGATTGACCCTCGAAATGACATCATGATCTCTCGTGATAACATCATAGATTCATCACTGACACCTCTGCTGAGAACGCCATCTCCATTGAAAAATAACATCCGCCCGGAACTTTTTGACAGTATCTCAGACCAGCTGGGCATACCTGTCCCTGTGGGATTGGTCAGTGAAGAAGATGAGATAAACAAAGTCAGTGAAGATGAGTATTGGCAGGATATTTGGTATGATACCATGGTGAATTTCTATGATCATACCTGGTATCTTGATATATTGGAATATGAGATCATTGAAAACCAGGCGCTGTACACGAAATCAAATGAAATGTATATCTCCCCTGCCGCGGCGTGGCGAATAAAATACGAAGCTGTTCCCGTTGATCCTCCGGACAATGATCTGGAGGGTCTCTCATCTTTTTCAGATATGAGATTTGCGGTCTATAAAGTAGACGAAATCGAAGGTTCGACAACACTCCTCGGCACGTTTGCATATGGACATACTTCGGGCCAGGAAAATGTAAATTATCAAAATTTCTATGAATCCGGCAATTTCTATATTGTAACTTTTGTCAGAAACTGTGAGGCCAAAGTGTCCATCCAGATGCATGGAAAGGAGAAGATCTGATATGGGGACTATAAAATTCCTAAAAGAAAAGATGACCCGGTCATATGTAACTAAATACAGGCATTTCCTGAAAACAGGCATACATTTCATACCTGTCCCTATCCATTTCAGAAAAATAAACGATCAAACACGGGAGTTAATGTGATTTATTATGGAATCTGATGTACGCAAAAAGGATGGGGAAGTCTGCCCTTTGGAATCCGAAGATTCTGTGGAAGAATTAAGGAAACCTGATGAAAAAATACCATCTGAGGAGATGACAGACTCTCCTGAATTGTCGCCGGATACCGGACATACTGGAGATGACAAAAGTGTATTTGGAAGGTTAAATCAGCATTTCCGATCATCTTCCGGGAAACCGATCACACTAAAACTGCGGGATTCCTTAAGATCAATACTGGTGCAAAAAGGGAAGGACAGGACTGATCCAATAGAAGAATTGATTCCTGAAAAAGTATGTTATCACCATGTAACTCCCCTGCCACCACCCGAACCCAGTGATGAACAGGTGATCGAGAGATACTGGCTTAATTCCCCGTTTACGTATGCAAAAATTGTGAAAAACTGGGAGATGGATTTTGAATACGAGGTTGTTGAACCAAAAATTTCAGAAAAAGAGTATGTACTACTGGAAGAGACGTGTGAAGAACTCAGAAATGTACTGATATATACCTCCTCGCTTCACAAGGAAAATGTCAGGTTTGATGAGAGCCAGGTGAAGAGTATCATCAGAAACTTTGACCCTGAGATTACCGATGACCGGCTTGATATCCTCATATATTTCCTCAGGTGCAATTTCGCCGGGTTTGGAAAACTTGATCCCCTGATGCATGACCCGAATATCGAGGACATCACCTGCAATGGCAGAGACATGCCTGTGTTTGTCTATCACCGGAAATATTCGAATCTCGTCACAAATATCCTGTTTGAAAATGAAGAACTGAATAAATATGTCCTGAAAATTGCCCAGAAAGCTGACAAACAGATGTCCCTTACATCCCCACTCGTCGATGCGGCTCTTCCCGGGGGTTCGAGAGCCCAGATTACCTACAGCGACATCATATCATCAAAGGGTAGTTCATTTACGATTCGTAAATTCAAAGCAGAACCGATGACTCCTGTTGATCTCATCTCCCTGAGTACCTATAACTCGGAACTTATGGCAGTTATCTGGTTATGTGTGGAAAACAACAAAAGTATGATTGTTGTCGGGGGTACAGCCAGTGGGAAAACATCCACAATGAATGCAATCTCGTTTTTTATTCCGTCAATATCCAAAATTGTATCTATTGAAGACACACGTGAAATCCAGCTCCCTCATAAAAACTGGCTTCCGCTTAAAACCCGTGAAGGAGGTAAAAATTTTGATTCGGCAGATGTCGATATGTTCACGCTCTTAAAAACCTCACTCAGGCAGCGCCCGGAATTTATTATTGTAGGGGAAGTCAGGGGTGTAGAGGCACAGACTCTGTTTCAGGCCATGAATACGGGCCATACAACATTCTCCACTCTGCATGCAGGAGGGGTGAAAGAAGCTATTAACAGGCTCACCCATGACCCCATCAACGTCCCGACAGTGATGTTCGGAGCGCTTGATCTTATGATTATTCAGGGATTGCAGTACAAAAATGGGTTGGGATTCAGGCGGTGTCTATCAATAAATGAGATGGATATTGAGGGAGGTGATGTCCGGTGGAATCCATTATATGAATGGAATTTAAAGACAGATACATTTGACCGGGTATACAGTCAGTCAACAATTCTCGAAAGTATTGCCTATACCAATGGATGGACCGGAGAAGAACTGGAGTCCCAGATAGATTCCAGAAAGTGTCTTCTTGATAGAATGGTTGAGAAAAAGATTTTTGATATCGATGAAATTTCACATTTCATCAATGAATTACGAAAGATGACTTACAATGCAGATTAATTCAGTCATATTTCAGTTTCTGGATATTAAAAAGTTCAGAAAGTCCCTGAGGGGGGCACATATCCCGGTAAACCATGAGATATATCTCCATTTTGGACTTGTCTTTACGCTGCTGGGTGCGCTTGTGTACATGCTCCTGCAGTTACTGTTGATGGTTTATGATATACAGGTAAATATTCTCCCGTTCCTCCCCTATCCCGTTACACAGCTACTGGTCTTTATTGTTATGGTGGCCGGAACATTTGGTGCATTTTATTATTATCCTCAACTGGTGGCAGAGGGAAGAAGAGTTCGAATAGACAGGGATCTGCCATATGCCATCACCTACATGGAGGCACTTTCCACTAATGTAACACTATATTCTCTCTTTAAAAGCGTATTTGAAGCAGATGACCTCTACGGGGAAGTGTCTCTTGAGTGCGGGATGATCGTGCGGGATGTTGAAATCTTTGGGAAAGATCTCCTCACTGCAATGAGAGATCTTCAGGAAATTACCCCCTCAGAACATTTTGCTGATCTCCTAAATGATCTTGCACTTGTTTTCAGAACCGGAGGGAACATGAAGGATTTTTTTGATTCCCGTTCAGACAGTTTCCGGGAACTTGCCAGGCAGGAACTCGAAGCAACTCTTCAGGTAATGGAAATGATAGCTGAAGTGTATGTGACGGCATTTGTTGCAGGGCCTATCGCAATTATCATCATGCTGGTTGCACAGAACCTCTCTGGTCAGGGACAGATCGAAGGTATCATGCCGTTAATGTACATTGGCCTCCCTCTTGGTGCGATTGCTTTGATAGTAATTCTTTATTACATACTTCCGGCAGAAAATCTTGCAATCTCTCAGCATGAGTTCAGAGAAACGGAATTTAATGACGAAATTATTGAAAAAACGACCGAAGAAGAATATAGTGATAATTTCGTAAAAAAAATCGAAAAACGGAAAGAATGGCTGAAAGTAGAGAAGATCCTGAAGCATCCGTTCAGGTATTTCATCTCAGATTACCAGATCGGCCTTTTTATTGGTATGATCCTTTCTCTGATAATTGCATGGCAATATTTTGCCGGTGGTCTTGCACAAATAATTCCAAAATTTACCTTTGAAGTGTTTATCTGCCTGTTCGTCATTGCTCTTATCTTCCCTGTCATAATTGCATATGAATACCGTAAAATCTACACGCACAAAATAGAGTCGCAGATGCCTGAATTACTTCGTGATATTGCCGATATCAAGGATCTCGGAATGACACTCCAGTGTGCGATAGACATGGTGTCCACTTCAAAACTTGGTGTTCTTTCATCAGAGTTGAAAATTGCATCCGATGAGGTGAAATGGGGATATAGCATTTCAAGTGCACTTGTGCGTATGGAAGAGAGGATAGGTCTGGTCTCTGTCAAACGTGCCATTTCACTTATTGTAAAGGCAAGTGAGATCACCGATAACCTGAGGGATATCCTGACCATTGCCATCAGTGATCTTGATCACTATCTTAAAATGAAATCAAAGAGATTTAATGTATCTTTTGTTTATCTTGCGGTCATTTACTTATCTTTTGGTATCTATCTCTACTGTTCCTACCAACTAAATGATTCGTTCGTGGCAAGTTTCCGGGATTTGGATGTCAGTTTTGACATAACAGGAAATGTTCAGGATATGTTTAGGGTGGCAATAATTATTGGAGGGTTTTCAGGGATAATGGCCGGGCAGTTAAGCTCGAATAACATCCTGAGCGGATTGAAACATACGGCCATTTTTTTAATTGCCTCAATTGTGCTCTTTGTATACATTCTGTAATATCACAGGGAGTTTGAAGATATGAAAAAATTAAAAAAAGAAACCTGGTATGAAAACATCTACGCACGGATCGCACCTTTCCTGACAATGAACCGTAATAGTAAGGACTGCCCGGATTCCCGAATCAAAGAATCTGATGCGGTTTCCTCTGTGGTTGCTCTTATGTTGCTCCTTGCAGTGGTTGCAACATTCATTTCACTATATTCCACGAGTTACATTCCAGGACTTAAGGAACAATCTGAGATCACACAGATCACCACCGTAAAAGAATCCTTCATGAAATTCTCAGGTGATGTTGAGCATATTGTGGTGGAAAAAACACCTGCTTCCTGTGGGAACATGATACCTCTGGGGGGGGGTGATATTCTGTTTAGCCCTGAAAAATCAAGTGGAACACTTACTGTCACAGAATGTGGCACCATGGTTGAAATCCACACCGGACCAGGAAATTGCGCTACAGTTTCCGGTATGGTGAACGTCGCATTCAGGCCATCTTATACATTCTGGGAAGAACAGGGGTACACCTGGCAGTATGGCTACATCAATGTCACAAAAAATGAAAAAGAGATCCCTCTGACGGAGTTTACTATGGATGATGTACTCGCTGATGACAAATTTTCAACATTTGCGAAATCGTTTGTCACATTTGAAGATGAGGGAGATTTCAATGCTAGTTCCGGAAAAAAAGAACTTTCATCCCTTAAAATCGATATGGTGAATGTCGTCCCGGGGAGCAGCTCGTTTATCAGTGGAAACAACCCCACCAATTTGGGTATACTCGCTGATGTACGTGAGGCGGAGCCTGTGATCACCCATCATATCGATTTCAACTATACCAACAGCACAGATATGCCGGTAATGTCAGCATTTTCAACGCATCTGGCAGATAAGATCAGATCAGACCTGAAAACCCTTACCAAAAACTACGATACGGTTCTGTCAGTCACAGAAAAAAGAGGAATGAATGGCCATGACACAACGACACTTAATATCGACGAGGCATGTCCTGTGGAAGTCATCATCAGACAGGTGAACATATCCGTCTCAGTGTCATAAACCAAAAATAGAGGCAGGGGAGAAGCAAGCACCGCATCCTGGTCACTCCCTCCCAACGATCTCTGCACCAGACCCGAGATTCGTTCTCGGAAATTATAATTTATATCAGTCTCTTTTCTGCCAAATCTCAGATAATTTAAGTAACCGATAATTAACGATTCAGGTTCTGAGAACCAATCAAACGTTGAAATTTCTATGTTCGATGTATTTTTCCAAAGAAAAGGTTGTGTCTGAATTTCCCTGCACAACAGATCATCATTTCCATCTCCTTTTTCTCATTCATGGAGCATTAAAAAACACAGTGTTTTTATGGATTACTGGTTACTCCCGAAAATATCACACTTCTGGCGCTCACCAGACGAACGATCTCCCCCCCATCAAATTTGATATCAGGTGGCTGAACAACGATTTCGTTACCAAGATCAAATGAATTCCCCTCAAGAATGAAAAAATCATCGGATGATCTGATGGTTGTGGTCTGTTTGTCCTTGATGATAACTATCTGAAGATCAGATTTCCTGACCCAGTCCCCTCCCTTATGTTGCAATGTGATATTCTCTAGGGAATTATCCATCATAATATCCACTGAGTCACTCCTTTCAGATGGGAGGAGGCTGAGTAGTGTCACAGAAAAAAGAGAGACTAACAACAGGGCAAGAACGATCATCATAAGCTCTCCAAGAACAGGGGACACCGCATCGTTATCGAGAGAGCAATTCTTTAGGATCATGAATTGAATAAGTGTTGTACGACAATATTATTTGAGTATTATCAAATAATATTGTCAAATTTGGGGTGGTAACACTTGGAGGGCACAGCAACCCTCGCGCATATATGCCACTCACCCATTACCCTCAGGTCCACAAATCGCCAGGAAATGAGGAAGCTCCCCCAAACCATAGAAAATACCACACCAAATTCTACTGGCGCTCACGGGGCATTCCGTGAAGCAAAGAGATATTCCAACACATACCCTGAATATTTGCCAAAATGTTCATTTGCATAATCCCCAATGACTTTATCTACCTTTTCAGAATCCGATTTGGGGAAGTACATCCTGGAAAGATATGTTTTGCACATTATATCACGTATGTGAGAATCGACAGGAAATAATTCAGTTCGTTCGAATGCAAAAAGCAGGATCCATTCTGCAACGAGTGGCCTGATTCCCTTAAATTCAGATAAAAATTGATTTGCATCCTTAAGATCCATATTCTCAACCGTATGGGCCCACGAAAGGTTGTCACCAACCTTTTTGGCGACAAGAAAGATATTATCTGCTTTATAGCCAAGATTGCAGGACTTCAATTGCGAAAGGCCACCCTCAAGGATTGTTTCTGCATCGGGAAATGTATAAAATGTATGCCCATCAAGTTCGATTCGATCGCCCATTTTCTGTGAAATTCTGGTGAACCTATCCACTTTGGGAATAAGACGCACTTTATTTACTAACAACTGAAAGCAGACACATTCCCAGGGATCCTGGCGAATGATTCTCAATCCACGATTTTCCCGGATTGCCAGTTCAAGATACGGATCCCCGGAAAAGGCACCATAGAAGTTTAACAGATCATAGTCCCATGAAAAATAATCCTTGTAGAATTTCTCAGAGCAACCGGAAAAATAAAGTACATCTCCTACCTGTCGCGTCTTGATCACAGTATCTCTGACAATTCCATACCACCAGTCACCGATTCGCTCCCACCGTGAAGTCTGCCCACAGTTGAGAGTATGATTTAAATCAAAAGGACAATCTTTCCGGAGTTGCAATGATCGGTAACCTTCCATCCCTCATAGCATCCCCCCATAATTAAATAAATATTCAGGTCAACGATTAATATTAAGTTTAGATAGAACAATTTTTTTTAATTAATTGGTTTCTGTAAAACTATTTGAAATAGAGGTTTTCGTATGAACAACACAAAGGAAGATGCAGTCTCTCCGGTCATCGGTGTTATGCTGATGCTTGCAGTAACAATTATTATTGCGGCATGCGTGTCGGCATTCGCAGGCGGTGCCTCCACACAATTCGAAGAGACGCCACAGACAAGTCTGCTTGTGTACTGTGATGGATCAGGAGATGCGTTTAGTATCATCTTTGAACATCACAGCGGCGCATCCATACAATCTGAAAAACTGAAAATTATCACTTGGATCAAAGCTGAAGATAATACGATTATAAAGCATGAACAATCTGGTATTTCCCCTCGTTCGTCTTCTGTCACGCCCGCACTACGAATTCCGTATGTCTATGATGCACAGAAAGGTATATTGCCAGAGCTGGAGTTCGGGGAGGCCATGTGGAAACCTGGGTTTATCGCAGGTACGGGAAACAAAGCAGCAACTGCGGAATTTCTGGGTGTTTCCGAAGAGGATCTGGATGAACTCATAGCATCTGATACTCCGGTTGAGGTAACGATTGTCTATTTACCAAATGGAAATACTCTGCTCAAAAAAGAATTTATACTCGGGTAGGGAGTAACATGAACAGAAAAAACCTAAATGATCGAGCTGTATCCGAAGTTTTTGGTGTTATGCTCATGCTCACCATAACACTCATTGTTGCCTGTATTGTAGCCACATTCGTATGCGGATTTTCGTTTGATGCAAAAAAGGATGCAATATCCGCAAATATTGTCGCTTCAGATCTGTACATGGATGAATCGGATGAATCCTGCGCATATATCCTGTTCGATCATCTGAGCGGCGATCCCGTTGACCTGAATGCCATTCGGGTATCACTCGGAATACGTTCCTCGGCAAAAATGACAACCTGTATCAGGAATGTGGATCATCCGACGGGACTGGATGAAGCAGGCAATTCACTGACTTGTTATATTGCTAATTACGGAGAGGACAGCAGCAAGATAACCGTCGGGGACAGATTTGTTCTTTATGCTGACGGTATAGATAATAACGGCATTTTTTGGATGAGGGAAAACACCAGTGAAAAGTTTTCCGCGCCCATGAATGATTACATCACTTATCAGATCATCGACACCAGGTCAAACAGGCCAATAAGCACAGGCTCGATACCAGTTTCCCATACTGGGTAACATCTCCTCACAGATGGGGGATGTAAGATTCCCCAAATGGAAGGGTTGTTTATGTCAGAATTAAGAAGGGGACAAAAAGACAGTCACTGAGATTCTATCGGGAAACTGTCCCTGATGTCCTCTCCATCTCGAATTGTACGAAATCATCATCACAAATAATTTATTTGCATCCGAAGGATGCCACATGAAAAAGAGACTTTCGGCACCAGAGGGGAAAATGGAATGTGCCAAACGGATTTGGATCGCACAATGCACCTTCTGGGAATCTATAGTTACGAACGCCACTTTTATGAAGTAAGAGAAATCGCAAAACGCGATTTGAATTAGTTATTTCAAAATTACGTTCGTAATTACATAATCAAGACCAAATTTTTCCTAAAGGTTTGGTGTTTGACTATAAAGTATAATAGCTGGTGGATTTACTTCAGTCACAGAGGGCTGAAAGAGGTAAAAGGTGAGTGTCTGTTTCACGTGATTGGGCACAACTTGGGTGTCATCCGCAGGAATATATCGATTGAGTAGGGTTGAGAATCTTAGCCAGATCCAGGGATCACCTGAATCTGTTATGAATTCTGTAGGTTGTGGGTTGTTTTTATAACCCAACGTAGTTTGCCACTTCACTCAATTTTCTCCGATTTTGGCAAAATAAAATTTGACAGTTCCAGGTATTTGGAAAATTTCCTCTCAAAATATCTCCAATTTGGGCTTAAATTTCAGACGACGTTGGGATTTTGACAATCAAATGGGCATTTTACCCTAAAATCTAACCCAACTGTCAAATTTAATTTTGACTTTTTTGGAGATTTAGGAGCATAAAGCACCTTCATGAACCAAGTGGCAAACTTAGGCTGAATCAAAAAAGTAGAGTAATTCCTTCATCGATCAGCCCAGTATCAGTCCTTTATAGTCCCACACCATACTTTTATTAATAACCCCGTCGAACATTGGCTATGCCCAGGCCAGTGCAGATCCTTATTGAAAGGCACCTAACATCTGAAG
>NZ_JAAAWJ010000043.1 GCF_009914725.1 Methanogenium sp. MK-MG
CTGAAGACGCATACGAGTGACCCGGTGCCGTTTGCGGTGATGGGACTCGGGACGGATGATGTGGACTCCTATTCAGAAGTTGCGGCAGAGAAGGGTTCATTCGGGCTGATGGATGCTCTGGACTTCATCCTGATGCTGACTAAAAAACAAGAATAATCCAACCAAATATTTCGGAAAAAACTGCTGCATCATGCGGCAGGTGCCATGTAATGTGGGCATCAGACCCCAGCTTCATCATCCGGTTGTCAGTGGGGGTAACTGTCATCATCTGCCCGGCATGGCACTGCCTGCAGTTTTGCACTATTACTTATTTTCATCAGGCGATAAATACTCGCGCCCTCCGCGGCGAAGAGATAACTACGGAGGGCAGACATATCTTATACCTGACAGCAGCATGACACCGGGAAAACGACTGACAATTGGCGTGACCGTGAACCTTGAGCGGTACGAAAATCTCCGTGTGGCAGTGGAAGGAGATGTCAATACCCGGGAGGACGCAGAGATGCTTGCCCGGTATCTTGACGATGTCTTGGCGGGGTTCGGAAAAAATGATCCTGAGACCGAGAAACAGATTGCAAATTACCGGTTCCGCGTCCTGCCGGGGAGGGGCGATGCGGCGGATGACACGGTTCTGTCTGAACGTGGAAAGAGAGATGCAGAATCATATGTACATGCTGGTATGCCGGTGCAGTCAGACACACAAACCGGAGGAGTGATGGAATCCGGTGCCTGTGCACCAGCAGTGCCGGCACAGGCTGAAACCTCTCTCTTCTGTGCAGACTGTGGCGTCTCAATCTCCAAACAGGAAGACAAACTGGGCCGCATCTTTGTGGATCGTCCCCTCTGCAGGGCCTGCCTGGATATCATACAGAAGGCACAGCACTGACCTGTGCACAGGGTGAAAATAACAAACACCTATTCTTATATATCCCGCCGTGAGATTCTCTGGTATGAAGAAGAGCCTGCTGATGTGGGACGAGTCAATCTTTCAGGACATGGAGGTCTTTGAGTTTGACTTTGTCCCCGGGCAGTTCGATTTTCGTGACACACAGGAGCAGGAGCTTGCCTTCCAGATACAGCCTGCTCTCCGCGGCGGGCGCCCCCTGAATACCATCTGCCGCGGTCTGCCGGGCACCGGGAAGACAACCAGTATCCGGAAACTGTTCACCGAGATTGAGGAGCACACCAGAAAGATTGTGCCGGTGCATATCAACTGCCAGATAGACAATACCAAATTTGCCATATTCTCCCAGATATTCCGGCATATCTCAGGGCATCTCCCCCCTGGCTCCGGGACGTCGTTTAAACAGGTCTTTGACGGGGTATGTCGCCTGCTGGCAAAGGAGGATATTATTCTCCTTGTATGCCTTGACGATGCGAACTACCTGATGTATGGAAACGAGATCAACAAAGTTCTCTACACCCTGCTGCGGGCACATGAATCCTTTCCCGGCACAAAAATAGGGGTAATAACCGTGATCTCTGACATGTCGGTTGACCTGATGCAGACGCTGGATGCACGTGTTACATCCATTTTTCAGCCGACTGACATCTACTTTCCACCCTATGACGAGGATGAGATCACAGAGATTCTCCGCCAGCGGGTGAAGCAGGGATTCTATCCGGGGGTAATCAGTGACGCGATGCTGGCACTCATCACCGAGCAGACGCTTAAAAGCGGGGACCTCAGGGTGGGTATTGATCTCTTGAAACGGGCCGGCCTCAATGCGGAGAAGAATGCCCGCCGGAGTGTGGAGCGTGATGATGTCTGCCTTGCCTATGAGGTCTCAAAATACCTGCACCTCACGGCGACCATCCGCGCCCTCCAGCCTGATGAACGTGCCCTCCTGCGCCTGATTGCCGAACGCTCGCGTGAAGAAGTGGAGATGGCCGCAGGAAAGGTGCATGAGGCGGTGAAGGCCTCTTCGATGAAACTGGGCTATACCCGGTACTATGAGATGGTCACAAAGTTCGATTCAATGCGGCTTGTCAACCTGCACTACCGGGAGGGGAGGGGCAGGACCCGTCTCATCACGCTCAGGTACGATCCGGACCGGGTCATCGAAGAGATTGATCGTTGCTGACTTCACCAATTAACAATCCTTATCTATTTTGTTCAAACAATGTATGCGGTAGGAGTTAACTCTCATGATCAGCATTAATGAACTTGCACTTGAGCTCTTTGAGGAGCTTGCAGAATATCCGGAAGACTTCAACGCAGTCTTCCACCAGCTCGACAATGGAGCACGCATCGTTGACTGTGGTGTTCAGGCAAAAGGCGGCTATGCAGCAGGAAAACGCTTCACCGAGATCTGCATGGGCGGTCTTGCAGAGGTCTCATTCCGGATGGGCCAGATTAACCACGTCCCGATGCCCTTCATTGACGTCAACACCGACTTCCCGGCACTGGCATGCCTCGGTGCACAGGAGGCAGGCTGGAGAATCACTCACGAGAAGTACTTCGCGATGGGCAGCGGCCCGGCCCGTGCCCTCTCCCTCAACCCAAAGGAGTGCTATGAACTCATTGACTACAAGGACGAATGTGACTACGCAGTCATCTGCCTTGAGTCTGATACACTCCCCAACGAGGCAGTGATGCAGAAGATTGCAGACGGATGCAACGTCGATGTCGCAAACGTCTGTGCGGTTGTCGCACCGACCGCATCAGTGGTCGGTTCCATCCAGGTCGCCGGCCGCTGTGTCGAGACAGCCATCTACCGCCTTGAACAGCTCCACTACGACCCGAAGAAGATCATCTGTGCATGCGGTTCAGCCCCGATTGCTCCTGTGAAGGCAGACTCCACCAAGGCAATGGGCTGCACGAATGATGCCACCATCTACTTCGGCCAGATTAACCTGACCATCGACGGTGCTGACATCGCAGACTATGTCGATAAGATCCCGTCCAGCACCTCATCTTCCTACGGCAGGCCGTTCTACGACACGTTCAAGGAAGCAAACTTCGACTTCTTCAAGATCGACCAGGGCCTCTTTGCACCGGCTGAGGTTACCATCAACGAGATATCAGAAGGTAAGGTCTACCGCTGTGGTGCGGTAAACCCCGAAGTGACACTCCAGTCCTTCGGCTACCTCTGAATTATTTTTCTCTTTTTTCCGGTTCTGGTCTTTTCCCGGTGTGTTTGATCGTCTGTTATCAGGGTCAGCGGCGGGTCTCTTCATCCCTCACGCTGTGAAAAGGAGATATCCAAACCAGATGATCGCACCACAGTGCAGAACGAGAAAGAACGGGACCAGTTTAAACTTCAGTTTCTGCGTCTTGTGCCGGAATTTGCGCATGCCTGCGTATGCCCCGAACGGCCCGAGGAATGCCGCGATGATGAGGATCCCCTCCGGTGTGCGCCACGCACCGTTTTCTGCCCTGCGTTTGTCACGCCCGTAGGCGAGAAATGCGATGATATTTACCACGACGTAGAGAGCCGTGACGATGATGATATTATGCATGGGTGGTACTCCATTGTGTCGGGAGAAGGAGGAGGGAAGCGGGCCGAAGGGGCACCGTTCCGGCATCTTCTCTTTCGGGAGATGTATGGCGGCGTCTCATATATATCCCGCAGAAAGGAAAGCAGCAGAGGAATGGTGGAGGGGGAGAGACAGGGAGAGGGATATCGGGGAAAAATAATCGCAGAAGGAGGAGAGAAAGAGAAGACGAGAGGAAAAAGGAATTAAAAGAACATCCTGACGCCCGCCAGTCACCACCGGCCGGAAGAATACACAAGGCTTAATATCTTTGAAAAAAATGAATTTAAGGCACAACATGCACATGGGGCTTGTGGTCTAGTTGGTTATGACATCGCCTTTACACGGCGAAGGTCCCCGGTTCGAATCCGGGCAGGCCCATCGTTTTTTGCGTCCATTCTGATAAATCGGTCATCGGGAAATATTCAGAGATCGTGGCAACCGCAAAAGGAAAAACCATGACAGATACGGGGCGTCACCTCCTTTACCCAACATAATGGTGATTCCGCTTTTTCTCTGCTGTGATACGATTCGCGTTACTTGGGACAAATGCACGGCATCTGGTTAAGAAACGCATAAATAACCCATCAAATGGACTAAAACCGGTAAAATTGCATCCACACAGAAGCCCGGAGCGGCCCGTTCTCAACCGGAGACAACCCATACACCCCCCCCAAATCATCGACAATAGCGACCCCTCAATAGTCTGCAATAAATCAGTATTTGAGCGAATAAAAGGCATACTGTCCGTATTTTTTCGACAGTAACAAAATGCAGAAAATACGCCCGTTTTACCTCCCGATTCCCCCATACGGGGGGTCAAAAAGGGTAGCCAAAGGGTGACATGCCCCCCTGAAACACCGGTACCGGAATTTCCCGGCATGTTTGTGGTGATCTGTGGAATCATACTTGGAATGGCATTCATTGCAATGAGGATGAGAATTCATCGATAGAATTCCCTCATCACTATTTTTCACAGAAAAATGGGTTTCTTTCACCCCACCGGCACATAAATCTCTGTCAGAATATCCTCCTCAGCCACTTCCGCGGGGTCGTTTACGTAGACCTCGCGAATCGGGCCGGTGACTTCCTTTTCGTGCTCAGCCATCCATGCGAAGATATCGTCGTAGGTAGATTCACATTCCCCATACGGACCTTTGTGAATGGCTTTCAGCATCGGCCCTCCGGGAAGTTCATAGCAGGTGATGCCATCCGGGCCTTCTGCCGTGATGGCAACCGACGCTGGCACCGGGAGTGCGACTTCAATGTCAGCATTGCCTTCCTCTGCTGCCCGCATCGCCGCTTCAGGGGTGGTCTCGTGGCAGACAAAGACCGGCATGCAGGAGATTCCGATGCCCTTCTCTTCCACGTATGCAAAGAGTTCCATAATCATCGCAGGAATCTGTTCCTGGTAGAAACCGCGGCGGCGTATGCCAAGGACCGTCTGCGGTGCAATATCAGTGAGAGTAATATCTGTCATGGGTCTTCGTCCAAAGATTGGCGGAATTTTCTATTTAATAGTTGGCCCGGCGGGATGAAACTGAAAACTGGTTTCAGGTTGCCTGCATCCGGGAGCATTGGAATACTTCCCACTGCTGTTGTTCACCTCTGATTGTGAGAGAGCAAATGCAAAAAAAGGGATAAACCGGGAAAATTAAACCCCGGCAAAGGTAACGGTGAAGGACTCTGCATCCGCTGTAGTCTCTTCCCACGGGCGGACGTATGCCGCGTCAAAGGTTCCGGAAGGTGCGTCAGTGAAGGTCACCAGCCACTTGTGAATGCCGCCTGCACCGACAAGAGGCCTCTCTGAATATGGGGGTACGAATGAGTCAGCGGCAATCTCTGCACTGCCCGAGACTGAGGCATTCCACTGATATCCGGTGGTCGGGTTCTCATTCAGTGCGACAAGCACAGCACCGTCTTTTGGCACCGGGACCGTGGTTCCGTTATCAGCACTGGTTACGTCTACCACCGAGGTTCCCTCCGGTGTTACATAGAATGTAACAGTGTATCTCTCATCATCCGGCTGCACCTCCTCCCACGGACGGACATATACAGCGCTGAATGTCGCGATGCCGGTTGAGTTTGGTTCGAGAGTCCAGACATGCACGCCGCCCGCACCGGGGATCTGCTCTTCAGGCGGGACGAATGTGTCATCCGTGATAGTCATCCCGTCAACAGTGGTCACAGTCCAGGAGTAACCGGTTGTTGGGTTTTCCGGCAGTATCACCTGCATCACGGTCTGCATATTCATCGGGACGATGTCGCGGTTGTTTTCCTTGCCAACAGAGCCAAGGCTAACCATCACCGGGGTGGGTGTGGGTGCAGATGTGTTTGTCTCTGTCCCTGTCGTATCAGTCGTGGTGCACCCTGCCGCACAGAGAATGCCAGCGAGGGCGACTGCCATCAGAATTCCGTATACTGGTTTCATAGGCGCTCAGTGGAATATGGACGGGCAGATTGATAAAACAAGCGATAATTTCGAACTCCACCGCACTCATGTCAGGCATCTGCAAGAACAGAGGGATGGATTCTACCTGTCCGCCGTTACTGCTTTTGTTACAGCAGAGAGCAGTGGACAGACCGTGACTGAATCACCGCCCTACACAGTTCACCTCTCGTGAAGCCCCGGCGGGCGGCCCCTCCGTGCATGGACGCGGGAATGGCACCGCTCGCAGAGGGTGATGAGATTTTCGGGTGCATCGTTGGTCCGGTCGCCGTCCCGGTGGTGGATGTGGAGATACTCCTCAGCACCGCATAGCCTGCACCGGTGTTCGTCACGTGCCAGAATGACTTGCCTGAGCTGTTTCCATTCCTTCAGCCCGTATTTGTCCCGCACCGTGACCACGATATCGTGGCGCCGGCATAAGAGGACATCGCCGTTGCGCTCACCATACGGACAGGAGTAACAGAGGCGCCGGTAGGCGTTCAGTCCGGGTATGTCCCTGCAGGGTGGGATGCCTCCGGTATGAAATGAAAAAAGACTGCGCTGCAACTCAATTGCCTGTTTTTGGCGGGCCATATCCGGTAGTGACATGGTATCGTGAGAGTCCTTTTAAAACTAGACCCGTGCAGGGCGAAAGTTCAGGGGCGCTATGGAGAAGCCGTTGCATCCGGAATCTCCGGTTGGAAATCCTCCTCTATTTTCCCGTCACGGAGGCGGATAACCCGGTCAAAGTATTCCATATGCCAGTCCTCATGTGAGACCATGATGACGGTCAGGTTCATCCGTTGGTTAATCTCCCTGAATAAATCGAGCACTGCCCGCGAATTGGTGCTGTCCAGATTGGCACAGGGTTCGTCTGCAAAGAGGATCTCCGGGGTGTTGATGAGTGCCCGGGCGATTGCCACCCGCTGCTGTTCCCCTCCTGAGAGTTCAGACGGGAGATGTGCCACCCGTTCCCCCAGACCGACCTGGCCGAGGAGTTTCCTGCTGCGGCGGGAATATGACCCCGCCTCTTCCCCCCGTGCCATCGCGACAAGGGAGACATTCTCCTCTGCCGTCAGTTCGGGAACCAGTGCATAATCCTGAAAGATAAACCCAAACCGTGAAAGGCGGAATATCCCTTTTTCCGCCTCGGAAAGGGAGATGACATCCCTGTCGGCGATGGTTATTGTCCCTTCGGTTGGCGGGTCCAGCAGGGCAAGCATATGGAGGAGCGTGGATTTACCAGACCCGGATGAGCCCGTGATGCCCACGAATTCACCCTTTCTGACAGAGAACGAGACACCGTTGATTGCCCGGACCTCTACTGTGCCCATGGTATAGAGTTTCCTGAGGTCTTCTGCCCTGATATATTCATCCACCCCGTATCGCCTCCAGAATCCCTTCGTTTGTCACCCGCCAGGCCGGGATGAACCCTGCGATGGCAGATGATATGAAGAGCAGTGCCGTATTCTCGATGATCATTGCCCACGTCACGAGAGGTGTTACATCCCCGTCCGGAAACTCAATCGGATAGGTGGTGAAGTAAAGAACCATCGTGCCGATGAGCAGGGATCCGACGATGGCACCTATCAGGCAGATGAAGATCACCTGCATCACATAGGAGTTGATGATGATGCTTTTTTTCAGGCCGATTGCCTTGAGGATGCCAATCTGTTTGCGGTTGTTGAAGGTCTTAATCGTGGTCATAATGAAGATCAGCACCACAGCGATGACCAGACTTCCAAGGACACTGATCGTATTGATGATGGCAAAGGATTCAACCGATTCACTCACGACATCAGGGAGTGCCTCTTCCCATGTCTCGACATCCTCTCCGACACCAAATTCAAGAATCCGTTTTTTGACGGGCTGTGCATCTTCGGCTGAGACGGTCTTCACAAGCACCTCAGTTGCCCGTGCCCCGCCTGACCCGGTGACGGCATCCATCTCATCTTTTGTCACAAAGACCATGTAATCTGCCTGGTAGGACTTGGTGTTGAATATGCCCTTGATACGGTATTCCCTCACGACACCGTTTGCATACCGGACAACGACCGAGTCACCGACCGTGGCACCACCGAGGGATGCATAAAACTCCCCGGTGTCATCCTTGGCACCTGCCACCAGACTGCCAACGATGATCTGGTCCCGGTCTCCGCTGCCAAGGAAATCCCCATATTTCATGTGTTTGTGAAACTTGGTGACTTCTGTCTCATCCCGCGGGTCAAAGGCGTCTATTTCCATTGCAACCGTCTTATCCTCGAAGTCTATTGACCCTGCCATGGGGTAGCGTGCGGAGGCCCGCACCACACCCGACATCCGGTTTACTGTTGCAAGCAGTGTCTCTACATCATCGATATACCGGACATCCTCCGGCGGTTTGATGATGACATCTGATGAGATGTAATCGACGGTCTGCACATAGTAGACGTCCATTGCCCCCATAATCACCGACGGGAGGAAGATCATATTGGTGAGCACCAGGGCAATGATGATGATATACATGGCATTCCTGCCCCTGCCGCCCCGCTGGATGGACCGGGTCGCAAGAAAGGCAGACACTCTCAGATCGTCAAACATTGCCTATGCCTGCCCGGCCTTCTTCCGGTATACCAGGAAGTAATAGGCACCGCCGGCTGCAAGAATCAGGATGATCAGAAATCCGGCGATTGCTGCGGTTGAGTCATTCGTTTTCACAGGAAGTATGAGGTCAAATGATTCTGAGTGCGGGCCCCAGTCATCCTCCCAGGTGACGGTAAGGGTATAGTGATAGTCTCCGCCTTTTCCGCCGTCAAGGGAGAATATGGCAGGGGCATCATTGTTCGGTTTTATTTTGCCGATGAATGCCTTTTTTGTCCCCTCAAAGGGGAGGTCTATCTCTGCTGTGGTTGAGATGGCCTCATCTGTCCCCGTGTTCTCCAGCCGGATGGTCATCTCAAAGGCTTCTCCCCCGGAAACCCTGGCCGGGTCGGTGCGCACCGATGCGATGGAGAGTTCAGCATGCCCGTGAACATCAAGGGTGAGGGAGTCTGTCTGCGTCACCGGCATCCCGTCCACGACAGCGTAGGATATTTCAAGCGGTATTTCCTGCACACTGTTCTCCAGCGACCGGCTGGTTATGAGGCTGACCATGATCACCTCTGACTTTCCGGGTGCAAGCGTCTCCAGGTAGAAGGTCCCGGTCTCAAGAGGGCCAACATAGGGATTGTCGTCTGCAATTCTTATGCGGATGTCGTCAGCGGCACTCCTGCCGCTGTTTGTGACCGTCACATTGCGGTGGACGGTCTCTCCCGGCACCACGTATCCGTTCTCCTCCTGTGTTACAACAAGCATTGCCGTGCTGAGGGTTGATATCGGCAGATTCACATTCACCGGCACCGGATAGGTGAGCCCCTCTGCACCCCTGACCCGGACACGCAGGACTGGGAAAAAGATGCCTGCCTCTTCCGGGGCCTGTATCAGAAAGGAGAGAGTGACTTCCTGCCCCGGCCCAAGGTCGCCTGTAAACTGTGAATTGCCGCCGATAACTTTGATATCACCTCTGCCATCCAGAAAGACGCTGGTGATCGTCGGGTTTACATCCGTCTGGGTGGTGATCTGCGAGTCAGACATCGTCGCCGTCGATGTCTGTGCCGTGTTCTTCAGAACTACGGTGATCATGCCGGTATCCCCCGGCATCAGGACTGCGGGTGTAACCGTGCCCTCTGTTGCCATGACCGTGGGTTCATACAACCCTCCTGCCGCAATTCCTGTTAGCGCTGCTGCAAAGATGCAGAGCACGCATGCATATCGTATCATCATGTATACCATCTCCCATATGGTATGCATAGCCTCGCCCCGTCTGGTAATATAGCTAATGTCAACTACCCACGACTAAAGTCGCGGGCTTCCTGCCTGTTTTGATCGTGACCATCACCCCGGATACGGCCACCTCATCATCCGCTCTTCATGCATATGGTACGGAGATGAATGGTGCAGCCGCAGGACAGGATGAATCCATACATATTTTTTGGAAGATAATGCGTTTCCTCAGAAATATCTCCTGCATGTTCTCTCCCGAAGTAATTTCAACACAGGTGGAGTACATACCAGCATGTGAAGAGAGCCGGACAAAAAGTCCGGCCGGTATATCAGGGAGTTAAGGAATGAGTGACAATTATTCAGCGAAGCGTCAGCATCTCATTGGTGAGATGCAGACAGAGATTATCGATACTGACCGGAAAATATCAGAATACAGCAAAGCACACGGAGCCGGAAAATACGCACATGTGCTGATTATTGTTGCATTCATTATGAATGTCATCTTCTTCATAGAACTGGAAAACTACAGCCTCTTTTGGGTGGTGTCATCATTCCTTTTGCTGATGTTTAACCCCATTATTCTGATGCTTCCCACCGAAAAAGCAGACCTTGCATTTCCGTCAGGCAAAGGAGAAGGAATTGGAAGTTTTACGGGTCTCCTGCGTGATGCGGCAACCAGTGCCGGCGCGATTACGCGTGAACGCAACCTCTATGCAGAGGCGCTCTGGAATCTCTTCTTCATTAACTGCCAGCCAATAGCCCCGGGCTTTATTCTGCTCTTCTCAATAAGCATCGTTCTCGCTGTTCTCGGGCTTATCACCGGGTTCTTCGAACTCCGGTCAGCAGTGATACTCCTTGTCCAGTCTCTTGCAATTATTGCCTTCTATGCGGCAATAATGAGAATCAAACCCTATTCTCCCGGTTTTTTCTCGGGGATTATGGGAATCCGCACTGACATATCACGGCGCATGAACCAGGGAATCGCGAATGGGATGAAATATATCCTTGTCGCGGCCTTCATCGCGGCCATCTCAGGGGTGCTGATACTAGGTGTCCTGCTCCTTCCGGGACAGACACTCTCCAGTGTGATGAGAATTGAAGGATTTGTTGCCATGGGGCCGAATGCCATCCCCCTTCTCCTGGTATTTCTCTCACAGCTTCTGGTAGTGCGCTACTTTCAGGGGATATACAGCAGAAAACTGGTCCTTGACCTATCGGTATATAACCACGATCTTCTGCGGGATACCATGCTCAGTTCTCTTCAGGCACTTCCGGAAACTCCCGGTGAGGATGCTGAAAAAGAACTCGGGACCATCAGTAAGGCATATCAGCGGCTGCATATGTTCAAGGTAGATGATCAGGCGTTTGCCGGATATTTCCCGGTGTGGATGATCGTCCCCAACCTTGATGTTATGATAACGCGGGCACCGAAAAAAGAGAATCCCTGAGGATGATTTTAGACTTCATCCCTGAGCATGATGATAACGCCATAATTATACGGCTCAGCGGGATTAATCTGCATCCCGTCTTTCAGCCCCACGACCGCGAAATTTTCTGTCTTCACATTCATGGGAAAGATGCGGTCTGTCATTGATTTATAGGGAATACCTGATGATATGATGTCGTTATAGGATGTAATCGTGAAATCTTTTGGGACTGCTGCGTAATTGTAGGCAAACGCGACGATGAAGAGATTGTCTCCCTCACTTGCCATATTGCCCCCCATTCCTGTGGCATCAATATCAAGGCTGACATAGACCCCGAAGACGTTTGTAATCGGGTCTGCCCTGATGGCTGTTTTGTAATCCGGAACACTGGGTGATTTGATAAAGATGGGATCGGTAACGGCCCACGCCTCTTCCACGGTCGGGACCGGTGTGATTACCGGTGTTGGTTCAGCGGGTTCATCCGTGGTGGCACATCCGCAGGCCATTACAGCGAGTATAAGCACGAATATGGCAAGGTATAACGGTCCTTTCTGCTTCATAGTAGAAGATCCAGTCCTCGTATATATAGTATATTGGTCTTCCCGGATATGTTGCGCTGTTTACATACGTTTATCATTGGTCTGTTACAAATTTGGCTATTGGATGACATCAGGCGAATATCCTACTGCAACGGTTAACGGGGAGGAGATCCCGTACGACCCCGACGCCCTCAGGAAGGTTCGGGAACACCCATGCTACAGCAAAGATGCAAGCCATAAATTCGGGAGAATGCACCTCGCGGTGGCGCCAGACTGCAATATCCAGTGCAATTACTGCATCCGTGACTTTGACTGTGTCAATGAAAGCCGCCCCGGCGTATGCAGTAAGGTGCTCTCACCTGAGGAGAGCCTCGTGCTGGTTCGGGAAGTGATGGGGAAGTTTTCCTATATCAAGGTCATAGGCATTGCAGGGCCGGGCGACCCACTTGCAAATGACGAGACTTTTGAGACACTTCGCCTCTTAAAGGAGGAATTCCCAGTTCCCATCAAGTGTATGTCCACAAACGGACTGATGCTTCCCGAGCATATCGATCTTCTCGATGAGTATGGTGTAGGGAACGTTACGGTGACCTGCAATGCGATTGACCCGGCAATCGGCGAGAAGATATATTCCTTTGTCGAATGGGAAGGGAAGAAACTGCATGGACGTGAGGCAGCAGAACGCCTCCTTGCACAACAGATGAAAGGCATTGAGATGGCGGTGGAACGCAAGATGTTTGTGAAAATAAACACGGTGCTGATTCCCGGAGTCAATGACCACCATGTCGTTGATATCGCAAAGAAGATGGGTGAGATGGGTGTCTATACCTTCAATATTATCCCGGTTATTCCGCAGTATAAGTTTGCCCACATCACTCCACCAACTCTTGCTGACAAGAAGGAAATGCATGACGCATGTGCCCCGTATGTCCGCCAGATGAGGCACTGTGCACGCTGCCGCTCTGACGCCATCGGAAAGCTTGGAAAAGACGTGCAGGATGAGATCTACCGGAATTGCGGGGCCCTGTAATGATCTCCAATATTTTTTCTGATTCTATTTCGTGTTCAATTTCCGGATATTTGTGACCGGACGGTTTTATGAGAACTAATCAGGCGTCTGATATTTCAAAAAATCTGTCAATCATCAATGAGCTGGCCTTTTCCATCGGCAATTCCCTTGATCTGCAGGAGAACAGTGACGCATTCTGCACACTTTTACTGGCCCGGAAGAACTATTCATTTGTTTCACTCTGGCTCAGGAATGATGTGCTGAAAAACGGGGGGGACACAGGGGATGCAACATGTGTCTATGCCTATCCCATGGTGATGGCAGACTCTGTGACTCTGTCTGTTGACCATCCGCTCTTCACATTGCCTGCAGACGGAAAGGCTGTCTCATACTCTGCACATGATGCCGAATTTCAGTCGCTTATAGCGGAAAAACGGATTTTGGGAGGGGCGTATGCACTGTATCCTCTGGGAGATTATGGTGTCCTGAAGATTTATGCCCAGAACAGGGATGAAGCGTTCAGTTCAGAAGAACTGGCACAGCTGCACGATGTGATACGGAAATTTGCGATATCTGTCCGGGGCTGTCTTTCCCACCAGGCACTGATCGATGAAGTTCGTGAACGGACTCTTGCAGAAAAACGCCTGCAGGATTCAAAAAACGCACTGCAGTCATTTATTGACAGTATTTCTGAACCTGCAGGACTGATTGGAAGGAACTTATCTAATATTGTTGCCAACGCCGCCTTCTTCCGGATACATGCCATTCTCCAGGGCGGGACATATGACCCGGGCACTCATGGTTTGCATTCACCTGTGATGAAGGGTCTGACGGATGGATTTACCCGTGTTCTTGAAGAGAGAGAGCCTGAGATCATTGAAATGGAGATGGGTAACCGTGTATTTGAGATACACCTGACCCCGGTCATCGGCAGCACCGGTGAGGTGAACGCTGTCGCATTCTTTGCTGTTGACATTACAGATAAGAAGGAAGAGATGCTTGAACAGCTGCGAAAAAGTGAACGGCGGTTCAGGGAACTGGCTGATTTCATCCCCATTATTCTTTATGAATGTGATGAAACCGGAGAAGTGACATTTGCAAACCAGACCTCATATTCTGCCATGAAAGCCGATCCCAGGCTGCTGCTGGGTCCGGACATTTCTCTCGTAAATTTAGTTGTACCTGAAGATGTAAACCGTGTTGAGTCAGCCATTACTGAGGTTGCGTCAGGTGGCCGGATACAGGGCATGCAGTTTTCCATTCGCCGCATGGACGGAACCACATTCCCTGCACTGGTCTACAGCAGCCCCATTGTCCGTGAGGGGAAGTTTTTCGGGATACATGGCGCAGTGATTGACATCAGTGAACAGGTGATGGCAGAAGAGGCCCTGCGGAAAACGAACCTGAAACTCTCCCTCCTCTCCTCTGTCACCCGACATGATATCCTGAACCAGGTGACTGCTATGCTGCTCTTCAAAGAGCTGCTCGCAGATACTATTGCAGCAGGAGAACCTGTCAATGCAGAGTATGTATCAGCCATATTTGATATTGCAGAGACAATTGAGCGGCAGATTATATTCTCACGGGATTATGAGTATATCGGGATGGAAAAGCCCAAGTGGCAGTCAGTCAGTTCTGTCGTCAGGAGTGTATCACAGAACACAGAGCTCTCTGCACTCACCGTCTCGTGCAATACGGGCGACCTTGAAATATATGCAGACCATCTCTTTGAGAAAGTCGTCTTCAATCTGATGGAAAATACCCTCAGGCACGGATTTAATGCCTCTGCTGTGGTGGTCACCTGGGTGCCGGACACACATGGCGGCGGCATGCTCACGTTTGCGGATGACGGTGCCGGGGTGCCTGATGAGATAAAAAAACGGATATTTGATAAAGGTTTTGGGTCAAACACGGGGTATGGTCTCTATCTCATTCGGGAAATGCTGGGACTTACCGGTATCACCATTGAAGAGACCGGCACGGTGGGCAGGGGGGCAACCTTCTCGCTCACTATTCCCCCGGGTGCCTGCCAGGACTCCTCTCCTGCCGTGTGACTCACACTTTCACCCTGCCCCCCCCTCCCACGTATGTTCATATGCTGTTCGTGCCGGATATGTGTACACGCAGCAGAAGATATACAGCCGGCGCAGTGGTCACATTACCTGTGGGCGGGTGCGGGACGGTATCTTTGGGCAGGCACTGTAGTGTAATCTTTCAGTTATTTGTGGGGTTCACGGTAGGTTCATGGGCATTTTCCGTCCGCCTTTTGGCTGGATTGCATGTAGCGTTCGCTTCCTGGTCAGCGGGATGAACACATCAAAACAGGTCTGAAAATAAGTGGAAAAAAAGTTGAGTGAATCTCAGATGAACCGCGGTTTAACTGAGAGATTCTTTGGTGTGTAAATTCTCCGTGCAGGCATGCCTGCAGTCACGGCGGAGATTTTCTCTGCAAGTGCTTCCGGCGTCATCTCTTCCTTATAGGGTTTCTTTGGCTGTGACTCCTTCCGGATGGTCACCGTGAGTGTGCCGGATTCAGCCTCAGAGTCACCCACGACTGCCACGTATGGCACCCAGTCCATGCCTGCTTCCCTGACCTTCTTACCAACCGACTCTTCGCGGTCGTCAACATCACAGCGTATGCCTGCCTTTGTCAGGACTTCACAGACCTCTGTGGCGTATGGAATATGGCGCTCAGCCACCGGTACAATCCGTGCCTGTGTCGGAGAGAGCCATACCGGAAACATCGGGACATCCTGTGTTGCGGTCTTCTCCAAGAGGGCGCAGATGACCCGTTCAATTGAGCCTGTTGGTGAACAGTGGATGATGGGCGGATGGACCTCCCCTTCATCGGTGAAATATTTGATATCGAAGCGCTCTGATGATTCCACATCAATCTGGACGGTTGGGTTCTCAATAGGCCGGCCCTGCCCGTCAATTGCCGCAAGATCCACTTTTGCCACCCAGTAGTGTACACGGTCAGAGAGCAGTTCAATGAGCATCGGCACACCGGACGCCCGGACGATGCCTTTGACCCACTCCTCGTGCTCTTCGTAGAACCCTTCCGTGCACCGGAAGATGCCCGCGAGCGGGGTTTCAAGATCCCGTCCGGTCTGCCAGCCGATCATCAGCTGCTCTTCAAAGCAGGAGAGTGTCTGGTCCATATCAAGGCAGAGGGAATGCATATCCGGCATGGTAAATGCGCGGAGGCGCTTCAGGCCGATGCACTCACCCTTCTGCTCATGCCGGAAGGAATAGGTGGAGAGTTCATACATTTTCATCGGGAGCGTGTTGGGTGAGATGTGCATATCGTGCATGATAGAGAACATCCCGAAGCAGGCGGCAAACCGGAGCATCATGTTACGGTTGCCCGACTTGAACCTGTACTGACGTTCACCGAATTTTCCGGCGTGCTCGTTGATGGCCGGGTTGTCAAGGTCGTACATGACCGGCGTTTCAACCGGCATGCCGCCATAGTCGAGCACCAGTCCAAGAACGTAATCTCCGAGCAGATCGCGGATGAGCTTTCCACGGGGCATCCACCGGTGGTTCCCGACATCAGAGAGAGGTTCGTAATCAACGAGTTCCTTTGCCCGCATCAGTTCGCAGTGCACAGAGTCACCGGTTGCTTCTGCAGTGACTCCGGTCTCTTTTTTGACCAGTTGCCCAAATGGAGTGTCATCCGCATATTTCGCAGCATCTTCCCGTGCGCCTTCGGGGGTGAGGACAAAGAAGGTGTGGGTGACTTTCTTTTTCTCTGCCTTCTCTTCAGCGTCTTCCGGTGTAATCGTCCGGGAGAGTTCAGAGAGGGGGTGGCCCTTACAGGAGAGAGTGAAGGCCTTGTACCAGCCGAACGGTGCACGTTTGACGGTCAGTCCCTCTTTTTGGGAACAGATCTCCTCGATTGTGGTCAGTGCTTCAATCGCCGCCTTCGGGGATGAGAGGTCACTGGAGAGGTGGGCATACGGGTAGATCATGATATTTGTCGTGCCGAGTTTCTCAGCCGTCTCCAGGATCTCCGCTGCGGTCTTTGCCGCCACACCCGTGATA
>NZ_JAAAWJ010000044.1 GCF_009914725.1 Methanogenium sp. MK-MG
CCGGTACAACCGATATCGGCAGAATCAACTACACCGTCTGGTCTGATGTCTTTGTCTGCCCAGAATGTGCAGAAGAAATCGTCTTCTGGGAGGTGGCGGTTGACAAAGAGGCAGGCAAAGTCATGGACGAATTCCCGTGCCCCCACTGTTCTGCACTCCTGACAAAACGCAAAATGCAGAGAGCATGGATCACAAAGTACGACACCGCCATCGGTGAGACCATCCGGCAGGCAAAGCAGATACCAGTGCTAGTCAATTACACTGTCGGGAAGAAACGGCATGAGAAGGTGCCGGATGCATTTGACTGCGCATTGATTGCGATGATCGAGGCGATGGAGATTCCGTACTGGTATCCGACCGAGCGGTTGCCGGATGGGAAAGAAACACGGCGTAATGATCCCATTGGACTTACCCATGTACATCATTTCTATACGAAGAGGAATCTTGAAGCCTTATCTAAAATGCTAGATCTCATTGACAATGCTGAACAATATTTGTTTAAATTTTTGTTCACGAGTATGATCAATCGAGCAACCAAGATGAACAGAATTCATATTAATAATTATTTTTTTGGAGGTGGGGGGTGTAATGCAGGTTATCTAAAAGGAACCCTATATGTCTCTTCAATTCCAATTGAAACATCCATAATTGAACAAATCAGTGATCGAATCAAATGGTTTGGAAGAGCTATAACAAAACTATCCACATTAAATAAGATGCCAATTATCTCAACAAATTCATCAGATACATCCCTAACACCACATAATTCAATAGATTATATTTTCACTGATCCACCTTTCGGTGGCAACCTAATGTACTCAGAACTGAATTTTTTCTGGGAAGCATGGCTAAAGGTCCGTACCAATAATTTGCCTGAAGCCATTGAAAACTCTGTCCAGAAAAAGGGTCCTAATGAATACCGGGCCCTGATGACCGAATGTTTCCGAGAAGCCTACCGCATACTCAAACCGGGCCGATGGATGACCGTCGAGTTTTCCAATACAAAGGCTGCGGTCTGGAACAGCATCCAGACAGCACTTTCCGATGCCGGATTCATCGTTGCAAATGTATCAGCACTGGATAAAAAACAGGGTAGTTTCAAGGCAGTCACCACCACTACCGCTGTCAAACAGGATCTCATCATATCCGCATACAAACCAAACGGCGGGTTTGAAGACCGCTTTGTCACCGAACAGGGGACGGAAGAGGGCGTCTGGGATTTTGTGAAGACACACCTGAAGTATCTGCCAGTGATAAAGATGCAGGGTAAAGAAATGGTCACGATTCCGGAGCGGGATCACCGCATCCTATTTGACCAGATGGTAGCCTACTATGTCAAAAAAGGTTACATGGTCCCTATATCAAGCCCGGAATTCCAGATCGGACTGGAGCAGCGATTCATCGGACGGGACGGGATGTACTTTTTGCCAAAGCAGGTCTCGGAGTACGACAAAAAGAAACTCTCCGGCGCATCGATTGCCCAGACCACCCTTTTTGTCACCGATGAGGCATCCGCGATTCAGTGGCTCAGGCTGCATCTCAAGGAAAAGCCCCAGACATTCCAGGAAGTTCACCCCGAGTTCATACAGGAGACCCAGCGGGGCTGGAGCAAGAACGAGGTCGGGCTCGAACTTGGCACCCTTCTCGAACAGAACTTCCTGAAGTACGATGGCACAGGTGAGGTGCCGTCCCAGATTCACCGGTATCTCTCCTCGAACTGGAAGGAGTTTAGGAATCTCCCGAAGGATGACCAAGGGCTGAAGAAGAAGGCCACCGACCGGTGGTATGTGCCTGACCCCAACAAGGCGGCTGATCTGGAGAAACTGCGGGAGCGGGCTCTCCTGCGGGAGTTCGATGGGTATACCGGGGAGACCAAACGGCTGAAGGTCTTCCGGATTGAAGCGGTTCGGGCCGGGTTTAAGAAAGCGTGGCAGGAGAAGGACTACCGGATTATTATTGCCGTTGCTAAGCGGATCCCGCCGAAAGTTTTGGAGGAAGACCCAAAACTGTTGATGTGGTATGATCAGGCGGTGACGAGGGTGGGGGAGTGAAATCCCCCTAGCGATTCAAATGATTATATTGAATAAATGATTAAAGATCTTCAAGAATGTGATCAATTGACCGAACAGGAAATTGAACCTCCGAAAGGAAATATCGCCGTGAAAAATGTGGCCGAATATCTTGATGCCATTAAAGACCTGATAGTATCCGAATATGGAAAGTTTGCGTTCAGAGGACAAGGTGACATCTCACATCCAATCCGTTCGACAGCTGCAAGAAGACTTGGCTTTACTCAATCGCAAAGTGACAGTTTTCAGAAATTTATTAATTACAACTGTGATTTGATTTCCAATGCAAAACTTAAGGGTTATGATAAGAAAGGAAACAGAACTCTGGAAGAACTTGAACTTATGGCAGAACTCCAACATCATGGTGCTGCAACTGCATTAATCGATTTCACGTATTCTTCTTTGGTTGCGCTATATTTTGCATCTGTAAACGATCCAGGTAAAGACGGGGTCGTATATGTCATTAATATTCATGATTTTGACAAATTCCAAAAAATTGATAGTGATAATTCAGGATGGAAATTTGAGAAATATCTGGAAGAAGAGAAGGATCATCTCTGGGTATGGGAACCTTCTGATTTGAATAACCGAATCCCAAAACAGCATTCACTATTCATTTTTGGAGAACCTGATATTAACGACAAATCGATAAAAAGTGTTAGAATTAATGCAGATTATAAATCCCAAATATTATCTGAATTACAGGATTTACATGATATCGGTGGTCTAACTCTCTTTAATGACATGGTAGGATTTGCATCAGAAAATTGCTGTGAAAAACCATACTATTCCAAAGAATATCTGAAACACATGAATAAAGCAAAATCAATGTGGGTCATTGGTGATTGCAATAAAGGTGAAATACTGGAACACGTGGAAGAAGCCCTGAAAATTAACCCCATTTCCTACGAGGCTCTCATATTTTGTGCCGATATTAAACATCAATTAAAAGATTACCCCAGTGTAATTGAGATCTGTAATCGGATTCTTGATAATAATTCAGATTATGCAATAGCTCTTTTCTTACGTGCGAATTCATATTATGAAATGGGTCAATTAGAATATGCAAAGAGGGATATAAGGCGTTCATTTGAAATAAGACAGGATAACCCACACGCTGCGCTGCTGTTCATGAAATTGAATTAAGTTTGATTTCTTCCATATTTCCAAACACTAAATATCAGAATATTTTGTCGTTTTCGCCATTACAAATGAAGAACCCTTGATCATTCGCCCTGCAACTCATCTCACTTCAGGGGGGCCTTTCCTCCTTCCCCCAACACACATTTTATGGAGGAATAGAACCCACAAGCCAGCCGAAACCTGAGAATGAAATATACAGGGTCTCAAATCCATATGCAACCCGCTTCATGGGAGAAATTATGTTGCCATTGACAACCAGTGACAGAAAATTACAGGGGAGAGTGAAGTATCCGGACCCCAATTCTCTGAAAAAGACATATAAGGATGCACCCATCAGATCAATATACAGATACCACGGGAGGGAGAAGATGTCAGGAACAGAACCGTCTTTCAGAATAAACAACCTTGAAATACATAACTACCGGGGAATCAAAGACCTGAACCTTGATTTCTTCCACCCCCGCATGGCATATGACCCCGACATCATGGTCATCGGCAGCAAGAACGGACTGGGCAAGACATCTATTCTTGAGTGCTGTGCCATTCTCATGCTCCTAATAAAGGAGGAGAAGGGATCTTATTTCATAGACAGACGGAAAATCCATTCTTCCATCAATATACCCGACCTCCTGATCCATGGTGGCAGTGATGAAGCCAGAATCTCCGGAGAGATTGAATATTATTCCCAAAGTGAAAATGCCGAAAATATCGGGATAACTATTTCAATCAACCGGGACGACACGATTCATATTCAGAAGACACCGTTCCAATATGACCTCAACAGATGGACAGGCGGAGAAATATCGGAAAAAACATCCAATAATAATCTGAAAAGCAATGTCCAACAGGACCTATTCCTCAGAAATGAAGGCTTAAACAAAGAATTCTATCACTTCCTCAACATCATCAGCGGTGCCGATGAAAACCCCCTCATCACCGAGAGCTGTCTCTTCTTCCACAGTTTCCGCAAAGTAATGGAGGGGAAACCACAGCTTGGGGACATGGTCGGTGACGACACCCCCCGGTCAGTCAGGATACGAAACCAGCCATCCCGTATCAGTTCATTCAAACTGACCATCCTCCGAATGATGATGGGACAGGCAGACCTCTTTGAAACTGAGAGCTCCACAACAGAAGATACCAAAGCAATGAAAGTTCTGGACAATCTGATGCAGACTTACGCCGCGGCCACGTTCAGCAAACTCCGCCCGTCAAAGGACAACTCCATCGACATAAGAATCAGACCGGTTCATGATGTTGAATCAGATACCTATTCCTTTGACGGCCTCAGCTCCGGCCAGAAAGAGATCATATCGACGCTCTTCATGATCTGGAATACTACATACACCACCCCTTCTGTTGTCCTCATCGATGAACCGGAGATGCACCTCAATGCTGAATGGCACAGGACGTTCATCCGCAACCTCCTTGAACTGGCACCGGAGAACCAATACATTATCTCAACTCACTCCGAAGAGGTGATGGACACCGTCAATAAAGAGAACCGGATATTACTTCTGCCGGGGAATGATGAATAATGGTCTCCATCCGGAGGAACCCTCAGGCAGAAGAGACAACCTTTGGCGCAGGCCATAAACTCTTTGTCGAGGGAGACAATGAGAACTCCATCGATCCAATCATTCTTCGCAGACTCCTGAATGACACCATCACTGTTCGTCCACTGGGCCCTTCAACCCACATCAGAAGTGCCGCAAAATCCCTCCACTGGGATCACCCGACCTACTACTTCCTCATTGACCGTGACCACTTCGATGATGAAATGGTTGAGGCATGCTGGAAGAGATTCCCTGACCCCGAACAGGACAATCTTCTCATATGGCGCCTGCGTGAACTCGAAAATTACTTCCTTGACCCTGCATTCCTTGCCAGATCAGAATTCTGCACAGTATCTCAGGAAAGACTCGAATCTGAGATCCTTGCAGTCGCTCAAAGAAGGCTCTTTATGGAGACGGCAAATCTGGCACTCATAAAAATCAGGGAAGATTTGAAGGAAAACTGGATTAAAATATTCAAAAACCCCGATGAATTTTCCGACAGGGATGAGACCATTGAACGGTTGATCGAGGCCCTCCATGCCAAAGAATTTACTAAAAAAGTATGGGACACACTGAAAAGAGATGAGATCATTCATCTCTTTGAACACTACTCACACGAGATTTCCGGTGGCAGCGGCAAAATATCATTTGAAAATCCCGTATGGCTGAAATATATCAAGGGAAAACCGGTACTCTCATCCGTCATTGGCAAACCATCTTTTTTTGAGGTGAAAGACCGGGAAGGAAATTCCATCTCGGGCAGAGATAAGATCAACATAATCTGTGATCGTCTTTTGATGGACAGGGACGTGAAAAAACCGGATGACTTCATCCAGCTCAAACGGCTCATTGAAGACCGGGTTTAACCTCATAAAGTGTGATGCCCTGATGCACATCTTCCTGCGGAATGTGAATGAAACAGGAGATGTTTACAATGTTACAAGAGCTTTGCATAAAAAAACAGCAAATATTGCAAAGACAAACAACGTGCAGAATTCCCATTCTAATACAAAAGAGGGTACTATAGGAGATAGAAGTACAGAGAGTACAGGCACTTTGCGTACTTTACATGGGGTAACGGAGCAATCCGTATGTGGTATCCGGTACGTGTGGGTATGTCTATGACTCGTGCAACATTGCAAAGACTCCAAAAATTTAGCAATACGGACCCCAATTAATGATCAGGACCTATATGGACAGAATAAGTGTTTGCAAACAAGATTGCAAAGCTTTGCAAAGCTTTGCAAAGCCCTGCAAAGGTCCAAAAAACAACGTGAACCGGGGCCACCCCTCACCATCCCGTATATTTCAGGGAAGGAAACGAGAAGTGAGATCCTTTCCCGGTATCGGGAACTGCTGGTATATCAGCGAACCGCCGCCAAAAACAAGATCCTCCACATCCTGGAAGTATCACAGATCCGGTTGTCCCATATATGACCAATATCTTTGGAAAGGTTGGCACCCACATGGTTAAAGTTTTTGGTTGAACCCGCATCCAGACCCTTCCCAAAGGGAGAAAATGATTATATCCATAATGATTATACCTATAATCATTAGGTCTTCTATGCCAGGGAACGGGAACTTCAACTCCTTCAGAAGGTATATATAAACTAAAATCAGGTAATTTTCATAGGAATTATTCTTTAGATACCAGAGCGTATCCATCAGAATACCGCCAAAACCATGCCCGACAATACCGCATTCAACGTTGTAATAAAATCGACAAAACCAGGCGAAGAGGCAGTACCTGCGGTCATCTTTGCCGACTATATCAAAGCGGTACAGACCATCGCATATACCGCCGGGGACTACCTCCTGAAAAACCCATACCGCTCAGGTGGGGATGTCCCGAAGAAGGTCAAAAACAACTGCACTCTCATCTTCCGGGACCTGAAAATAGGCAGCATTGATGCCACCCTCGCCGTTCAGCCGCAAAACCACACCCTCCCTGAGATGAGTTCAGTCTGTATGCAGGCATGTGATATCATTCAAAAGAGCTTCCGGGTGGCAAACGAGGCTGATGACATCAACACCACATTGTTCGGAACTATTCCGGATGAATTCAGAAACGACAGGATCCTCAAAGAGATTGAAAAGATCTGGCCGGACGAGACTGCAGGCTACTCTATAGAAATGCAGTACCCGGAGAGTGAACCCATCACCCTCTCACCGAAACGAAAACTGATGATCCAGCAGGCCAACCGTAAAAAACCACACAAATACTCAGCAGAAATTTACGGCAGGGTGGTGGAAGTAAGGGTGGACGAAAAACCGATATTCGAACTCAATACCACTATCGGGGTTGTCGGGGGCCACTATGAAAATGTTCATGCAGACCTTATTCCATCACTTCTCGGAACGTTTGTACAAATAAACGGTGTGATCACCGAGACTGGCCACAAAAAAGAGATTGTCATCGGCCCCACACCGGAAGCAATCAAAACGGTGGATGTCATCCCTCTCACAAAGATCGTTTCCGATACCAAAGATCCGATTGACCTCGCAACACCCCTTGTAATCGATGTCCTCTGGGACGCAGAGGAAAATGAGTTCATCCTCTCAAATGAAGAATATCGCCTTCTCGGGGTTGCAGATTCCCTTCAGGCTGCGATGCAGGAAATTGAACACGGCGTCCTCTTTCTCCGTGACGAATATCTGAGAGAAGAAGACGGGAACCTGACACAGGGTGCGCAAGAACTCAAATCACGCTTACAGGCGCTTTTTTCCTGTGGTGCCGAATGACGACAAGAAAATCCGGAAGAATTGAGAAAGCCCTCACAAAGAAGGGGTTTTCCAAAGAACAATCGCACCACACGTATTTTATCTTCTTCCATAACGGGAAGAAGACCGGATTATACACCTATCTCAGCCACGGAAAGAAAGAGATCAGTAAAACCCTCCGGTCAAAGATGGCGGATCAACTGCATCTCTCTCCGTCTGATTTTGACGAGGTTATAGACTGCACCAAAAGCAAAGAAGACCTGACCCGGCAGTACGAAGAACACGGCCTTCTGGAACCATAATCCCCCAATAGCACCATCTCCCGATACAAACCGCCATTAAAGCGCCAGACAGGAAAAAACACCAATTTCGCTGGATACGCATACGTTTTTTGTGCATGAACACCCACACTGAAACCAGACCATATAATACCATCCAGGTCCCCGGATACCCCCCATGAATACCAACGAATGGCTCTACAGCACAACTCACACATCTCCCTGCAGACTGCTTGAAGAGAATGAACTCTGGGGACGCATCACCTGCCAGGTCTGGCTCCAGAAGAACGACACCATAGTCACCGTCCCGAAAAAGACATTAGAGCCACTCAGCAGAGGGAGAGAGAACGTAACCCCGTACCATATACGATACCTCGCATCCGCTGCAAAGGTCGCTGATATCCTTGACCGCACAGCAGATGACGGAGGTATACTCCTTGCTCCCATTGAATCCAGTGTCATTCCTCTTCCACATCAAATAACTGCATTAACCCGTGCTCTCTCAGAAGACAGAATCCGGTACCTGCTTGCCGATGAAGTGGGTCTGGGTAAAACAATTGAAGCAGGACTGATACTCAAGGAGCTAAAACTCCGGGGACGGGTGAAACGCATCCTCGTTGTGTCACCCAAGGGACTCACAGAACAGTGGGTCTCTGAGATGAAGACCCATTTTAACGAAGATTTCAGTATCGTCCTTCCCGAAGACATCCGGACACTGAAGAAAGTAACATCCGCAATCAACCTGAACACACCCGATACCAATGGCCGGACCCATGCAGAAACAAATCCCTGGACCGTTTTCAGTCAGGTGATTACCTCAATGGACTCGGTAAAACCACTGGAACGCCGCAAAGGATGGTCAAAAGAAAGAGTTGATACCCATAATAAAGACCGGTTCGGTGATCTCATCTCTGCCGGCTGGGATCTGATCATCATCGATGAATCACATCGGCTGGGCGGAAGCACCGACCTTGTCGCACGCCATAAACTAGGAAAAGGGCTTGCGGGATGCACCCCCTATCTGTTGCTCCTCTCAGCAACACCACACCAGGGAAAATCAGATGCATTTTTCAGGCTCATATCACTCCTGGACCCAAAGATGTTTCCCGCCCCGGATATCATATCCCGGGAAACCGTTGAACCATATGTCATCAGAACCGTGAAGAGAAACGCAATCGATGCAATGGGAAATCCTCTCTTCAAACCACGGACAACCACACTACACCCTGTCCGGTGGGAAGAACACCACCGCAGACAAGAGGAACTCTATGACGCAGTCACAGAGTATATTAAAATCGGATATAACGAGGCAATCAGTGAAAATAAACAGTATATCGGCTTTCTCATGGTACTCATGCAGAGACTGGTCGTCTCAAGTACTGCTGCTATTGAACGCACTCTTGAACGCCGTCTGGATGTACTGTCCGAAACGGGGCCTACATTCTCACAGCAAACAAGAACAGACCAATCTCTGACAGAAGAAGAAATCTATGATCTGGACGGTCAGCACCTGCTTGAAACAATACTTGAGAGAAAGGACAGTGCCCTTGCCCACGAATCAGAGGAAGTCAGAACACTCCTGGACCTTGCACGGGAATGTCGTCAGACAGGCCCTGATGTAAAGGCAGAGGCACTTTTAGAGATCATCTTCCGGTTACGTCAGGAAGAACAGAGCCCTGATCTAAAGATACTCATCTTCACAGAATTTATTCCAACACAGGAGATGCTTCACTCATTCCTGCAGGAGAGAGGGTTCACAGCCGAAATACTGAACGGCACAATGTCCCTTGAAGAGAGAAACCGTGCCCAGGCCGGTTTTATGGGGAAGGCACAGTTCTTAATCTCAACGGATGCCGGAGGGGAGGGACTAAACCTTCAGTTCTGTCATGTGGTGATAAACTATGATATCCCGTGGAATCCGATGCGACTTGAACAGAGAATCGGAAGAGTGGACAGAATTGGTCAGGCACATCGGGTAAAGGCCATCAACTTTGTCTTCGAAAATTCAGTGGAGTTCAGGGTCAGAGAAGTACTGGAAGAAAAACTTGCGGTCATCTATGAGGAATTCGGTATAGACAAAACAGGCGATGTCCTGGATTCAGCCATTGCAGGACAAATATTCGAAAACCTGTTTATTGATGCTATCATAAGCCCCGATACCATCAATACGTCAGTGGATCAGGCAGTCGGTAAAATTCAGGATGAACTGCAGGATATTGATAAAAATTCAGTCATCACTCAGATAACAAATATCCCCGATATGGACGTATCGGAAAAAATCCGTGGCCACCCATTCCCTTCCTGGATTGAGAATATGACAATCGCATATCTGCTGTCGCATCAGGGAAAAATAATAAAACGACTGGATTCCTGCAGTATCACCTGGCCGGACGGAACAGAATACCGGAATGCGATATTTTCAGAAACATGCATTGGGAATATACCCGGTGTTGTGCACCTCACTCCGGAAGAAACCCATATCAAAGAACTCATAACAACCATTCATGAATGGTCGCCCAACATTCTGATCCCTCACATGTGGATGCCTGAACTCCCTCCAGATATCCGCGGATACTGGGGACTATTTGAAGTTGGATTCAGCTACGAAAAACCCATTCTAAAGAGTGACACTCTCCGGTTCATCCCTGCCAAAAAAAGAGCATTCATGCCGGTTTTCATCTCAGAAGATGGAACAATATTCAGACAGACTGCCCGGTTCATCTGGGATCGCCTGCTATCACATTATTATGAGATCACCACCGTTTCAGATCAAAAAGAATCACAGATGATATCCCGGAAATTGATGGATGAAGCAAAGATTTCTGGTGGAGAATTCTATAATGAACTACAGGAGCAGCATCTGAAGAATATTCAGACCGAAGAGATGCGGGCAGAACGATCCTTTCGTGCCAGAAAAACAGCAATAGAACAGTTAGGACTTGATGAAGTCCGTTCATACCGCCTCAGAGAACTCAAAAATGAACAAAACAAATGGAAAAAAGAGATCGCTTCAGCTGAGGCAATTATTCCCAGACTCAGGCCGGTAGTGATGCTCAGAATACAAAAGAGTGAGAACTGACATGAAAACCTGGCGTGACATCATCCTGAATGAATTTGTATCCAATGTCTGCAGACTTACTCTGGTAGCTGACCCCGATGGATTACTCACCGAAGAACATCTCGTACTGGAGTTACGCGAAAGAGGATTTGACATCATCGAGTACGAAGATGCGATATCATTCAGGTATGCATATGAAACAAAATACCGGTCTCTCTGGGATAAAGGAATTACAACTGATCTGGTCGTAGTCCTGAGAACGGAGGAATCGAATCTAAAAAATCTGCCATATGATCTCCTTGAAAAAGGACGGGAATTATCATTCAGTCTCGCAAAAATATTTCCTCACCTGAGCAGTCCAATCATTGCACATCTTGATAAAAGATATCTCGAACCAATTTTTGAAATTCAGCAGACCCACTGCAAAGAAAGGATTGGAGATAACGCAACAAAGGATTTCATCCTGGAATATGTGTTCGGAATTAAAGTGGATCTGATAAAAACAACTCCTGATCTTCTGAATACCCTTCTGATTATCCACTACTCAGATATTCAGATACCAGAGATACTGAACCAGCGGATTGCAGCACAACTCCAGAAAAAGCCTGAGTTCCAGGAATGGCCACTCGATGAACTGTTTCAGGTAAAAAATGCTTTTTTTGAATTTTTACAGGAACGATGGCCATATTTTGTTTCTTCATACATTCCGGGTGAAGATGAAAAAACAGAGAATGTCCAGTCAAAAGGGAATGCATATGGCCTGAAGCATCAGGGGCCGGTCCATCTGCCATTTGATCATGAAAAAGTCAAAATCTACATTGACGATCTCTTTGTCGAAGGAAAACTGCAACCGGTGTCATGCAAAAACCATGACAGCTTAAAAGAGACATGGGTTCGGTTTGGCATAACAGACGAGTCAGAAGAAGAATATACTGCACGTATTCAAAAGAGACTGGGCACCCTTGAAACAACAATTCCCAAAACCGAATCATCTCACTCGGACTGGCTCTCTTATGCAATTGACTTTGCGGAACTGAAGGCAGTAATATATGGAAACAGCCCTTCAAAATTTGCAGTTCCTTCTTCTGTAAAAAACTCCTTTGAATGCCTTTCAGACAGAATAGATACGACATTCCAGGACTGGCTGCAGAACCGGTATAAGACTCTCATCAGCCTGCCACCAATACCCCCTGTAATCGTCAGCCAGATACCCCGCTATCTTGAACGGAAACGGGAAGACAATACATCACCAAAAACGGCACTCATTGTTATTGATGGACTCTCCCTGAGTCAGTGGTTCTCCATTAAAAAAATCCTGCAGTCACAGGATCCTGAATTTGAATGCAGAGACCAGAGCATATTTGCTTGGATTCCAACACTGACCAGTGTTTCACGCCAGGCTATATTTTCAGGAACATCTCCCGGCTATTTCCCGGATTACATCAACACGACTTCCCGGGAACCAAAAGCATGGAAAAATTACTGGGAAAATCAGGGGATTCCCAGTACAAAAATCACATACAAAGGAAATCTCCAGGATGAAGACATTGAGGAATACCTGCATTCAGAATTCAATCCACAGATGATAGAGATTGCAGGATTTGTCATAAACAAAATCGACAACATCATGCATGGAATGCAGATGGGTGATGAAGGCATGCATAACCAGATTGAGCAGTGGTGCAGACAGGGATACCTTCACACCATGGTATCACATCTTCTGGACAATGACTTCACCATCTGGATCACCTCAGACCATGGTAATGTCAGCAGTACTGGCATTGGAAGACCATCAGAAGGGGCTATTGCGGAGGTTAAAGGTGAACGCGTCCGGATATATAATTCACAAATACTGTGCAGTGAAATTGCAGAAAAATATCCATCTTCACTGGAATGGAAACCACAGGGTCTTCCGGATAATTATTACCCCCTCTTTGCACCAGCAAATTCGGCATTTATTGCAGAAGGGAAAAAATCAGTCACCCATGGTGGCATCTCCATGGACGAAGTGATTGTGCCGTTTGTATCAATAACACGGAGAAAAATACACAATGAAACGGCATGAGATGATAGGGATTAAGCAGGCCGTCCGGCCGGAATGGATGGAAAAAATCTGCGAAATGCTCCTTGCAGGACAGACTGAAAAGGAGATCCGCGCGGAGCTCAAAGACTATCTCTCTGAACGCATGGGCAGAGGCGCAATAGAAAAAAGAAGTGAAACCGCACGTGACTTTGCTGTCGGCATTTTAATGAGAACATGGGCTGGTCCTGATACCGTACTCATTCCGTTGCGCAACGAGGGATTAGTGCGGATACAACATGCATCTGAAGGCGAACGGTTAGCAATCCATCACTGCATGATCTCTGCTGCTTACCCATTCTGGTATACAGTTTCCGGACAGATTGGTATCCTCCTCAGGTTACAGGACACGGTCACCATTCAGCAGATTGTTCAAAGGACAAAGGAGATATATGGCGATCGCCAGACTGTCGAAAGAAACACCAAATTTGTTGTCAGATCACTCTTTTATTGGGGTTTTTTGGATGAGACAGATACACCCGGCTGTTACCAGAAAAGTAATCCAATCCTAATTTCATCTGAAGAAATAAGGAGATGGATGATTGAGGCACAGTTACATGCAATTCCTGAAGGGCGGGCGAATCTTTCAGCATTGCAGGCTGATTTAACACTGTTTCCTTTCATCATCCCACACGTTTCCGGGATTACGGTTACCCGTAATAATGAGAGAATTGATCTCATGCAAAACGGCCTTTCTGATGAGTTGTTAATGCTAAAATCCATGATATAAGCATCCCCAACCATGCACCAAACAAAAAGGACTCACTTCCATTTTTGTGATCTCTGATTTCACCACATTTATCGCATTTTATTTCCAATTGAAGGTTAATTTCTTCGTTTTTTGCCATTTTGGGTTTCAGAAATTCAAAGAAGAGACATTTTTTGTCACCCTTTCTCAATCCTCGCTGACCTCCTCTTTTTGACCCCCTGTTTTAGGGAATCCGGGGGCAAAATGGACGTATTTTCAGCTCATATTTTTTGCCGGAAAAATACGGCTGCAATGCAGGTTATTTGCTCAAATGACGATGTATTGCGGACTATTAAGGGGTCGCTATTGATGGGAATTTTAAGAGGACGTATAGACTGTCTCAACTGAGAACTGCCCTCTCCGGGCCGCTGTGAGGATGGTTTTTCCAAGGCACAGGACCGCAGTACGGGTCATTTAGACATTATTTAGGTATTGTTTGGCCACCTGTACCGGGATGTCGCCAAAAATAAAGAGAATCATAGACCACAGCTGCAGGAGAAAGAGCAGACAGCATCTCCGGTGCTTATCATGATGCCCATCCGGTGCCCATCACGGCTGCATAATCTTTGTCTATCGCGGCCGCACCACATCCGCCCCGTCAATCGGGACTGAAGGATTGATCACCACAATCTCAGGCGGCACATCGAACCGGAGGTCCTGCTCAATCATGCTGGACGATCCTATACCGCGGGTGATGAAGGCTGGCGTCTCGCCCTGTGAACAGAATCCCTGAATATCAACGATCCCTGCTTCCTTAATGATGTCCAGACCCGGTGCACTGAACTGTCCCCCGTGCAGGTGACCGGATAGGATGAGGTCAGCGTCCCAGTCTGCCCGGGCGCCCGGCTCATGGATCATATAGATGGTGAAGGCATCCGTCTCCGGGACGTCCGGCGGATCGGATTTGCCTGCCCATGCATCATCGACACCGACGAGCATGAGCTCCGTTCCCCCGAGATTCAGCAGTTCATACTCATTCTTCATCACATGAACACCGGCGCCTTCGAGGGCTGTGGTGACATCGTCTGCCAGTTTCAGATCAACCAGCGGGTCGTCCTGCAGCATCGAGACATCATATCCGTCCACCGAGAGATCCGCCTCCTGCATTGCAAGCATCTTTGCAGGCCCGTTCAGCCCGTGGACCCCGGCATTGTAATCATGATTGCCGAGGACCGCATAGACCGGCGCGTCAATCTCTGCCCACACGTTCTGGTAACTGAGATCATCCTCGTCACCGGTAACAAAATCCCCCCCTATAAGGACCACTGAGGCATTGAGGGCATTGATCTCTCCTGCCACCGAACTCATAAATGCCAGATTCCCACTCTTCAGGTGCGGGTCTGCGATAAAGACGATATCATTGGGGGCCCCTTCCATCTCAATGACCGTAATCTCGGCCGACTGGCCTTCATATATCATATATCCCCCCATTCCCATAAGGAGGACAAGACCAAACACTGTGGCGTAGATATGCGGAGTATATATTTTGAGCCTGTCTTTCATAAATTCCATATCAATGTATGGGAGCGCGATATAAAGCATTCGGTTTCGTACCCGAAAAACCGCTCCACCAACTATCATCAGTAACGGCAGACTAATACCTGAATAATGAAATGCCAGGTTTGCGGCAGTTCCTGCCTCAAAAAAGCAGCAGATATCACCCGACAGCGTCAACTACCCACGACTGAAGTCGCGGGTAGTTGACCTATGGAGACCTGCAGGAGACACCCTGAAGGTGGCCGATGCCTTCGGGGGCGGAAAAAAACACTACGAGATATGGTGGGGAGACCTGCACCACCTCGCAGATGTACTCCCGGAAAGCGTGGATCTCACGGCGATAGACCTCTTTGGCAAGGAAAACCGGGTTTTGATGACAGATGCCATACACCGGCGGAAGATAGAAACAGGCGGCGAGGTTTTTATTCCATAAGGTCGACACTATATGGGGACTAGCCCGGGTGGTTAGGCGTCACCTGTTGCCCGAAACCGCCGATATGCGGGGGGTGATAGTCCGGAGACGGCTCTGGCGATCTGTCTGAAGCTGCCATTTCCTGACTGCGAAGCCTTGTCCCATGAGGTCAGTGGAGGGGATCTGGATATTCCGTAGGGAATATCCTGCCCCATTGTCGCGGGGACCGGCCCAGGCCCGGAAGGGAGCAGGCTTACCGTGAACATTCGGCGCCCATGGGGGTGCGGGGTGGAGGATGGAGTGGCAGAATACGGCAGGCACGTATTGTCTACCCCGGATATGTCCCTATTTTGGTGTTTTTAATGGGAAAGGTCGCAATCATCGGAGCAAACGGCAACGTTGGTCGGTACACTGCACTTGCGGTTTCGTATATCCCGTATGTCAGTGAACTGCTGTTATTTGGGCGGCCGGGACGGGAGGAGGCGCTGCGCGGCCTCGCATACGATCTCCATGACTCGTTTGCCGCACGTGGCAGCCAGGCAGATGTAAAATACTCCTGTACTCCAAAGGACCTCGAGGGGTCTGATATCATCATCGTGACATCCGGTGTTCCGCGAAAGGAAGGCCAGGACAGAATTGACCTTGCCCACGAGAATGCACGGATGATCTCAGAAGTTGCCGCCATGGTCGGGTGGCATGCA
>NZ_JAAAWJ010000045.1 GCF_009914725.1 Methanogenium sp. MK-MG
TCTTAGTGTTTGCATCAAGTTTGGGCTATGCAAACCGATGGATAATGAAGTTTGTTAATGGGGAAATCAATTAACAAAAGTATGGTTCTTAACTATAATTCCTCTTTATCCAAGCAGGGGAGACCACAGCCCAGACATAAAGATATGTTTAGTTAAAGTAAATTAACTTGTTTAGTTGTGATGTGTTGTTGCGATTTCCGTATGAATTGCAATAATAATTAGATCATTTAATACAAATTAGAAGAATATTCGGATCGTTTTAATTGTGTGAATGAAGATGGTGCGAAATGCCTCTGTGTCATCTGTCGGTAAATCTGCTGTTCTTCGCTGATATGCTCTCCTGCCTGTCTCTCAGATTCCCTCACATATGATTAACATTTTATTTGAATTAAAACAAATAATGTATGTATTCATGGGACTCAAAGGCGGACCGACACAGGACGAAGTGATGGCAGTATCCCTGCTCAAACTCAGGATAAACGAGGGGGATGTCATGGCTGACATCGGGTGCGGCACCGGAAAAATATCCATTCAGGCATCTGACAGATGCAGCCATATCTATGCAATAGACCGAAGAGCTGAAGCGGTCGAATACGCAAAGCAGGAGATAAAAGATACAGACAGAGGCAATATCACACTGATTCACGGCGAGGCTGTCCAGGCTCTTGATGACATTGACGAGCTGAACTGTGCATTTGTCGGGGGCTCGGGAGACATCGAAACCGTTCTTGAAAAGCTCACTGAGAAAGTCCACGGAAGAATTGTGGTAAACGCCGTTCTCCTGGGCACGGTTTCACGGACGGTCAGAAAAATGAAAGAGATGGGCATATTTGTTGAAGCGCTCCACATACAGGTTTCACGCTCCCATGAACTGGTGGGCGACCTCATGTTTAAACCCATACATCCCGTTTTTATCATCGTAGGAGAGGTGAAAAAGTAGATGCTTGTCGCAGTTGGCATTGGCCCCGGAGATCCTGAACTTTTGACCGTAAAGGCAGTGAAACTGATAGAAAAAGCAGATCAGGTATTTGTGCCTGGAAATGTGGCAAAGGATATCATCGCACCATACCGGGCGGATCCAGTGGTGCTTTCATTTCCCATGACCGCTGATGAGGATTACATTAAGCGATGTATTGAACAAAACGCTGAGACAATCGCCCCTGTTGCAAAGGAAGGTCTTGCCGTTTTTTGTATTCTCGGAGACCCGAATTTTTATGGTACATTCGGGAGACTCTGTGATGTGCTGGATGAAAAATATCCGGATATTGCATACAGCACTGTTCCAGGCGTCAGCTCAATTACGGCATTCGCCTCTGCTGCTCAGATCTCGCTGAATGGAGGCATTGAGATTACAGACGGGTCCGAGAATACCGCAACACTCAGGATGAAGGTGAGGCGGCCAAAAGAGATGGCAGATGAACTGAGGAAATCAGGATATACTACCTTCATTCTGGCCGAAAAAATGTATATGGACGGCCAGAAGATCTATCAGACAGACGAACTCCCTGAAGAAAGTGCGTACTTCAGTATTTTATATGCCGGGAAGTGAGAGAGATGCCAACAATATACATTGTCGGGGCCGGATGCGGCGATCCGGGCCTTATCACCGTAAAGGGGAAGGAGATCCTGGACAGGGCCAACGTCCTCATCTATGCCGGATCTCTCGTAAACCCGGAGCTTGTTGATGCCTGCCCTGCCGCAGAAAAATACGACTCATGGGGGATGCGCCTTGCCGAGATGACGGATATCATGATTGCGGCGGCACAGAGCGGCAAAACGGTCGTCCGCCTGCATTCCGGAGACCCGGCACTCTACGGTGCCATCATCGAGCAGGTTGTAATTCTGAAAGAAGCCGGGATTGATGTTGAAAGAGTTCCGGGTGTCTCATCGTTTTTTGGGGCGGCAGCGTCCCTTGGCATCCAGTATACCCTCAAAGGGGTCTCAGAATCGGTCATCATCACCCGACCGGCAGGGAAGACCCTGGACGAGGACCAGATCGCTGAATTCTCGGGACTCGGGCAGACCATGGTGGTATTTCTCGGTACAGAACAGCTGGAGAAGATCGTTGAAAAGCTACAATGTCCCCGGGAGACACCTGCTGCCGTCATCTATCACGCGACCTGGCCTGACGAGAAGATTGTACGCGGAACGGTAGCAGATATCGCACAGAAAGCACGGGCTGCAGGCATTGAAAAGACCGCACTCATCATCATCGGTGAAGTGGTGAACCCTGACGGCCCGTCCTACACAAATTCCCACCTCTACGGATGAAAGATACAGTCATTATATCCCTAAAGACATCTGCTGTCAAAGCACAGGAACTGGCAGAACATATGGATGCCGACTTTGTCGTATACTCACCGGAGGTATTTGGCAGGGCATTTGAAGAGTACAAACAGATCATCGCGGTCATGTCAACAGGGATTGCGGTCAGGTCTGCTGCACCCTACATTCACGACAAATGGACTGACCCGTGTCTTGTGGTCGTCAGTCCGGACTTCAGGTATGCCATTCCCGTCCTCGGCGGGCACCACGGCGGGAATGATACGGCAAAGCGTCTGGAACAAATCGGGCTGCATCCGGTGATCACCACCGCAACCGAGACAAGAAATCTGCCTTCGGTGGAGTCGACAGCAGAAGAAAGAGGGCTTGAAATCATTAACAAAGACTCAACACGGGCGGTCAACGCGGGAATACTTGACGGGAACGTCGCAATACACCTGATTGAGCCCCCTGCAATCGCCATCGCACCACCGGGAGTATCGGTACTGATTAAAAAAGGCGAATATATTGTCGGCATCGGCTGCAGGAGAGGGACCGGAAAAGAAGAGATATTGCATGCCCTGGCATCGGCATTTTCCAAAGCCGGTATCGCAAAAGAGGACGTGCTGGCATACGCCACCACAGAAATCAAGAAAGATGAAACCAGCCTCATTCAGGCAGTCAGGGAGCTGAACGGGAACCTGATCTTTGTGGACAATGCATTCATAAAGGCAGAACATCCCCCTTCTGCATCACGGGCTCTCGACAAGCTGGGACTGCCGGGGGTAGCGGAACCCGCGGCACTTGCCCTCTCGAAAAGAAAAGAAGTCATCATGAAAAAACAAAAATACGGAGGAGTGACAGTTGCAGTCATCAGATAATACAGGAAAACTCTTCATAGTGGGCATTGGCCCCGGAAAGAAAGAACAGCTTACCGGAAGGGCGAGAGAAGCCATTCTTGAATCGGACATCATCATCGGAAATGACTTTTACCTCCGGCTGATTGAGGAGTTGGTGGAGGAAAAGGAGGTCATCCGAAGCTCCATGGGAAAAGAGGTTGAGAGGGCCAGACGATGTGTGGAGCTTGCAAAAGAGAAGAAGGTCTGCATGGTCAGTGGCGGCGACCCGGGCGTATACGGAATGGCAAGTATTGTGCTTGAAGTGCTTGAGCATGACAATTCCTGTATCGAGTATGAGGTGGTGCCCGGTGTTACGGCGGCAACCGCCGCCGCCTCTCTTGCAGGCTCCCCTCTCTCGGGGGATTATGTCACCCTCTCGCTTTCAGACCTTCTCACGCCGTGGGAGATCATAGAAAAACGGATGGACCTCGCCTTCCGGATGGGGGTGCCGGTAGCAGTATACAACCCGAAGAGCAGGGGACGCCCTGATAATCTTTCACAGGCCCTCTCCATTGCGCTGAAATACAAGGATGGTGACCTGCCTGTGACCGTTGTGAAAAATGCATTCCGGGATGAACAGGAGGTCCGGTTCTTCACCCTGAAATCACTCTTTGAGGATGACAGTTTTGTTGATATGCGGTCCATTGTGATCATCGGCGGAGAGGAGTCACGCATCGGGACCGTCTGCAGAAAAGATCTGATGATCACACCGAGGGGCTATGACAGAAAATACGTATATTGATCCGGGAGCGGACACAAAAGAGGGCTACAAAATATCTTCGACGAGCAGGGGTCTTGCCCGCATGGTGGTCGGTGATGAGACGCCGGAGGACAGAATCCGCCAGCGATGTGCCATATCGGTCGGGGATTTCATCATGGCTGACCTGATGGCCTTCAACAACAATCCTGTTGAAGCAGGACTCAGGGCCTTATCGGCAGGGAGACCTGTCATCACTGATATCAGGATGGTCCAGACCGGAATCAGGAAGAACGAGCATCATTCCGATGTGCTCTGTGCTCTTGATTTTGGGGCAGCACTCTCTCAGGGATATGGGATAACACGGACTTCGGCGGGTTTTATGGCATTGCGCGATACGCTTGAGAATGCCATCATTGTCATCGGCAATGCCCCGTCGGCCCTGCTTACGGTCTGCAGGATGGTCGATGAAGGAATTATGCCCGCACTTGTCATAGGCACTCCCGTAGGGTTTGTCAATGCAAAGGAATCAAAAGAGCTGCTTCGGACAAAGAATCTCCCGTCAATCTCCAACGTAGGAACACGGGGAGGGACGCCCCCTGCGGTTGCTTCCCTGAACGAGATCATCACCATGTACATTGAAACCCAACGATAAGGAAATGAACATACACGATCCGGTAACAGGCTATGTGTATCCCGAAGAATGGGTCCGGGCATGCACGGACAAACATGCCCTGGAGCAGGTCGCACAGGGCCTCGCGGTTCTCACCTCGGGAGGTACTATCCTGAGGAGGGGGTTCACCACCGGGACGACAGCTGCTGCTGCATGCAGGGCGGCGGTGCTTTCCCTGGGTGAGCCGGTATCGTCTGTTTTCATCACCCTTCCCTGCAGTCTCCGGTGTGAGGTCAAAGCAAAGGGAAGGGACGGGGTTGGTTCAGCGAGGAAATATTCGGGGGACTATACGAATGATATCACGGCAAACCTGCTGTTCTGTGCAGAGGCGAGGGAAACAGCATCCGGCATCACCGTTCATGCGGGTGAGGGCATCGGACGGTTTGAGCGCGAGACGCCGCGATACAACATCGGTGATGCGGCAATAAGCCCTCCGTCGATGACAACGATCCGGGGTGCGATAGAGGAGGCCGCATGCGTTCTGAATCTGAAGGGAGTGACGGTTGAACTCACCATACCGGACGGTGCAGAAATCGGAAAACAGACCCTCAACCCGAAAGTCGGTGTTATCGGAGGTATTTCTGTTCTGGGGTCGACAGGACTGGTTGAACCATGGGATGACCATCTCTCAGAGGATGTATTTGAAAGAATCAGTCGTACAGAAAAGCCGGTCCTGACCACCGGGAGAGTGGGCCTGCGATATGCGAGGATGCTCTTTCCTGATAGTGATGTGGTGCTGGTGGGCAAATTTATGGGAAAGGGTATCGAAGCCGCCGGAGGAGAGGCAGTTCTCTGCGGTCTTCCGGCGCTCATACTGAAATTTATCAATCCCGATATTCTGGACGGCACTGGATACGGGACAGTTGAGGAGTTAACCATGTCAGACCAATGGACAGGAATACTGGAGACGAATCTGGCGGACTACAAACGAAGCATGCCGGGAGTGCGGGTGGTCATTATTGATCGTGAGGGAAGAATTGGCGGTGATTCCGGATGAAAGTCGTTGGTGTCGGCTGCGGGCCGGGGATGCTGACCGAGGCGGCGATTGCAGCAATAGAGGATGCAGAGCTGATCTATGGTTCCGGGAGTGCCATTGAACGGGCCGCGGCGTACATCCGCAGCGGGTGTGCGGTCCGTGTCATCACGGATTACAAGGCGCTCCGGGGGCTGCCGGATACTGCAGTTGTCCTCTCAACAGGAGATCCCATGCTCGCCGGTCTCGGGTATCTGGGAGGTGAAATCATTTCAGGCATCTCTTCATACCAGTACGCCTGCGCAAAACTGGGCGTTCCCATGACAAAAACGGCAATCATTAACGCCCATGCAAAAGACCATGAACAGGCAATCGAAGAGATCTGTTTTGAGATTGCAAGAGGTAAAACTGCCTTTATCATCGCAGACCCCGCATTTGTGCCATCCGCCCTCGCAGATAAACTGAGGACGGAGTTTTCTGAATGCAGGATTGCCGTCTGCGAACGGCTGGGCTACCCAGACGAAATAATTTCTGTCGGTGATGCAGATACCCCTCCGGTCCCCCGGTCAAACCTGTTTGTGCTTATGGCAGGCAGGTTTTAGACCTGTCATTCTGCGGATGCAGTCCGTGACGAAGGGGATTGGCAGGAGAGTTTATGTAACCAATATTGTTTTTTGACAAATTTTGTGGAATAAAAAACAAGACTTATTTAATTATGACAAAAAATATGTAGTTACATTAACACAATGGTGGTTAAACGTGACTGATAGAAAAACAATTATTTCAAAAATTCTTCTGGCATTTCTTGTTGCTGCACTTATTTGTGTGCCGGTAAATGCCCATGAAGAGAGTGCTGATGATGTGACTGTTGAAGTAGGAGAGATCGCTGAACATTCCGATGAACTCTTCGCCTCCGCCGAATCGATACTCCTCGATACCAAGGCGATTGTAAAGGATGATACAGTAGACCAGGAGATCCGTGACCTTGCAAAGACCATCCACCTCGTATCCCATGAACTTGAGGATATCGCCGCCGGTTTGCAGGAGGACTCCGCACAACTCCAGGAGCTCACAACGGATCCGGTTGCAAACAAAGCCGCAATAGAGGAGCTTATCGTTGAGATGCAGGCGAGTGTGGCAGAGTACGTTGAAAAACTCGATGGCCAGCATGAGAATATTCACGATCTGGTCTTCGCAGCCCCGGAATCCCGCGAGGATAACGCGGATGCCATCCATGACGCCGCCCACAAGGCGGGCGAAGTTGCCGAACATATCATTGAGCACACAGAGGAACTGCAGGGCATGCTCTCCGGCACCTCTGCCGCTGCCGTCTCAACACCCTCATCACAGACACCCTGTGTGAACACAGCTGATGTGACTGTTGAAGTAGGAGAGATCGCAGAACATTCCGATGAACTCTTCTCGTCCGCCGAATCGATACTCCTTGATACCAAGGCGATTGTGAAGGACGATACGGTAGATCAGGATATCCGTGATCTTGCAAAGACCATCCACCTCGTATCCCACGAACTTGAGGACATCGCCGCTGATATGCAGGAAAACTCCGCCGAACTCCAGACTCTTGCAGTTGATCCTAAGGCAAACAAAGCGGTAATCGAGGGGATCATCGTTGAAATGGAAGCAAGTTCAGCAGACTATCTCTCGAAACTTGAGAGCCAGCATGAAAATATTCACGAGCTGGTCTTCATTGCTCCCGAATCGCGGGAAGGAAATGCGGATGCGGTTCATGATGCGGCCCATGAAGCAGAGAGTGTCGCTGGTCACCTGACTGAGCACATATCCGGCCTGAGTGCCGCACTCGATGCGCCTTCAGACGCACCGGCAGCCCAGACATCAGCAGGCGCCGAAGCTACAAAGTCTCCCGGATTTGGTGTTCTTGCAGCCATTGGCGGAATCTGCTGTTCAATGGCATACCTGGCAAGAAGGCAGTAACGGGTATGAGGTTGTCACATGCATATATCTGATGGCGTCCTGCCCTTGCCTGTCGTTGCAGGGGGCTGGATCATCACCATAATTCTTCTTGCCGTAACACTGAGGTGGGCAGGGAGACATGGTGATATTGCAAAAGAGATACCCAAACTGTCTGTACTTACCAGTGCATTTTTCGTGGCATCGCTGATTCATATCGACATTCCACCTTCAAGTGCGCACCTGATCCTCAACGGGCTCCTGGGGATTTTCTTAGGGCCGCTGTGCTATGTTGCAATGTTCATCGGGCTTATCCTGCAGGCACTTCTCTTCCAGCACGGAGGTATCACGGTCATCGGAATCAATACCCTCAATATCGGTATACCCGGATTGATCTGTTACCTTGTTTTTCTGGCAGGTTACCGGCGCAAGATCCCTCTGACGCTCCTGGGAGGAATCTGTTGCGGTCTTGCGGTACTTCTCACCGTGGTCTGTCTGGTGGGTGTGCTGGTCATATCGGGAGAACAGTTTGTTACCGTTGCAGGATTACTTGCCGTTGCCCACATACCGATCATGATTGCAGAGGCGGTCGTCGGTGGTGCAGTGGTGGGATATGTTGCACGGGTGAAACCGGAATTGCTTCCCATCCCCCTTGCGGGCGGGAAGTCTGAAGATCAAAACAATAACGAAAATGAGGCATGAGGAGATAATTATGGTAAAAATGCGTACAGTTACTCTGCTCGGACTGGCAATACTTCTGATGATGCTTTGTATATCCCCTGTTTCGGCACACAAGGCATTTGTCGGAGCTTTCCTGACCGGTGACGCAGATGACGAGATACAGATCAAAGCATGGTACGAGGGCGGTGTGCCCATGGCAAATGCCGAGACGACGATCTACACGGTTGAGGATGGCGAAAAGGAGGTCTATGTCGAAGGGGTAACCGACGACCAGGGCTTCTTTACCTTTGAGCCGGAATACAAGGTGACGAAATACTCCATAAAGGTGGAGCAGACCGGACACCGGGCCAAAATGGATCTGGACCTGGAGGGCGGTGTCTCGACAGGTTCTACCGGTGAGGAGCTCCCGCTCTTTGCACGGATAATCGCAGGGTTTGGATACCTTGTCGGTCTTGCCGGTATTGCCATGATCTATTCGGCACGCAAAATGAGAAACGAATCGTGAACGCAAGGGGCGCATGATACGGGGATTGAATGCATTATCCTGATATCGACAAGTATGCAGGCATGGACTCCCCGGTCCATCGCATCGAACCACGCATCAAAATAATCTCATTCGGCATACTGATAGTATCAGCCGTTTTTGTCGGTACTATTCCAGCATCTCTTTTTTTTCTCGCTGTAGCGGTGGTTATCCTGCTGGCGTCACGCCTGCCGATGCGGTTTATCCTTACCCGCATGAAGGTGATCTGCGTTTTTGTGATACCGATTCTTGTCCTGATGCCGTTAACCGTCCCCGGCACGCCGCTTTTTTCGGCGGGCCCCGTAAGCATATCACAGGAGGGGGTATCGTTTGCCGTGCTTGTCACCGTCAGGTCGGTTACTGCCATCCTGCTGGTCGTGACCATGCTGGGAACACAGCGGTTTGATACGACGCTGAAGGCGCTTTCCCTGCTCCGGGTTCCCGGAATCATCATACAGATGCTTCTGTTCACCTATCGGTACATCTATGTAATGATCGACGAGTTTCTCAGGATATGGAGTTCGATGCGTGCGAAAGGCTACACATTCCGGTTTAATCGGCACGGCCTTACCATAATCGGGAATCTTATTGGAATGCTGCTGATCAACAGTTATGAACGGGCAGAACGGGTATATCAGGCGATGATTGCAAAGGGCTATACCGGGAACCCAATATCTTTTTCACCATTCAGGGTCACCATCCCGGACTGCCTGTTCTGTGCTGCTGTTATCACACTCGCGGTTGGCGTTCATATCAATTATCTGGAGATATTATGAGAAGGGCTGTTGAGATAACAAACCTGAACCATCAGTATAGTGACGGCACCGTCTCACTTGAAAACGTGTCTCTTGCCATAGATGAAGGCGAGATGATAGCGGTCATCGGTCAGAACGGCGCAGGGAAGACGACCCTGTTTCTGCACCTGAATGGGTCAATCAGGAGTTTTGACGACAATGTATTCATATTCGGACAGAATATCGGAACGATGTCGATTGAGGAGCGCATCTGTCATGTGGGGGTGGTCTTCCAGGACCCGGATGATCAGCTGTTCATGCCGACGGTATACGATGATGTCGCCTTCGGTCCCACGAACATGGGACTTCCGGAGGATGAAGTAGAGCGGCGGGTCAAAGAGGCGCTCTCCACCGTGGGTCTTTCGGGATTTGAGGATCGTGTTCCGCACCACATGAGTTATGGACAGAAAAAACGTGCGGCACTTGCAGCGGTTCTTTCAATGGAGCCGCGTATTCTGGTTTTTGACGAACCGACCGCAAATCTCGATCCAAAGAGTCGTGCCGTGTTTATCCGGCTCATTAATGACCTGAATAAAAATAAGGGAATAACCACGATCGTTGCGATGCATGATGTCAATGCTGTTCCGGATGTGGCTGATCGCGTGGTTATTCTGAACAGGACGATTGTGGCTGATGGAACACCGGTTGAAGTGTTCTCTGATATCAGTCTCCTTGAAGACAACAATCTCGATGTTCCGGAGATCTATAAGATGTTCTGTATTCTGGGCTGTTACGGCTGTACGTATGAAGTGCCGCCGCTCACAATCCCTGAGGCCGCCCTGACCCTGGATCGCATGATCGATACAAACGGCGGGACGGTACGTCTCGGGCGGAGTGAGAATACGAAAGAAGAGATGACCGATCTGTTTCGCAGGTTCTGTCGTTGAAATCCTGTTGAACTGGTGAGAATTCCAAATCCCCCTTTCTGTTCCATGATCGATGACCGCCCGGTGGCAATTGCGGATGGCCCTGTCTCTCTCCTGTGTATGTATGGGATTTGTGTCCGGGACTGCAATCTCCATATGGTGACAGGATTCTTCAGACGTTGTGCATGTGGACCCGTTCATGCTGAGGGAGAATGGAGGAACGCAGCATTTGCTTAATCACCCCATATCGGAATTGCGATGAGAGATAATCCCGGAAATAAGGTTCTCATAACTACAACCTATTGTAGCATGGAGACCCATCTTACCTGCACAAATGAGCATACTGATCATACTCTTCTGGCTGGTCCTGACAGCAATATGGGCCTTCCGCATTGAAGATAAAAAACTACAGCTGAACCACCCCGGACTCATCCTCCTTGGTGGGATTGTATCAGGGGCAGCCCTCTACATCACAACACCGGCTCTGATACCGATAACTATTCTCACATACCTTGCAGGTTCGGTTGCAGTGAGCGGGTTTGCGTCATCATTCATCCACAATGTGGACGAGATGAAAATTATCGGGGGAGCGGCCATGACTATCGCGCTCTTCGTGATACCCATGTTCATACCCGCGGCACAGGTCATCGGGGCACAGGCTCTTGCAGAGATTCCGCAGGTCGAGACGGCAGATAATGTGACCGACCTCATCGACACCCAGCACATCAGACTGACCTCATCCAAGACCGCACTCTGGCGGGCTGACAAGGTCATTGGAAATCTGGGATATAAGGTGGGCGTCTTTGAGCCTGATGTCCAATTCATTGACGGTGAACTCCAGTGGCTGGCACCGCTGGACTACACATCCCTCGATAAATCCCTCATCTATGCCTATGAAGGCACCGAAGGATATGTCATCGTCTCCGCTGAAGACCCCCGGGCCGAACCCCGGCGCATCACCGGCATTGCAATGGTGTATACACCGAATGCCATCCTCGAAAATGACCTGACACGACATATCTGGGAGGACTACCCCGCCTATATCATCCATAACCCGGTCTTCCAGCTGAATACGGAGAACAGTCCGCGGTGGGTCACCCTGCTCACACAGCCAGCCCTCTATGGTATCATCGGAGAAGTGCCGCAGGGCATTGTCATCACCGACCCTGTCACCGGCACGAATGAGTTCTACAACATCGGCGAGCAGCCGTCCTGGATTCAGCGGGTCTGGGACGAAGACCTCACCGAAATCTACCTTGACTGGTGGGGCCGGTTCTCCGACGGGTGGATCAACTCATGGTGGGGCCAGCGCAACCTCAAGTACCCGACCGGCGAGGTCTACATTGATCACGGCACCGCCGGGGCGACGCTCACCACCGGCGACCCTGATGTCTATATGGTAGAGGGAACGGACGGCAACCAGTACTGGTTCAGCGCCATCACCACACCGGGCAAGGATGCCTCGATGATTGGCTATGTCCTCTGCGATGCCCAGAACGGTGATTTCACCTTCTATCAGGCACCGGGATACTACAATGACCTCGGTGCAGCTGCCAATGTCCAGCAGAACCAGAAGGTCGCAATGGCCTCAGGTCTTGAGATTGTCCAACCGATCATGTATATCCTCGATGGAGAGGAAGTCTGGATCATACCGGTCATATCACAGACCGGCGAGGTCATGGAGATAGGGCTCGTCGTGGCGCATGGCGGAGAGACCTTTGTGGCCGACTCCCTTGACGAGGTGATCACCCTGTGGAGAGGGGAAGTGATATCAGATACCGGCACCGCTGCTCCAGGGGACGGGATCACGGTTGAGGAAATTGAGGAAATAAGAAAACTCCTCGACCAGCTGGAAGCAAAGCTGAAGGCAGAGAAGACAGAATAACAGGCTGGGACAGAACTAAATCTGTCTCGCCAGAACGACAATTTATTGACCAAAATAGACTTGATTTGTGCCATTTAGTTAATCAAAGGGATAAAAATTGGCTTTTTGTCGACATCAAATAGGGTTGTGTCCCAGCCTGATAACACCTATTTTTTTGAGTTAGCCAGCATACTGGTGCTTTTTGTCAATCTATCCCGATCATTTCCATTGGGGATAATATTCATGCAAAATTTCAAATGATAAGTATTTTATCTGTCATATGATGACTTTCAATCATACCTGGTGGGTTAATTATGAAACATACATTGAGAACGGGTCTGTGCCTTGGCGGATTGATACTGTTTGCTGCCCTTCTGGTGCCTGCAGGATGTGCTCTTATGGGTGATGAAATGGATAAAAACATACAAAATGATGCTTCCTGGCGGTTTCCTGGCGAATTTGAAGAACAGAGCACCGTCTGGCTGGGATGGCTGACGAAAGAGTACATCAACGGCTATCAGACGGATGGCGTGCTGCTTGAGATTGTTCGTGCCCTTGAGCCGCATGTGCATGTGAAGATCTGTGTGCCCGACAGCACGCAGAAGGAGCATGTGATCTCGGTTCTCACCGAACATGCCGTCCCGCCTGACAACATATCGTTCTATGAGAAGAACTTCACCATGCTCTACTGGCGTGATTTCGGGCCCATCTTCACCGTCAATGATGACGGAGAGAAGCGGATTGTCGACTGCGGATTTAACTGCTGGGGCTACTTCGCAGAGAGTGACGTCCAGTCACGCATGATGGAGCGTATCGACCGCGATGTGGCGACCGATATGGGGCTGGAGAGCGTCATGACCCGGCTGGTCAGTGAGGGCGGAGACCGTGAGTTCAATGGAAAGGGCACACTCATCACCACCGAGGCCTGTGAGTTCCAGCGTAATTCAAACCTGGCCCGTGAAGAATTTGAAAACGAGTTCGGGCGACTCTTTGGTGCGACAAATATCATCTGGCTGAAGCAGGGGCTTGTCGATGACGACCGCTATGATACCACGACCATTCCCGGCCCTGATGGTGTCGGCGTCGCCTACCGTACGGCTGCCGCCAACAACCATGTGGATGAGTACTGCCGGTTTGTTTCATCTGATACCATCCTGCTGGCTGAGGTGACAGAGGAGGAAGCGGCACAGGGTGAGGTTGCTGCAGAAAACCGGCGCAGGATGGAGGCAAACTATGAAATTCTGAAGAACGCCGTCGATCAGGACGGCAAGCCGTTCAGGATTGTCCGCATGCCTGTGCCCGAGATGATCTATTTCACCGCGACACCTGAGGATGAGGCGTATGCAAGTCTTACGGCGTATGCAAAGTATGCCGACGGCACTGCCTTCCCGTTCGGCCAGCCGGTAACGGTCGTGCCGGCCCAGAGTTACTGCAATTTCCTCATATCAAACGGTGTTGTTCTCGGCCAGAAATACTGGATGCCTGATATGGGGATGCCGAATTCGCTCAAAGAAACAGATCTTGAGGCGGAACGAATTCTGCAGTCGCTCTTCCCTGACCGCATGGTAGTGATGATCAACACCATCCCGATCAACTTCGGTGGTGGCGGTATCCACTGCTCCTCCCAGCAGGAGCCCTGAAGGATACCCTCTCCCCATCCCCTGAAGTCACGTTGTGAAGCAGAAGTGCTGATCGCGAACAGGATCATTACTGAGTTGTCTTCATGGATGGTGGGGCGATCATAACCATCCGGCGCTACCACACAAAAAAGCGAAGAACCGTATTTATAGAAATGAAAGGATTGAAGTTAGGTTTTATCATTATTTCCTTAAATTTCTACGAATTGTGTATTTTTCCTAATAATTTTTGGCGACTGTTGATTATTACCGAATTACGTACCTGTTCGTCTGGAAAATAACAATTGGGAGATTGATAGATGATGAAAAAGCTTGGAATATTTGTTCTGCTTGCGGCTCTTGTGCTTTGTCAGGGGGTTTCTGCCCACATGCCTGGTGCTGCGGCTCCTGCTCCTGAGGTGGATCTTGGGCCGATTGTTGTATCGGACAATGGAGTGCCGGTTGAAATAAGCATTGATGATGTCGGAAAATATCATGGAATGCTTGAAGGAAAAAGCCCCGATGTCTGCGTATGCTGCGCATGTACATACCGGGCGATTCTATCCGGTATTAATGAGGTGTGGGGTGATGAAATTCCCGAAAGGTCAGATATTGGCCTGAAGTGCGGCCTCATATCAAACGGCTCTGTCCATGCTGCCTGGTATGTTACAGGTACTGACATGGATCCCAATAACCAGGGGAAACTGGAACTGATCCTGCCTGACGGATCTGTACTTACAAATCAATCCCCGTCTGCAATAAAGAAGGCTTCAAAAGCAAGAACTCCTGAGAGTTACTGGTTTGAAGTATCACGGCTTTCCACTGGCGATTCGGTTAAACTCACGGTTTCGGATGATGTGTTCCCGGAAGGATTTGCGGAAATGAGAAAAAAAGTGAAGTTTGATAAGACTGCAAGTAAGGATGAAATCAGGCAGTTTATATCTGACTACACATCCGTCAGGGATGGAATGCTCCAGAAAGCGGATTATGAACTCTTCAATGAGATTGAAGAACCAGACGAATCACCCGATATTTTGGGCGGCGGGATTTTTCTCACCCTTTTGTGCGGGCTTTGTATTGGTCTGGTGGTTATGAGGAGAAAATGAGGGTAATAATTTCCTTTAAGCCCACTCCTTTTTAAAGGCAGAAGAAATATCCAATGTCGCTGGATTTAACTCCGGAACGGTTCTCAGCTTTTTGGGTATCTTAGAGATATTCTGCTGAATACCTATGCGGGAGCTTACCCTGCATCTGCTGTAGTGTTTTCCGATCCTGAAAAGTTAATTACACTGGATTTGTGGGGGTACTTATTGCATGAAAGGGGTTCGCAATGACAGGAAAATACGACATAATGGCTTGAAATCAGAAATGAAGCGAAAAGATATTAATTATAGTATTGATATGGCAATGTTACTGTCATTTATATTGTGTGGAATCACCGGCATCATCAAATGGCCAGGTCTTGCTTATTCATTGGGACTGGATTATCAGAGTCTTAATATCGGTGTCATTACATTAATTCATGACTGGTCAGGATTAGCGCTATGTATTTTGTCGATGATGCATGTCATTATGCACAGGAAATGGCTAGTGACGATGACACGAAGAAAACTGCGTATTTGAGGTGTTTATTTGCAAAAAGAAAATTTTGGCTATTCCATTCAGATTATTCTGATAATTGGTATGCTCAGTTGTTTTGCTGGCTGCTTATCTGATGATAATTCGGGAGTTCTCCAGGATGAGCTTGTATTAAATACACCGGAGAAATATCAGGACAAGATAACGGACTCAATAGTGTCAGAAGCTATGAATGACTCAGAGGAAGATTCTTCATCGCTTGCGGGGACATGTCCATTCGGATGTCATTGTTGTGGATCACCGGGGTGTTCCTGTTGGACGGATTTGAATAATGACGGATGTTGTGACCTGGGAGTACCGTTAGATTAATGGAAATATCCGTTTTTTAATCCTCTGAAATCGCTATTCTGTGCATTAAGTCCAGTTTGGAGAACTCCAGAACTTTGTCAGGCAGGTGGTTTAGAAGAGCCGGGCAGTAGAGCAGATGACAGGCACCCCCGCATCTGAAATGCTTGGAAAGGGCGACTATGAATATGCACTCCCATTTTACGGCAGGCGCCGTCCGGCCCTCGCTGATCTTGTTCTTCATGAAGACCTCCAGAAAGAGGTTTCATATCCAGTGCTGAGCTGTCAAAACAGGGAAAAAAGCTGTAGTGAAATATTCTTTCCCCAGCTTTGTGGGTGGTGAGGGAGT
>NZ_JAAAWJ010000046.1 GCF_009914725.1 Methanogenium sp. MK-MG
ACCGCTGATATCAGGTCTGCAGATCCGTTAATTGTTTATCAATATTTCAATCAATTTTTTCAGTTTTTTTAGTTTTTCAGTTCATCCTGTTTTTCCATCGGCATCCCCGGAGACTGCATACCGATGTCCGCACCTATATCTCACAATGATATGCGCACCCGCCCCGGTGGTTCGCGGGGAACACCCGCACATGGCCCGTTTCGGCAGCAATTCATCAGCAGAAAACCCATAGCATTAAGAAACGCTGTCCCGAATATAGTAAGGCAGCAGTATGCTGTGCTGAGGTAGTCTAGTCTGGTAGGGCGCAGGCCTGGAAAGCCTGTGGGGTCTTGCCCCTCGGGAGTTCAAATCTCCCCCTCAGCGTATTGTTCTTTTTTGTGTCTCACAATTCCGTCACTCAATAATCACAAACATCTTCTTCTCAGCACCGCACCGCGGGCAGACCCAGGTGTCAGGCAGTTCTTCAAACGGGGTGTTCGGTGCGATTCCCTGGGTATGGTCACCAGTCTCAGGGAGATAGACATACCCGCATCTCGTGCACTTGTACTGATTCATGACCCTGACCTGCCCAGCAGGGCATATATGTGTTTGGAGGGGCAGGAATGGGAACAGGGAATACCAGACATCTTCTCCATTCCGGGGCACTCACCATCCCTTATGGCAGGGGAAGACATACCTGTAGCCATGAGTGCACCAGTCCCCCTCACTGAACTAGAGCAGAGAATGACACGGTTCAGAAACATAATGGACGCAAAAGAACCGGATTGGGAATGTGTGGTGATATTCAGCAATATCAGCCTCTACTACTTCACCGGCACCATGCAGGATGGCATGCTCCTCATCCCCCGCAACGGCGAACCGATATTCCGGGTCAGACGCAGTTATGAACGGGCCTGTGACGAATCCGTATTTCCCCGGATTGCACCGATGCACAGTTACCGTGACGCAGTGCAGGATCTGCCCAAAATGCCGGCAACTATTCACCTGGAGACTGAGATTGTGCCGCTGGCACTTCTCGAACGCTTCCGCAGACACTTCCCGATCAAAACGATTCTTGCAGCAGACTCCCATCTTGCCGCAGTGAGGGCGGTGAAAAGCCCATATGAACTCACACTGATGCAGGAGGCGGGCAGAATTCACCAGAGAGTGCTGGAAGAACGGGTGCCCGAACTCCTCAAAACCGGCATGAGCGAAATGGAGTTTGCCGCCCTCCTGTATACCGTATTCATTGAAGAAGGGCACCATGGAATTGTCCGGTCCGGCATGTTTGACACCGAGATCGTCGTGGGACAGATTGGGTTTGGGGAGAGCAGCCTCTACCCCACCGCATTCAACAGCCCGGGCGGCTGTTATGGCCTCTGCCCGGCAGTCCCGCTGCCTGGCAGCAGGGAACGAACACTGCAGGACGGTGACCTGGTCTTTGTCGATACCGGCTGCGGTGTTGAGGGTTACCATACTGACAAGACCATGACCTATGTCTTCGGAACGGACCTCCCGGATGAGGCCATCGCAGCACACTACCAGTGTGTTGAAATCCAGGACCGCATGGCTGCAATGCTCATACCCGGTGCCATCCCCTCAGAGATATACCAGACCATCACAGAATCCCTTTCTCCCGAATTTCTGGAGAACTTCATGGGATTCAAAGACCGGCGGGTGAACTTCCTCGGCCACGGTGTGGGCCTCCTCATCGATGAACAACCGGTTATTGCCCGGGGCTTTGACGAACCAGTCCGGGAAGGCATGGCATTCGCCCTTGAACCCAAGAAAGGTATACCGGGCATTGGCATGGTAGGAACAGAGAACACTTTTTTAGTCACCCCTGCAGGCGGACAGTGCCTCACCGGCACCCACACCGGGCTGCTGCCGGTCCCAATCCGGTGATCGGCCTGCGGAAAAACGGACAGGCATTCCTTTTTTTGGACCGTTCCCAATCTCCGGTCGCCACCATCTTTTTATATCCCGCCACCGTATTGCGGGATCATTTACGGCAGCCAAAAATGCCGGAACACAGAGGTAAATAAAATGGAAGAAGGTCCCCGAGGAGCAATCCTCCAGCGCGATAAACAATCCTATGCAATCGTCCCCCGTACACCCGCAGGCATCGTCAGCCCGGAACACCTGGAGAGTATCGTCAAGGTGGCGCGGCGCTACGAGATCCCGGTGATAAAGATCACATCCGGTCAGCGGATGGTACTTGTTGGTATCAAAAAAGAAGAGGTGGAACAGATCTGGAACGAACTCGGCATGACCGTCGGTGAAGCGACAGCGCCCTGCGTCCATTATGTGCAGGCATGCCCCGGCACCGCGGTCTGTAAATACGGGCTGCAGGATTCACTGGGTCTCGGACTTGAACTCGAAGAGATCTACCAGGATATGCATCTGCCGGCAAAGCTGAAGATGGGTGTCTCCGGCTGTCCGCGGTGCTGCGGCGAGAGTTACCTGAGAGACGTCGGGGTGCTGGGCACCGGCAAGGGGTGGACCGTCATATTCGGCGGCAATTCCGGCGGAAGGCCACGTATCGGGGATGTTATTGCAAAAGGACTCTCCGCAGATGAGGTCAAAGACCTCGTGAAACGGCTCCTTACGTATTACCAGGATACGGCAAACCCGGGCGAGAGGACCGCACGCTTCATTGAACGGGTCGGTATGGACAGCATCAAAAGCGATCTGCTCTCGCAGGTGCCATACATCCCTCTTGCAGATCTCAATCTGAAATAGGCAACTGTGCCGGCTTTTCCGAACACTTTTTTTTCCGGAGGGGACACGGGATGGAGAACAAACCCCTCCATTCAGAACAATACGGCCACCATGCGCTGACACATCGCAGACTAAAGGTACAATACACCTTCCGCACGGGGAAATCATCCTCATGCTGCGTTTGCAGAAAGGTTGAGCAGCGCTGCCCCTGCAATGATCAGGGAGATGCCTGCAAACTTCACCAGACTCACATCCTCATGAAAGAAGAGGACACCCACCAGTGTGATCCCGGTGATGCCAAAGCCGGCCCATACGGCATACGCGATGCCTACCTCCATTGATGAAAGCGCACGGGAAAACAGGTAGAATGCGGCAGCGAAACACGCCGCAAAACAGACAGAGGGGATTGCCTTTGTAAATCCCTCAGAGAGTTTCAGACAGGTGGTGCCCACCACCTCCAGTACAACACCCGCTCCCAGCAGTCCCCATGGTCCAAACATTATACATCAAAGTCACCACGTCAGTTAATTTGAGTATCCGGTGAACCCCCCGGATTCCGGAATAAAACGGTCACCGCAGCCAACCGGTCTCTGCCAGCCTGCCCGTGAGAAGCACCCCATCCACCCGGAAAACGAGGCAAACCGTTACACGGCCGCCCCTCTTCTTCCCCCCTTCTCCATGACACCCCGTGCATAGAAAAAGACCGGAAGGGCGATGCACTGCATCACTGCCATAAAAGCGATGGCAAGCGGAATAGAAACCTCATAGGCCCACCCGAGAAGAAGGCTTCCCCCAAACCATGACGCCCCATAGATAGTATTGAAGATGCCGTATGCCATCCCCCGTTTTGAGACTGCAGTATAGTCTGCAACCGCGGCCCTGAGAATAGTCTCCTGAATCCCCATCACTGAACCCCAGAGCATGGCTGCCAGAAGGGCTGACCAGTATGAGGTCCCGAAGGCAAAGAAGGGAATCACAATGCTCACGACCGGTGCTGCGGCGAGGATGATGAGGCCGTGGCGGTCGTACAGCCGTCCGGCCACAAGTGCCACCACCGCATCTGTCCCCATTGCTATCGCATAGAAGAGCGGTATCTGGGCATACGGGACAATATCGGTGGATGAGTAGTGAAATGCAATCAGGGGGAATACCGCAAACCCCACCATCGTCAGCGCAGTAAACACCCCATAGGGCACCAGTGCCCGTGAGGGGAGATTCTTCCCGGACGTGCCTGATGCCACCTCCATCGCCTCCGGCACAGGCACCTTCATCCGGGTGATACACAGTGCAGCCATCATCAGGAAGAAGGGGATGAGAAGAAGCACAAACCCACCCCGGTAGTCACCCTGCATCAGGAATGCGGCAGAAAAAATAAGCGGCCCTGCGATGGCTCCCACCTGATCCATCGCCTCGTGGATGGCAAATCCCCACCCCCTTCCGACGGATACCGTCACATTCGAGAGTATGGCATCCTTGGCAGGTGCCCGGATGCCTTTCCCCATCCGCTCGATGATATAGAGGACGGCAGCAATCTCCCATGACCCGGCAAGAGCAAGAAACGGGACCGCGATTAACATTCCGTACCCGATAAAGGTCAGTGCCCAGTAATGCCGGGTGGAGTCGGCGACATATCCGGAGACGAGACGCAGGCCATAGCCGACAAACTCCCCAAAACCGGCAACAAACGCGACCACAAATGCACTTCCGCCGAGTATATACAGGTATGGGCCCGCCACACTCCGTGCCCCTTCATAGATGATATCCCCGAATAGGGATACAGTGCCAAAGAGAAGGATGACTGTGTATGCCTTCCGCCTGCTGCCGGCAGAGAGAGAAGAAAACGGGGCCATGTATGAGAGTCTCATACGCCATCTATAATCAACCAATGGGTGATGCGGATGAACCGGACCAGACGGGATACGATCCGGACCTATCCATCACAGATACCTGCACTATAATCCCCCGGTCTGGAAAAAATCTACTCAAACCCCGGTATCCCATACCGCGGAAATCACTCATATAAGCAACAGTAAAAAGAAGATGCAGACCCGGTATCACCCCATCCGTCCGCCACAACGCATCTGCAGCACGCGCGTTTTCGCCGCTCCATTCTGCCACAGGTGGACCACCATTCCTTTCAGATAGGAACAGAATGCCATTCCGACCGCCATCGCCGGGCATTGCCACGCTCTGCAAAAAAACAGGATTCTCACCACCAAACCATTTATGAACACAAAGCAGGAATAAGAGACAGGGAGGGTATCCCCACGCAGAAACAATATACAAAAATATCCACAGATTCTACCCGCATACCAGGCCTGCCGCAGAGAGCCAGCCTCATATGTGTGATCATCATGGTGTCTGCCATTTTCAGCTGCGGATGCATGAATAACACCACACCCACTGCACCTGCAGACGGAGAGATAAACCACTCAGCACCACTACCTGTCGCCGTCACCATACTGCCATACCGGGAATTTGCAGAAGCAGTCGGGGGAGACCGTGTCAGTGTCATGGTCATGGTGCCACCCGGTGCCAGCCCGCACACCTACGAGCCCACGCCCGGCCAGCTGAGGGCGCTTTCAAAGATGCCGCTGTATCTGGCAGTGGGCTCAGGCATCGAATTTGAGGATGCCTGGATGGAGAGGCTCATCGCAGTCAACCCCGGCATGCAGGTCGTGGATACGTCTGCCGGCATCACCCTGTTAAGTACAGACGCAGGGGGCAGCACCACAGCGGATGACAGTATCCGCCATGATCCCCATGTCTGGCTCTCACCTGCAAACGCCCGCATCATCGCCCGCAATATCGCAGATGCCTATATCGTGTATGCACCGGACGACGCCGCATATTTTGAGGCACAGTTTGCGACATACGATGAGAAACTTGAAAGCCTTGATGAAGAGATCAAAGAGACCTTCTCCGGGACCGGCGCAAAGACAGTTATGGTCTATCATCCGGCCTGGGGATATTATGCCGACCGCTACGGGCTTTCCATGATCTCGGTTGAAGAGGACGGAAAAGAGCCCTCACCTGCCTCACTCAAAGCACTCATCACCACAGCAGAGGAGAAGGGCATCCCTGTCATATTTGTCTCGCCGGAGTCACCGACCCGCAACGCCAAAGCCATCGCAGGTGAGATCGGGGGCAGTGTCGTCTACATCAGCCCCCTCACGGAAAATTATACCGACAATATGGTGCAGGTCACCGATGCATTCAGGAAGTGGGCGGTATGAGCAGAAAAACGCCGGTCATCGAAGTAGACCACGTAAACCTCGGACAGAACGGCCATCTGGTGCTCGAGGATATCAGCCTGACCATCAATGAACACGAATTCCACGCGATCATCGGCCCTAACGGCGGCGGGAAGACCACACTATTGAAAGTGATTCTCGGCCTCATCCGTCCGGATTCAGGCACGGTCAGAGTGATGGGCGGCACCCCACATGAGATGCGGGCGCATCTCGGGTATGTACCTCAGTTCAGGACATTTGATTTCCAGTTCCCGATATCGGTGCAGGACATGGTCACATCCGGTCGCCTCGGCCACCTGACGGGTCTGCTCCGGCGCTTCTCCCGTGAAGACACAGAAGCGGCAGCAGAGGCCATGGAGACGATGCAGATAACCCACCTGAAAGATCGCCCCATCCATGACATATCCGGCGGTGAGCGCCAGCGGGCGATCATTGCCCGTGCCCTTGCCGGAAAACCATCCGTCTTGCTCCTCGATGAACCGACCGTCTACGTGGACAGCCCGACAGCGGTACGGTTCTACGATATCCTCAGTCAGTTGCGGGAATCGATGACCATCGTGCTCGTCACCCATGACATCAGTGCCCTCTCACCGGATGTCACCCACATCTCCTGTGTCAACCGCCGCCTCTTCACTCACCACGACAACCAGATCACAGAGGATATGATTGCAGGCGCCTATCCCTGCCCGGTGGATATCATCGCCCATGGTGTCCCGCACCGGGTCATCCCTGACCATGATAACCGGGTATTTGGGGGCAGAAAATGATCGAGGCACTGGGGTTTGAATTCTTCCGCAACGCACTCATCGCAGGATTACTTGCAAGCATTGCCTGCGGCGTCATCGGCAGTTTTGTTGTCGTCAAACGCATGGCGTCCCTTGCAGGCGGCATATCCCATGCGGCATTCGGCGGTATCGGCCTGGGATATTTTCTTGGAATTGATCCGCTTGCAGGCGCAGCGGCGGTCGCACTCGGCACCTCTACTGCAACCGCGTGGATACGGATGAAGGCACACCAGCACCTCGACACCCTCGTGGGTGCAGTCTGGGCCACCGGCATGGCAGCAGGCATCCTCTTCATCTACATCACCCCCGGGTTTGCACCTGACCTCTTCAGTTACCTCTTCGGGAACATCCTCCTCGTCCCCCGCGAGACACTCATTGTAATGGCCATCCTTACCACAGGGATCTGCGGCATCGTGGCCATCCTCTACCCCCGTCTCGTTGCCGTCACCTTTGACGAGGAGTATGCCTCAGTGATGGACCTGCACCCGGACAGGATCATGGTCATCCTCCTGCTCTTAACCGGCCTCACGGTTGTGATGCTCATACAGATCGTAGGCATCATCCTTGTGATCGCCCTCCTGACGCTCCCTGCCGCAACCGCCCGCCTCTTCTCCCGCAGCATGAAAGAGATGATTGTCGGTGCGTCTCTTCTGGGCATCGTCTTCACCACCGCAGGCATCTGGCTCTCCTATGCCTTTGACATCCCCTCGGGTGCGACCATTGTGATTGTGAGTGCATGTGTCTACTTCGGAGCACTCCCCCTGCAGCGCCGGGTACTGTGCCACAGGGAATCTGTCTGAATTCAGACAGATGAATACTCTGTAAAGGAAATATTGAAAAAAATGAGAGATCAGGGTGCCTGCATAAACCGTACACAGGGTTTGCCGTCTTCATTAGATAGCGTCAGGTCATTCCCGCTGTGCTGATAGGTGGCTGCATCCTCCAGTGCCGCCAGATACCCCGTCTCCTGGTCCATCACGCCTGCAGGGGTTTCGCAGTACATCATGGTAAGGCCCAGCGGGCCAATTGAGATGGTTTGCCCGTCTGTCGCGTATGAACCAAAATAGCTGTTGCAGCCAGCACGCCCGGTCACCTGCCCGTCAGTCCCGAAGACCGCCGTCACTTCTGTGCCCTCCAGTGCGGATACCGTATTACCTGCCGCATCCCGGTACGAGACCATCTGCCACTTACCTGTGGTAAGTTTCGGCTGTGCCACCGTATAGGTCAGAAGAATGCTTCCGCCTGCATCCCGCAGGGTGAGCGTCTTTGGTGCCCGTTCAAATGTTGCCACATCGCCCATGAGGGCCAGGTAGCGGGATTCCTGTTCCATCACCCCCTCAGGGGATGCACAGTACATCTTCGTGGAACCGGCAGGGCCGATGGTCATCTCCATATCGCTCACCGTATAGGATGCAAAATAATTGTTGCAGCCGGCACTGCCGGTCACCTGACCGTCTGCACCGAAGACCGCAGTGATGGTGGTGTTTGCCAGAGGTGAGACCACACCGCCCTGTCCGTTGTTATACCCGGTCAGCTCCCATGTCTCCCCCTGCGGGGTAGGGGTATACCGTTCATACACCGCCATCCGCTTACCGTCCGCATCCATCAGGGTCAGGTCACCTGCACCGACGCGGTAGGAGGCAGCCGCCTGCACGGCTGCAAGATACGCACTCTCCCGGTCCATCACACCCTCCGGGTCCATGCAGTACATCTTGGTCATGACGAGAGGGCCGATGGAGATGGCACTGTCGGTCACGGTATATGACCCGGAATAGCTGTTGCATCCCGCATTGCCGGACATCGTACCGTCTTCACTGAACGCGGCCGTGACAGAGGTCCCCGTGACAACAGAGACAAACCCCCCCGCTCCGTTGTTGTAGCCGGTGAGCAGCCACTCCGTCCCGTTCAGGTTCTGGTCCACCGCACGGAAGGAGAGAATCTCCTGCCCGGATGAATCAGTGATCGTAAGCCTGTCATCCGAGACCGTGTATCCTGCCGCTGTCCCAAGGAGTGACAGGTAGCGTGACTCCTGATCCATGACACCCGGCTCATCACAGTGCATCAGCGTCACTACCGGCATATCCACAGTAAGCGACTGCCCGTCAGTGACATATGCCGCATTGTAGGTGTTGCACCCGGACGTTCCCCCCACAGACCCGTCTGCGAACTCTGCTGTGACCGGCGCTGTGGCAAGCGGTTCTGCCATAGTCCCGTCCGTATTCATATACGTCTCCAGCATCCAGACCGTACCGGTCAGTTCTCCTTCCTCAGTCACCGGCTCCTGTGTACATCCACAACAGAAGGAGACTGCCAGAATAAGGAGAAACACCCCCACGGTCATTACACCTCTTCTCATACGTCCCTGAATCACACCCGGACAATATATATGTGGTGGTGAAAACGAGTGCACGCCGGTTCATACGTTTGTTCACTCCTGCAGGCTGTGGTCTGCGATTCGTGTCACTTTGGAAAAATTCTGAAATCTGGTTAAGCAACGCATAAATAACCCCTAAAAGGGCCTGCACCTTGGAAAAACGCACCCACACAGAAGCCCGGAGCGGGCCGTTCTCAGCCGGAGACAACCCATACATCCTCCCAAAATACCCGACAATAGCGGCCGCTTAGTATTCCACAATAAACCGTCATTTTAGCAAATAAAATGCATTACAGCCGTATTTTTCCGGCAGTAAAAAAGAGCAGAAAATACGTCCGTTCTGCCCCCCGAATTCCCCAGCACAGGGGGGTCAAAGAGGGCAGACACAATTTCTACATAGCAAAAAAAAGAAGAAATCTGGATTACTATTCCAGACACGCCCGGCCCAGTTCAAAGGCCCGGATGTTGGTTTCAACCGTCTTCGGCGGCACAGACCGGGAGATGGCCTCCCTGAGGCCCTCTTCACTGAGCGGCAGCGCGTGTGACGCCGCACCCAGCATCACCACATTCTGTGCGAGAATCGTGCCGGCCTCAGCGGCCAGACCTGCCGCATCAACAACAGTGCAGGCGACATCTTCCAGGCGTGCCATGATCTCAGCCGGAGTCGGCACCTCTGCACCGGCGGTGAAGGCCGATGTCGGCATAATGACCGCATCGCTGGTGATAATGGTGCCGCCGTGTTTAAGGAAATGACGGTAGCGGAGTGCCTCCAGCAGATCAAACGAGATGATCAGATCTGCTGTACCCGGAGATATGAGGGGGCCGTATACCCCGCCAATCCTGATATGGGTCACTACAGACCCGCCCCGCTGTGCCATACCATGGGTCTCTGCACCACGGACCGGCAGGCCCGCAATCAGGCAGGCCTCGCCCAGAATGTTTGAGGCAAGAATGGTGCCCTGTCCGCCGACACCGACGATAAGCACATCAAAAGATTCTTTCATTTCGCACCTCCCTTGTGAATGGCACCCACAGGACAGATATCAGCACAGACCGAACAGCCGCTGCAGAGGCTTGTTATAACCGCCTTATCGTCATGGAATTCGATGGCCGGGCACCCGAACTTCACACAGAGGCCGCAGCCGGTGCAGGCCTCCGGGTCGACCACATACGGTTTCCGGCGGATACCGGAACGGCGTGCATCAATCACGCATGGCTGCCGGGCAACGATCACCTTCACACCGTCGCGCTCCTTTGCCGTCTGCAGTGCCTGGAGGAGACCGGTGAGATCATAGGAACTGACCGTCTCGACCCAGGGTGCGCCGCAGGACCGGCATATCGCCTCAATGGAGACAGGAGGAGAGGCGACACCGGTGGCGGTCACACCGGTATTCGGGTTGGGCTGGTGGCCGGTCATCGCCGTGATACGGTTATCAAGGATGATCACGATCATATTGGCACCATTGTAGACCGCATTAAGAAGTCCCTGAATGCCGGTGTGCAGAAAGGTTGAGTCACCGATCGTACAGACCACCGGCCGGGTCTCACCGGACTGCGCGATACCGCTTCCGACCGTAATGGACGCACCCATGCAGATGGTGGTATCCACCACATTGAGCTGAATGCCCAGGGTGTAGCAGCCGATGTCACTCGGGAAGATACCGTCCTTAAACACCTTTCTCATTGCATAGAAGACCGCGCGATGGCCGCATCCGGCGCAGAGCAGTGGCGGCCGGGCAGGGACACCTGCCTCAGGAGTCACCACAGGGTAGGTCTTCGTGGGAGTGAATCCGGCCGATGCCATCGCCTGTGCCACCGCAGCAGGAGACAGTTCACCTTCCAGCGGCAGATGGCCGTCCATCTTTCCGTGCACCACAGTCGTTGTCGCTGCCATGCGAACCGCCTCTTCAATGACAGGCGAGAGTTCTTCGATGACAAGGACCGTATCATGCTGGTCCACAAACGCTTTGAGCCATTCGGGGTCAATCGGGTAGGCGCCTACTTTTGCAAACGAGACGCCCTCAGAGATCAGTTCTTCGGCATAGGCGGCTGCAATACCGCCGGTGATGATGGCAGTCTTTCCGCGCACCTCTGCGGTGTTGAACCCCACTTCGACGAGCATCTTCGCAAGGCCCGGCTGTTTATCGTTGAGTTTTTTGTGCAGCATCCGTGTATGGACAGGGATGACCACATACTGCTGCGGGTTCCTTACAAACTCACCGGTCCTGTGTCCGGTGCCCGGCACACCTAGGTCAACGTCACTCTTTGAATGGCAGATGCGTGTTGTCGGGCGGAAGAGCACCGGCAGGCCCACCTCTTCTGAAATCTCAAAGGCAGCCTTCATCATCGAATGCGCCTCACGGACAGTCGCGGGGTCCAGACACGGAATCTTTGCAAAGAGGGCATAGCGCCTGCTGTCCTGCTCATTCTGTGAACTGTGGGCATACGGATCATCAGCAGACAGAATCACAAACCCGCCGGTGACACCGGTGTAGGCACTGGTGAGAAGCGGGTCTGCTGCTACATTGAGCCCGACATGCTTCATGGTGACAAGAGAACGGATACCGGTCCACGCCGCAGCAAGAGCATTTTCAAAGGCAACCTTCTCATTAACAGACCATTCAACGTAAAATTCACGGTCTTTCTGGTGACGGAGATAGTCAATCACTTCTGACGAGGGAGTGCCCGGGTAGCCGCTGGCAAAGTCCATCTCTGCCTCCAGACACGCATGGGCAATCACCTCGTTTCCCAGCATATATCGAGTATTCATACCTGACAGAACGTATGAGTGAGAACGTGTTTAAAATATTCTGATCCACCACGCCCTAGGGCACCTCAGACAGACAGGGATAAACACCTCCCGGAAACAAATCAAAACCCTTAATAACACAGGTATCCCATCTAATTAGGTAATTCTAAGACAGGGCCCGTAGCATAGTCGGTGGTGCACCCGGCTGATAACCGGGAGGTCGTGCGTTCGAGTCGCACCGGGCCCATTACTTTCTTATTTTTTTGATGGTGAGAGTCATCCGTTTCATTTCATTTCTTTAATAAGGGGCGCCTCACAATAGACTGTATGGACACACGACAGGTCGCAGCTGTCTTCATCGCAGGTATTGCACTCTTTGCATATCTGTCAATCACCGGACAATATGCGGCAGGCATCGTTGTTATGATCATACTGATCATCGGTATAACTGCCTGCACGACCAGGCTTGGAAAGAAGATGAGCGACATCCCCGAGCTGACGGCAAAACTCAGCCCGGACGCAAAGGCCATCATCATCAGGAACTCAGGCAACACCAGCGCCATGCAGATTCATGTCGCGGTTGTCCCACTCGATATTGAGTATGATATTGCAGATATTCCTGCAGAAGAGGAATACACACATTCTCTTGATGCCATGATCCACGAAGCAAAGGCGGTCATCACATGGAAAGACACCGCGGGCAATTTGTTCAGCCACGAGAGCGCCATCTCCGCACTTGGCAAAGGTGAGGACGACCTGCTCAAACCAATGTTTCCGATGTTTGATATCAAAAAATAATCCGGCAGAGACGATCTGCTGATTATGGAGGGGTGGATATGAAAATGATCCACTCCCGGACAAACAATAAAACGATACTACAGGGAACGTCCCCGTCACATGGAACCGGATGGTTCCAGACATGCGCCCCTGCATTCATGAGACAACAGCAGAGAACTGCTGTTCATTAAAAATCAGTCGGCAGCGTCAAGCTCTTCTGCAAGCAGAAAATCAAGGACTTTGCCCATTGCCTCATGGAGGCCGGATTCATTGAGAGCAAACTGCTGCACGGCCTTATAGAGCATCACCACTGTCTCAAGCCCATACAGGGAGACCGCATCCTCTGCAGAGAGTTCTTTCTTGTAGACATCGATTAAAAACCCGTCACTGCTGTACATCAGTTCAGAGAAGATGCCGTCCTCGCCCAGCACCAGATACTGGCTATCCACCTTCTTTGTGGTGTCATCCGGCCGGTAGGGCATGGGGTCAGTCTTTCCCAGAATCAGCATCTTCTGGTCAAAGTAGACCGTATCATACAGTTCGCCCTTCCCGTCCTGCTTTCCCCTGAGCATCATCGAAAGACCTGCGGTGGGAACAATCGTTGCCGCTTCTGCTGCAAGACGCGATATCAGAGGCACCAGTGACGCATGAATCTCCGGGGAAAGGGCATCAACCCCTTCTGTGCCCTTCTTTGCACAGGCAACGGCTGCCTTAAATCCTTCTTCAATCTTGTCCAGATCGCATGAACCCTGCATAATGAATCGTTATACAAAAGAGGCATTAACCCTTCGCAAACATTGAACCGATGACAGACAACAGAGGGGATGAAAAGGTGGAGAAGAGAGTAAATCAGACGGGTTCTGCCAGCAGGTAATGGCGGTGGTGCCCGGTCACTGTCACCCAAAGACGGGTGCCCAGCGGGACTTCTTCTTTGATGACAATATTCTGGTAGGTGGCATCCCGTGCGATAACCGACCCGTTCTTCTTCTGTTCGGTGACTAAAACAGGCAGTCTGCGCCCGATCCAGCGGAGGTTCTCCTCATCATAGATGCGTTCGGTGAGATGTGTGAGGGCACGGGAGCGTTCCTTTTTCACCCGGTCCGGATGGTCGTGGTAAAGAGCGGCAGGCGTCCCCTCCCGTACCGAGAAACGGGTGATGTTCACCTTGGTCGGGCGCACCCGGCCAAGCATCTCAAGGGTCTCGTCAAACTCGCGGCACCCCTCGGCGGGAAAGCCTGCGATGATATCTGTTGAAACCCGCACATCAGGAATCTCTGCACGGAACGCCGCCACAATCTCTTCGAACGTTTCTGCCGTGTAGCCGCGGTTCATGGACGCAAGCACAGCATCTGACCCCGACTGCACCGGCAGATGCACAAACCCGAAGATCTTTTCATGCGCAAATGCGGGTGCGAGGGAATCAATGATACGTCCGGCTGTCGCGGGATTCATCATGCCGACGCGGAGACAGAAATCACCCTCTGCACCGGCAATCTGCTTTAGCAGATAGGCAAGGTCCTGCCCGATGTCCATGCCCCAGGCACTCACATCCTGCCCGGTGAGCTGAATTTCATACGCACCGAGGGCGGCCAGCCGTTCCACTTCAGCAACGATCGCTTCTGCGGAGAAACTCTTCAGCGGGCCGCGGGCCAGCCGGGTGATGCAGTAACTGCATGACCCGAGACAGCCGGTGCCGGTCTGGACAACCCCGGTGTGGGAGTCGGTCATCGCCCCCACTTCAGGGCATCTGGTATACAGCGTCTCCGGCAGAATGATGTGCAGGTTGGGATCTGTTTCAAGGAGGAGGTCCCGCTGTACAACAGGCATGCACCCGGTGACGACAATCTCCTTTCCGGCATATGCCCGGATACGGCGCAGCATCGTCCGTTCGGTTGCCCCCACAACCGTGCAGGTATTGATGATGATGCACTCCGCCTCCTCAGCCGGCACCTGCAGACATCCCTGCCGTTCTGCAAGAGCGATGATCTTCTCAGTATCGGCATGATTGAATGTACAGCCGTATGATTCGGCGTGGATGGTCTTATTTCGCAGGGTATCCATATCTGGCTCCGTTTCGCAGAAATACCGTTTCACCGGCAGGGAGATAATGATGAGGATTTGGCAGTATTCAGGACTTTTTTCATGATCATGCGATCTTCACCCTCACCAAAGTATCCGCAGATTGTCTCTGTGACCATATAACCCAGAGAATCATAGAGGGACCGAGCCGGGTGGTTTTCCGGATGAACGGATAGAAAAATTACAGGAATCCATGCCGCCGCACTCCCGCCGGTGACCGGCGCACCGATGGTATATCCGCAGACCACGCCATCACAGACGGCGCAGAGAAACGTTGAGCGGTACAGGGCTCCTGCCTGCCGGATAAATACCGCCCCTGCATAGGGTTCATTCTGCCCCATACCGTTCAGGGCGCAGACGGCGGCAAAGTCATCATCCGTATACCGCCGGATGGAAATACCAGCCACTTCGTCCATTCTCACCCCACCCTCACCGCGACCTAAAGGCCAGTATGATCTCCTGTTCACAGAGGGCGTCTGCGAGGACAAGAGCAAGCATACTTTCTGCGACAACCCCTATCCGCGGCACAATACAGGGGTCATGGCGGCCCTCTACCGTGACCAGCGTCTCCTCCATTCCCATCGTCACCGTCTGCTGCGGTTGTGCGATGGAGGGGGTCGGTTTCACCGCAATCCGCACCATGACAGGCGCACCGGTCGATATGCCGCCGAGAATGCCGCCTGCATGATTGGAAGCATAACCCGCCGATGTAATGGGGTCATTATGGGCTGACCCCCGCATCCGGGCCGCCGCAAACCCGGAACCGATCTCCACGCCCTTCACCGCACCAATGGAGAAGATCGCACGGGCAATCTCGGCGTCCAGTTTTCCGGCCGCAGGGGCACCAAGCCCCGGCGGACACCCGGTGGCCGTCACTTCGAGAATCCCGCCCACAGAGTCATGCGCCTCTCTGGCCCGGAGGATGACCTCATCAAAGCGGTCCGGGTCGGATTCACCGCCAATCTCACATATACTGCTCTCGATATGGATGTCCCGGTGGAGAAGCACCTGCATTGCAAGGGCTCCTGCCATGACCCGTGAGACGGTCTCACGGCCCGAACTTCTGCCGCCGCCCCGGTGATCCCGGCACCCGTACTTCTGGTGATAGGCAAGGTCGGCATGACCCGGCCGGGCC
>NZ_JAAAWJ010000047.1 GCF_009914725.1 Methanogenium sp. MK-MG
CCGATCTGCAGAAACCCCAAAAGAGCGACAGACCGTGCTCTTCTCTGCAACAATTCCCGCGCCGATCAAGGAAATTTCACGCCGGTTCCAGAAGAACCCGGAGTTCGTGCGTGTGCAGCACCGTGAACTGACGGTCCCACAGATTGAACAGCTCTACCTTGAGGTGCGCAACCGTGAGAAGAACGAGGTGCTCTGCCGTATCCTTGAGATGTACGATCCTGAACTTGCCCTTGTCTTCTGCAATACCAAGCGTGCCGTAGATGAACTGATGACCCAGCTGCAGACACGCGGCTACTTCTCAGAGGCGCTCCACGGCGATATGAAACAGTCACAGCGTGACCGGGTGATGGCAAAGTTCCGCAAGGGTGCAATTGATGTCCTTATCGCAACCGATGTTGCAGCACGTGGGATTGATGTGGACGATGTGGACCTTGTCATCAACTTTGATGTTCCGCAGGATGTGGAGTATTATGTACACCGCATCGGGCGGACAGCACGGGCAGGACGTGAAGGACGCGCAATTACCTTTGTCGGACCCAAAGAGATCTACAAACTCCGGAGCATCCAGAAGTTTGCACATATCAAGATCACTGCCATTCCTCTCCCCACTGCCCGGGATGTTGAACGGACCCGCATGCGCAATCTTATAGAGAAGATCAAGGAGACCGTGGATGACAGTGAGAATGACAAGTATGTCGAGATCGTCGAGCAGGTCATGGTTGATGGCTATACCTCCCTTGATATTGCCGCAGCACTGCTGAAGATGAAACTGGATACCGGTAGTGATGCGAATGACAACTCTTCCATTCAGGCAGATAGTTTCGGTCATTCAGGCATTGTTCAGCTCTGCGTGAACCTGGGCAGGGAAGATCGTATCCGGCCAAAAGATATTGTCGGGGCCATCACCGGAGAGACCGGCATTACCGGCAATGAAATTGGCGCCATCAGCATCTTTGACACCTACTCCCTGCTGGAAGTCCCCCAGGAAAAGGCAAAGCAGGTCGTTGAGGGAATGATAGGGAAATCCATCGGCGGCACAAAACTTGTCAACGGGAAAGCTCTCGGGTATGACTGTCCAAAGAATGAACACTCCCGGAAAAAACGATACTAAATATTTTTTTTTACCCGATGAATCAGAATTACAGGTCAGGCAAATTTCCTGTATCGTGTACGGCAGATGATATTTTCTGCTCGGGCAGAATGTCCTTATGTTGAGGAACTTCTCTGCCCGCATATGGTATGGGCACTGTCGGATTTTTCAGTGATAGGGGATTACGAAATAGATTGTCTCAGTTCAAATCAGCTGAAAAAGTAATTGCTGCTTAAGGATGACCAATTATAACTGGAATAACTGGATTTTCCGACAGTGTCCCAAAATTATGCTAAATGTGCCCTCCAAATTTAGTATTGTCACAGATTTTGGATAGGATAATCGCAATCCATCGATATAGCTTTTCCCGTCACACTGAATCAATTTTCGGTGAACGTTTACAATGACTCACCTTTTGAATTTATGGGTTTTATGGATTGTTTTGCAGCGATTCTTTCGATATTGAAATTCCTGCAGAGACCGTCAAAGAAGTCGTCATACGGATCATTGTTCTTTGGGTTTGAATTGCTGAGCATTACCTTTGCCAACTTTTCATTGCAGAGTTTATATTAATCTGAAAGTCAGGTTTCATGAAGCGTTATCACCTATATTAGTGCTGGAGATTTTCATACCTTTTCAACCATGCACGTAAATGGAAATATTTATGATTCGTTCGGTTTTTTCCGAACGACCGCGTAGGAGTTTATAGGTTCATCTTCTGAATAAAATATTGCTTCAGGGTAATCATACGGTGTTACTACAAGTGGAGAAATAGCAATGAAAAGAGTTTTACTTATACTAATAGCATGTTGTATGCTGGCAATACTCACCTGTTCGGTAAGCGCACTGCCAGAGACAAATAATTATGACTGTTCAGATACAACACCGACTGCGTATGATGCACAGGTTGATCAGTCTTCAATGGGTTATAACAGTTCATCGGCCACCAATGTATTTGCATTGACCGCATATAATCGATTTAAGTCTGATGCAATATTTTTCTTCAACGGTCATGGTCTCTTCTATGATTATTCCCATAAAGGTGGTGGAATTAAGTTCTCCGATGAATCCTGGATTATGGCTAAAGATATTGGTTACCATCCCGGGAACTACCCGTATTACATCACCGATTATGGAAAAACTGATATCGATGATGTCCTGCTTGTTGTCTACCTTGCATGTTACTCAGCCCACTACAACCCATACAATGGACATCTTGTCCAGGAGACTATGGATAAAGGTGTAGACATCTGTATCGGGTTTGATGATGAGGTAGAAATTGAAAACGGGAAATACTGGTCCGAAGGTTTCTGGGATCGTGTCCGGAATGGTGAGTCAGTTTCAGAAGCTGCAAGAAATGCAAAAAATGAATGCTATTCGCATTGGCCTTTCGGCTACCATGGGGTTGATACCTATGAAATCTCAGGCGATTACAATGGTTGCCTTACTCCTGCACGTTATGGAGACTATTGAGAGGTGATTTTGAAAATGAAAAAAGAATTTATTATCGCAATGATGTGTGTATTTGTTACCATTTCAGTGGTGTCTGCAGTTATAGCCACAGCTCCAATCGGGGTGGACATTGCAAAAGAAAAAGTACAGGAATTTGTTAATGATCCATCAGTCAATATACAGTATCAGAATACCGAATGCCAGAATATAGGTGATTGTTATACATTCAGCACAGGCAATGGTCAGGTATATGTCAATATGTACACGGGCGTGGTTGAGCGTGCATCTTTTAATGATGCCTGGAAATCATCTGGTGAAATTCGGCCTGATTCTGCCGGGGCAGAAATGGTTGCAAGGGAGTATGCAGAAGAGAAATACTCCGGCTTTGCTGACATGAATATGCAGCTTATAAACTCCGATTTAAGAAATCATGGTGATGCAGGCAGTGAGAATTCATTTATCTGGAGAGAAACTATTGAAGGAGTCCTGACACCAAATACCGTTGTTGTAAATATTAATCCTGTATCCGGCAGGATAATATCATATATAGGAATTCAGCGAGAGATTAATTGCGTACTTGAACCTGAGCTCTCAGAGGAAGATGCCTTAAAAATTGCGGAAAAACAATTTCCTGGCATAGAGGTTACTGAAAAAACAGCCGAATTAACCATAGAATATACAAAACCCGGCCTTCAGTCTCTGACATGGGTAATTACCATGAAAGGTAAGCCTAAGGATTATGTCCTTCAGGGTGGTCTGGTAGTAATTGATGCATTGACAGGAGAGGCGCTGATGACCAGCCCATACCTCTAAATGACTGTATATCACAGGATGGTACAATGCGTTCAAAGGTCTGGATCTGGGTAGCCCTTATTGCTACCATAATTCTCATTATTTCCGCAAATTATTTCATAGTCAGTGAATTTAATCTAAAATCAAACCATGTGCAGGAACCTCTCAAAATTATCCGGTGGATAATGCCTTTTAGTCTGGATTATGGAAACCCGGATTATAAATTTCCGGTCATAATTTATGATGAAGATAAGGGAGGAAGCTGGCATATCCGGGATGAGGACAAATGGAGCCGGGCAATAAATATCGGAGACCGCTACAGCCCCAATATGTCACACCCGGAAGATATGTGGTATACACCCGATATAACAGTTGAGGGTAATAATCTCAGCATTGATTTTTTAGTCTGGAATACTGCAGGGAAAGATTGTGAGAGTGCTATCCTCAATATGACAGTATGGACAGAAAACCTGAATGAAACCACCGGTTATCCAGAGAGGGGGACCGTGTCTTTCATCACAAAAGAGGTGCGTATAGACAATATTTCAGCCGGAAAATCAGATGAAGTACGGATTGTGACTGAACTTTTAAAACCCGAAAAGGAAGAAATTCGTCGTCTTACGATCAAAATGCGTGCCCCATATACTTTCACCGGGAAAAACAGCACTTCATGCACTTATTATTCCAATCATGGAAGGCCGCCATCAGGAGATGTAAAATTTATACTAAAAGGAAAGGATGCACCGGAACTGGGATCGGCACCAACAATTCGTGGAAGGTGAAAAAAACAACCACATTCAACGATTTTTGAGATATTGCCACAACATTTTATTTTAGGATTTATTCTGAATTCCTGAGGTAATATTTCCCTATTTTTACTACAATCTGTGAACCGCCGATTTATGTGGGATTGTAATGAAGATGCAATCCAAAAAACTCTTTGTTCGGAAAATATTATAATATTATATCCCATGGGGGTCTCTCGGAGATAATTTAAATATGAATGATATTGCACTCAACCGGGAAGACATCACTGCTTTATCCTCAGAAGTTCGGATAGCCATATTAAAGGCACTTGATGACCGGTCAGGGAATAGTATAAACGACCTTGCCGGAGAACTCGATCTTGCCAGGTCTACTGTTCACCAGCATCTTGGCATTTTAATGGATTCCGGGCTTATAAAAATGGATGGTAGCAGAAAATGGCGTACCTATTCTCTTACCTCAAAAGCACAACGCATTCTCCATCCGGAAAAAGGATACAGAGTATTATTGTTGCTCGGCACATCAATTTTTACACTTACTTCCGGTTTGTTTTTTATTCACTCATACGTATGCGGCTATACTGTTCAGGATGCCAGTAAGATTCATGATCCTCTGATGTTAATCATAGGTGAACTGCTCCTTATTCTGTCAATTGCACTCTGGTATATTCTTTTCCTGTTGAGAAAAGCAAAGAAAAGGTATTCAATATAAAGTCTGTCCAGCCAACAGTTTCAAAAGAACTGGAACGATCTGGTGAGACAGTCACCGGCCAGATGAATAAGCAGACACAGCGACCCACGATGAAGTGGACCTTCTTCCGATTCAGGAGAGGGAGGGAGTTCACATTCTTAGATGATAGGCAAAAAATAACGCGAATTGCGAATCTGAATGATTAATTAAAGAAGATATTGTGATTGCTTGGCAGGGAGTATGAAAAATACTATTGCTGACAAAATTAATGCAGAATGTGAGAAAAGTCCTTTCCTTTTGACGTTTTACACTCTGTGTTGCAGAGAACATTTCTACACTGCCTCTACCTGCCGGAAGCGGAAGATGATACGCCAGTCCTGTTGTTCACGAAGAGTGACTTCATTCATCTCTTCAAGAAATTCACAGAGGTATTTCATGTTCTTTGCATGCTGAATCTGGTTTCTGATGGCAGTGATATGGCGGACAGTATGTGCATAGCGTTCGGCATTGCGCTGGTATTCCCGCTGGAGGCGTAGTGCAGCAATGGCTGAACCTACGGCAGGGAGAGTGATGGTGAAAAAGGCCATGAGCATCGGAACACGGAACGGGTAGTCTGTCTCCCAGTGGCCGATACCGGTTGCGTGAAAAACCGCGAGGATGAGGGTGATGGAAAAAATTGTTACACCGGCATAGGTCAGCATGGTGTATGTACGCCGTGCAGATTTCCCTGCCTGTTCATAGAACGAAAGGCGGTTTGTGATCCATGCAGACCAGAAGAACTTCTTGATGGGTACATACGGGATGTCCAGACGGCAGCAATAGATGGGTCGTGTGGCTATAATCTCTTCAAATGCCATCACTATCCAGTCGTTCGGGCGGTGGGCCATGCTCATATATGGTGGTGTATCAGGTTTTTCGCACTGGATACAGATGATGCAGAGAAAGAATCCTGCACGGAGGCGTTCGGCAAGGAAGTTATAATCAATCCACCGGCGATGGAAATCCCAGTGGCGTGATGCATACATAAGGGAAATAATAAGGGAGATCTCAAACACCTCCACCCACACCAGCCATGGCATCTCCGGCAGAAAAAGGGTCTGGAATGTGATGGTGGCAACAGCAAGGGCGGCAAGGAGAGAGACACATGTACCGGTCAGTGTATGCAGGCGCTGGTACTTCTTTGCCAGAAGACGGGTCCGGGTAAAATATGGAAGTAAAGAACCGTAAATAGGTTCCAGAATGTCGTCATTCAGCATTGCCTTCTCTGCCTCCTCACGGAGCGAGGTGGTGTAGCGCCGGTATGCGGCGGTATACTCCGAGTGGTTCACCTCTTCTGAATTATACTGGTTGAGCTGTGCAAAGGAATCGAAGATCATGTCGTCGTGGGGCAGTTCATACTGACTGCCGTTCACCGGATTAACTGCGATGATCGTCCGTCCATGATTCCGGGCAAGATCGAAGACACTCCCCGGTCTGTAGAGGGCAGCACCAGGTTCCCACTCCCCTATAATGAGGACAAGCGTGCACCAGTCGATGATCGCATCATGGACCGGGTTGTATCCGGGGGCTGCATCCTCTTCATGGATTGTCCTGATTCCATGGTCTACATCCCCCTCAAACGGGCAGAGGCTATCATCCGGTTCACTCTCACCGCAGTGGATGAGGATAATCTCCGGGGGTGCGGTGCCTTCCCAGATGCTGTCTGCCAGCAGGGCCTCAAGGATGATGTGTTCCGGTCCTGCCTGGTGGGGAAGAAAGAACTGGTAGGTATGGGGGGTGCCGGCGAGGATCGTGTCGAGGCGGAGAAGCACGTTTTTTATTGCCTCCAGTACCGCACCTGCGGTGAAGTGATGTTCAGTGACGATGAGTCCCACCTGCACTGAGGCTGCGAGGGGAGCGGGCAGAGATATGGAATTTGCCGGTGAACTGGTGGGTTCTGCAGGTGTCTGCCGGTTATTTCTGTTCTCAGTGTCTGCCTGCATATATGTCTCTATCCTCCTTCTGAACAGAGATAAAGGTTTCATGGGAATGCGGACAGAATCGAATAGAGTTTTTCAGAGTTCTTCTGACAGGTGCCATCATGGTTTTTTGTCACTGAATATATTGGTTTTCAGCTTTCTCTTCTTCAGCCGGTGAAATGGTAGGAAACTCCGGGTAAAAGTATTTCTTCTCTGCCGGAAACCGGACTATACCGCAGAGCGGCATGAACCAGGAGATAAATAATTATGAGTGGAAGTAGTGGAGGAACGGGTGCCGGTAGTGGAGGTGGAGCTGCGAACCTTCTTCCCCGGACGGCAGGATTTTTGTATGCCATTGTGGTGGTGATCGCACTTGCGATACTCTGGTATACCGGGAAAATAAATCGCAAAAAGGCGTATATATTTTTACTCATCTCAACAGGTTTTGGATTTTTGATCTTTGCGCCGGTTGCACCGCACAACTTCCAGCAGCTCCTTCTCCGTGATGTTGTCTCACTGGGAGCGTCTCTTCAGGCGGCGGCAGCAGGGTTGATTCTGATGCTTCTCATCTCGCTGGTATTCGGGCGGATATTCTGTGGTCATATCTGTCCTGCGGGTGCGATCCAGGAACTTGCTTCCCTTGTAGCCCTGCCAAAATTCGGGCAGAACTGGAAAGAGATCTCTCTTGGCATCCGTGCAGTGGTTTTTGTGATCATTCTTGCAGCAGCGTTCGGGTGGTCTGTCGGCATTATCGATTATTTTGGCCTGCAGGAGTTCTTCTCGCTTGACGTGACGTCAGTGCTCTTTTATGTCTTTCTCGGGGTACTGCTTCTCTCAACGGTGGTATACCGGCCGTTCTGCCGGTTCATATGCCCATACGGGCTGCTGCTTTCTCTCACCGCAGCAGTGAGTGCTTTCAAGTTCCGTCGAACGGAGAAATGCATTGAATGTGGATGCTGCGAACGGGTCTGCCCCACGAATGAGGCGAAGGTGGGTGACCTGAAATCAGAGTGTTATATGTGCGGCCGGTGTGTTGAGGTATGCCCGGTGGAGGGGGCCCTTGTCTACAGGCGCTCATCGGGCAGGTGGTCGGCTGCAGGTATTCCGGATGAAGAGGAATAAGCAGGCACAATTTTCACCTAATTTTTCTATGAATCCAGAGCCCTTTTTTTACGCCTTTCTGCCCGTTTTCTCCGATACCATGGCGTCTGCTGCGAGTGCAGCGGTTGAAAAGGCTGCCTGCAGGTTATACCCGCCAGTGTCGCCATCGATGTCCAGAACCTCTCCGATACAGAAGAGTCCGGGCACTGCTTTTGATTCCATGGTCTTCTGTTGTATGGCACCCCGTGCCACCCCGCCCCGTGTCGCCATTGCAGTCGTATAGCCTTCGGTCCCGGCAACAGTGAACGGAAAGTCTGTCAGATATCTGATGAGGGTGTTTCTGTCAGTTTTGGTAAGGTGGGCGCAGGTGGCATCACGCGGGATGCCGGAGAGTTCGAGCAGGCGGATGAGAAAACGGACCGGGATCTCTCTTTCCGCGAGCACGGTCTTTACCTGCCGGTTTTTCCCGTTTGCTATGGTGTCGGTCAAATATTTTCTGGCACTCTCTTCATCCGTGCCTGTCACAAATCCCACGTGCAGGGTGTCACCGGATTGCACATACCGGGAGATGTGCAGGGCACCGGGGCCGGAGATGCCGTTTACGGTGAGGATGATATCTCCTGTTACCTGCCGGATCTTTTTGTTATCCCGGTAGAGGGAGAGCGGGACGCTGTCAAATGATATGCCGGTTAATGCGTGGAAGGGATAGTCCCTGATGATGACAGCACAGAGTGCCGGCCCAGTCTCTGTGACCGGCAGCCCCCGCATACCTGCGAGCGTGTATCCGTCACCCGCTGACCCGGTCGCAGGGTATGAGGCACCGCCGGTTGCAAGCACAACATGCTCTGCAGTATATGTGGCATCCCCTGTTTTGACCGAGAAATGATCGTTTGTACACTCGATTGCCCGGACCGGCTCCCCGCACCGGATTTCAACGCCTGCACGGGTGCATTCTGCAAGAAGAACAGAGAGGACATCCTTTGCCATGCCGTCTTCTGGAAAGTATTTGCCGTTCTCATCAGCGGTAAAGAAGAGACCATGTTCCCGGAAGAATGCCAGCAGGTCTTCAGGGGAGAAGTTCATCAGGGCAGGCCGGAGAAATTTCCCGCCGTCCCCGTAATGGGTCATAAACTCAGTTATTGTGCCGGTATGGGTGAGATTACATCTGCCCGCTCCCGTGATACAGAGTTTTCTTCCGCAGGAGGGCATCTTCTCAAGGACAAGGATGCGCCCCCCTGCGGCACGGCAGGCACAGAAGAGACCGGCAGGGCCGCCTCCGATGATGATCGCGGTATATATGGTGTTAGTATTGGCAGCGTCTCTGCCGGTAGAACTCTCTTTGTCTGTCATATCTGTTGGGTGAGTAGTCTATGGAGTTCATGTAGTATTACCCCGCAGGTTCGGATGTATTTTGCCGGGGACTGACTGGTTTTTCCGCATTATTCTCCGAAAGACTGATCCCGGAAATGTGCATGTTTTCTCGCTGTTGCTGCAAATATTTCATCGCAGACCGCAGGGAAGTCACGGGTCAGGACGTTCACCCCTTCTTCGGTGATGCCTCCGGGGGTGGCCACACGACTGATAATATCTGTACACCCTGTTCCGGGGACCTCCAGCAGGGCGGCCGTTCCGATGAACGTCTCGCGGGCAAGTGTTTCTGCCTCTGCTGCGGGAATACCTGTCATCCGTGTTGCGGATTTGGCAAATTCGCGGACCATTGCCGCAAAGAATGCCGGGGCGCAGCTGGTGAGGGTGGTGTAGGGTTCGATATCCTGTTCTGAGATGACGACCGGGGTACCGACAGCCCCGAAGAGGGAGAGTGCCTGTTCCCGGTCGGCCGGTGTGGTGCGCTCAGAAAAGACGATGAGTGACACCCCCTTCAGTTGTTCTGAAGTGACAGAGGGTATCACCCGCACCACCCGTGCCGGTGTCAGGGCTTCAAGTTCGCTCAGGGCGACATCCGATGCAACCGATATGAGCAGTTTGTCGTCTGTCAGGAGGTCGTGTATCTCCTCCATGACCGGCACCACGTCCGGCTGCCTGACGCAGAGAATGATGACGTCCGAGTCTCTTGCAAGCGTGCGGTTGTTGTCTGCGGTCTGTATTCCTGTTTCCGTGGCAATTGCATTTTGTGCCTCCGGTGTCCGGTTTGAGGCGGATATATTCCGGGGAACTGCTGCCCCGCCCCTGATAAATGACCGGATGAGCATGCACCCCATGCTCCCCGTCCCGATGATCCCGATCTGTGTGTCCATTCTTTCTCTCACTCTTTTTTTCTTCTGTTCTCTTCTCTTCATTTCACGTTTAGTGGTGTCCTGCTGCTGCATGGCAGACGGATTCACTCAGCAAAAATGATGTGGTATTTCACGATATTTTTGTCAGGCCGTTTCTCCTGTTTCCCGGATGATGATGAGCCGCCACTCTGTTCCATGCATCCCGATGGTCGTCCAGTAGGCCTCTTTCTGCACAACTCTGCCAAAGCCGGTGTCATAGAATGCATAGGTGCCATACCCCGACCAGTTACCGGCATAGTGACGTGCAAATTTGGATATGTCTGGGAATGCATCATGAAGGGATTCATGAAAGAATTTCGTGCCTATTTTTTGGGGATCCGCGTCATAGAGGACACGCCCGTCCGTCTGGACTGCCATGATAGTATACGGTGTGCCTTCCACTGCGGGGACTGCATACTGCCCGATGATTTCATCCGGTGCGAACGCCAGGCTTACAAGCCCTGTCAGCTTTTCCTCTTTGGTAAAGACCGGGTATTCGATGACCGAGGCATAACCTCCCTGTTCAAGTGGAATGATGTCGCTCATCAGGGCCTGTCTGGTGGTGAAGAGTTCCTGAACCACGGTCTGGTTTCCAAGGTTCCTGCCGATAAGTGTCTCTGTCTTTGTTGCCGGCAGACCCGAGAGTACGGTGCCGTCCCTGCCAACGGCGATCACGGTTTTGCCCGAGGGGTCGGCATAGAGAAGTGTTGTCAAAGGTACGTAATTGCACGCACATGAGGCGTCAAGACCCATATCTGATAGTTCTGCTGCTGTCTCTGCCGCTGTTTTGTCAAGCGCGAGCAGCCGGGTGTTGATGTCACCCTGGAGCGTGCCGAGTATCCGGAGCATTTCTGCATGTGCTTTTGCATCACCGGAGACGGGGGCAGACGACTGTTCTGTCTGGAGGCATCCCGCCGTAAGGATAACAGAGGAGATGAGAACTGCTGCAATTAATGTGGGAATAAATAGTGTAATTGATCCCGTGTCTGCTTTCACCCTGAGATGTTGGAAAAAAAGTGATTTATTCCTTTTGCCACGCTCTCATCTACACAGATCACCAGATTCATCTGGTCTGGCAGAGATTTCTGTACATGGCATCGCCTCTCTTAGCGTTGATATTTTCATTTTTCATTCCCGGTCTTGGACAGTTTTACACCGGGCAGTTTCTGAAGGCCATTCTGCTCTTTGTTGTAGCAGGTGTCTTAGCATTCTTCTGGTTCACGCTTATTGCAATTCCCCTGTACCTCATCGTCTGGATCTATGGCATGTATGATGCCTATACGGAAGCGCAGAGTATCTGACCCGTCTGTTTCACAAGCCCGTTTTTCGGGACGATGACATAATTATAGGTTATGGGAGGGGAACAGAAGGTTCCTCTCTCCTTTCCCCCTCTTCTGTTCTGCGATTCTCTTGGCTGAGGCATTTCCTGATCGTCTCCCTCAGGCGGAAGAGGGTTTGTGTCTCTGCAAAATCTCTTCCTTCCCAGCGGATGATACCGTCTCTGTCGATGAGATAGAGGTATGCCGATGACTGATCTGTTATCTCCAGCGGCCCGGTGAGTTCAGACGCACTGCTATAGACGGTCATCACATAGTCATGTTCGGCGTCCGGAATGCCTGAACGCATGCCAGTGTCAATGATTCTTCGCATCGGCCGCCAGATGGCTGAACTGATCACCGGAATCTCATAGATTGCAATCTTTTCTGAACCCTGGAATTCCTCTTTGACAGGAATGAGCCATGAATTGATCATATCCTGTGCCTCGCGGACAAATGCCACGACGATGAGTGCCGGTGCCCCGCTGGCCGCATCTGGAAGTGTCTTTCTCTTCCCGGAGAGTGTTTCTGCAGAAATTTTCGGGAACCGGAATCCTGTCACCATGGGGGTTGAATAGTTTTCCTGTATGATGAATCTGCCGGGCACCGGTAGCCAGAGAGGCCTGTCCACCCGGTGGTGCATCTCCAGGTGATTGTTATGGAAAATACAGTGATGATGATACAAGAAATCTGGACAGGATTTGGTGTTTCTCATTTGGATTCTCTCTCTTTTTGATATGTGATGCCATTGCATGCATCTGAGCTGTTTGATTCTTTTGTGTGGGAGAATCCTGTATCATACATGGAACCCGGTGATAGTTGGTGCGCATACCTTCCATTTATTGGGGTCGAATAAATCATATGAATAATATATTGGTAAAATTTAGTGTGATCAAATTAGCAAATCTTATTTATTGTTGCTACATAGGATAATAAAAGTATGAAGTGATTACATGAAACATTCAGGATTATTCATAGCCGCAGTATGTGGCCTTATTCTTGCTGCGGCACTCTGTGCAGGGTGCACCGACACATCATCATCTGCAGCCGCACCTGTTGGAGGAGATGACTCATCCGGTAGTATGATGACCATCACAGACGGTATGGGCAGAAGTGTTACCGTCCCTGCTGCACCCGATCGGGTTGTCTGTTCCGGTCCGGGCTGTCTTCGCTATCTGACATACCTGCAGGCAGAGGACTGTGCTGTGGGTGTGGATGATATTGAAAAAAGAGAGAACATCTTTGATGCACGGCCGTATGCCCTTGCAAATCCACAGTTTTCAGCTCTGCCGTTGATCGGTGAATTCCGTGGAAACGACGACCCGGAGAAGGTCGTTGCCTGTAATCCGCAGGTGATCTTCAAGACCTACTGCACTGAGTCATCTGTTGCAGACGAACTACAGGAGAAGACCGGCATTCCGGTGGTTGCCCTGCGGTATGGTGACCTTGGTACCCAGCGTGCTGATATGGATCAGTCACTCCGCGTCATGGGTACAGTCTTAGGTAATGAAGATCGGGCTGAAGCCGTGATCACCTACTTTGACAGCCTCACTGCAGACCTTAATGCACGGACCGAAGGGGTTGCAGAAGCAGACCGGCCGACTGTCTTCATTGGCGGCATTGCCTACCGCGGACCGCACGGATTCCAGTCAACAGAGCCTACGTATCCGCCCTTTGTGTTTGTCAATGCCCGCATGCTTGCTGAAGGGCCCCAGACTGCGCATGCTGATATCGCACAGGAGAAGATCATTGCCTATGATCCTGAGATCATCTTCGTTGATCTTTCAACCCTGCAGACCAACCCTTCAGCAGTTGATGAACTAAGAGATGACCCATCCTACGCTGCAATGACTGCCGTGCAGGCAGGCGAGGTGTATGGTGTGCTGCCGTATAACTGGTATACGGTAAACCACGGGTCAGTGATGGCAGATGCCTACTTCATCGGAACCGTGCTCTACCCGGAGGAATTCTCAGATGTCAACCCGGGAGAGAAAGCAGATGAAATTTACACCTTCCTCGTGGGAGAGCCGGTCTACGATAAAATGGACCGTCTCTTTGATGAGAAGTCGTTTGAACGGATCAACCTGGAATGACCCGTTCATCTATTTTTTGTGAAACCGGCACCGGCACAGAGGTTATATTCAGACCGGCCGTATACATTTGTCATCCCGGAGGGTCCTGATGCATTTTGCTGACGGCAAAATTCCGGAAGGATATATCAAATATACGCGGCGAAAGGTGGCAGTCATCGGGGCCGGCATTCTGCTGCTTTTTCTGCTGTTTATTGTCTCCATTGCGGTTGGTGCTGTTGATATTCCGGTTCTTTCGGTCGTTGAAAGTATCGTGAACCGGCTCTACTGGATGCTGGGTTCTGCGGTGGAAACGATCCTGGGCTGTGTGTATGGAATGCTTGGCTCTGTTGTTGAGCTGCCGGATGTTTCGTTTGCCGGAACCCTGGTGGAACCGATAAGTGGTTCGCTCTATGACCGGATCATCTGGAATATCCGGCTGCCGCAGGCGCTTGCTGCAGTCGTGGCAGGAATCGGCCTTGCGATTGCCGGTGCCGGCATGCAGTCTGTCCTGAGAAATCCGCTAGGGTCACCGTTTACCCTGGGGATCTCCCATGCAGCTGCGTTCGGTGCTGCGTTCTCGGTCATTGTCCTCGGGACCGGCACGATGCGCAGCAGTGGTGCTGACGCGATTGCCCTTGATAACCCGTATATCACCACCCTCTTTGCCTTCATCTTCTGTCTGGTAGCAACCGGCATCATCATTGCAATATCGCGTATCCGGGCGTCATCGCCTGAGGTGATGGTGCTTGCAGGTGTTGCCATTGGTTCGCTCTTCACTGCAGGGACGATGTTTCTCCAGTACTTCGCTGACGATGTACAGCTTGCGGCTGTCGTCTTCTGGACGTTTGGTGATGTCGGCCGGGCCGGGTGGAATGAACTGATTGTGATGAGCATCGTTGTCGCAGCAGCAGTGACCTATTTCATCCTGAAACGCTGGGACTACAATGCGATTGACGCAGGCGATGAGACAGCAAAGGGACTGGGTGTGAACGTTGACCGTGAACGCATTGTGGGAATGCTTGTAGCCTCTTTTGTGACGGCTGTCATTGTAGCGTTCCTGGGTATTATCGGGTTTGTGGGCCTTGTCTGCCCGCATATTGTACGCCGGTTAATCGGCGACGACCACCGTTACCTGATCCCCGGCACCTGTGTCTGCGGGGCACTCCTGCTTCTGGCCTCCGACACGGCAGCACGTCTCATAATCGCACCCCATATCCTGCCGGTCGCCATTCTCACCGCATTCATGGGGGCTCCGGTCTTCCTCTATCTCATCATCAGGGGGCGTTCACGGTGATTCTTGACATTAATGATGTCTCGTTTACCTACCGCAGCTCAGACGTGCTGCACGACGTCTCCTTTGCAGTAAAACCGGGAGAAGTGGTCTCCATTCTCGGGCCAAACGGGGTGGGGAAGACCACTCTTCTGCGGTGTATTAATGCGATTCTTGCACCGAAGACCGGGGATATCCTCGTGGGTGATGACAATATCCTCTCCCTCTCGCGTATGGAAGTGGCACGCCGTATTGGATATGTGGCACAACAGTGCGAGAAGGCTCGGCTGACGGTCTTTGATGCCATTCTCCTGGGCCGGCGGCCGCATATGGGCTGGAGTGTCTCGGATACTGACCTGAAGATTGTTGATTCTGCAATCCGGATGCTGGAGCTTGAGGATCTCACCCTGCGCTACACTGATGAGATGAGCGGCGGGGAACTCCAGAAGGTGAGTATTGCCCGTGCTCTTGTGCAGGAACCGCGACTTCTGCTCCTCGATGAGCCGACAAGCAGTCTGGATCTGAAAAATCAGATTGATATTCTCTCCACCATACAGGCGGTGGTGAAGAGCCATCAGGTCTCTGCTGTCATGACGATGCATGACCTCAATCTTGCCATCCGGTTCTCAGACCGGTTCATTCTCCTGAAAGACGGGACGATTTATGAGGCCGGTGGCCATGATATCATCCGGCCTGATGTAATAGAAGAGGTGTATGGTCTGCCGGTCCATGTGGAAACGGTTGCAGGCCATCCTGTGGTGGTCCCAACAGAGACAAGATGAGCAGGGGAGATGCTGCCAGTCACCATCACACCCAATTGAACCATTTTTTCCCGGTATCATCTG
>NZ_JAAAWJ010000048.1 GCF_009914725.1 Methanogenium sp. MK-MG
CCGGATTACGGAGACAATGAGACGATCAAAATCGGCATCATGCTCCCCCTTACTGGCGGTCTTGCGGAATATGGTATGGATGTAAAGACAGGTGTGGACATGGCAGTCGATGAGATCAATGCCAAAGGCGGCATCGGCGGCAAAGAGGTGAAGGCAGTCTATAAGAACACATGGGGCTATCCGGACCGGGCTGCAAAACTCATGAAGGAATGCGCAGAGGAAGGGATTCCTGTGGTCATCGGTGATATCACGAGCGCTGGCGCCCTTGCATGCGCAGAGATTGCTGAAGAGGAACGGATTGTCCTCATCTCCCAGGCGGCAACCACACCGGAACTGACCGGGTATGGATCGTATGTCTTCCGGACCATCTCATCAGATACCTATCAGGGGCGGGGCATGGCCCGGATCTTCCGGATCTTCCACCCCGACGCAGACAATGTAACAGTCCTCTATATTGACAATACCTATGGCACCGGCCTGATGGAGTCATTTGTGAATGCGGGAGAGGACGGGGGATTTACCGTGCAACAGGCGATATCCTTCGAGGAAGGGCAGCGCACCTTCGCCAGTGAAGTGGCAGCCATCCATGCCTCCGGAACGGACGGTGTCGCCCTCATCTCCCATATTGCTGAGGCGGATTATATCCTGAAAGAAGCAGAGGCACAGGGGCTTGATGTCGCCTGGGTCGGGTCAGACGGCATCGTCACCACTGAACTCTATTCCCATGTTGGCCCGTATACAGAAGGGTTCATCGCCACGATGCAGGCAAGCGAGGTCCGCGACCCGGTATTCATCCGCGAATACCAGATACGGGCCAAAGACAGCACGGTCAACTGGATGGCACCGTATTCCTACGACACAGTGATGATTGTCACGGAGGCCATCAGGTATGGCGGTTACTCGGCAGATGAGATCCGTGATGCATTCGGGAAGATACGGCACCTGGGTGTCTGCGGCCCAAAGGTCTTTGAGGATGACGGAGGGATCCCCCCCGCCTTTGATGTGATGCGGATCGAAGATGGTGTATGGAGACGGGTATCATGGAAGGAGATCACCACTACTGAGAGCGCCGGCAAAAGCACCGCCCACTAAAGAGGCCGGCCCCATAGCAAAGCGCATTGCTATGAACCGTCCAGTTCATACAAAAACAGAACACCACACCCTGTAACGAAAAGGGACGGCCGAGACGGAATCCGGGCAGGGATTGCAACCCTGTACGATATCTCCGCAAATTATATTATTTTGAGATTCACTGGCGAAATTCGCTGTTTTTTCAATATCCATACAATGACTGCAACAATCAATTTCTTTTTTCATTTAAACGACCATACGGGATTAAATTGATAATCCCAACCCGAAACTGTGTAGCCTGACATATCTATAAATAACAGCAACACGATTCAGGGCTTATCCACGTCTGGCAGGTCCGCCGGGGGGTCTGGAAGGCCGGCGTGCGCGGAGATCATCAGGAGGCATGAGATGACAGCACAAAAAACAACACCAAAAACCAATGGGGGGAGACTGTCTGAGACAGAGAAAAAAGCGATCGGAAAAAATGTATTCATCTGCCCAATGCCGGTCATCATTGTCGGAACCCGCCTGAACAACCGCCCTAACTTTCTGACCGTCGGGTGGGTGACACGGGCAAATGTGAGTCCTCCTATGATCGCCATCGGGATTAACAAGTCAAACGCATCGGCAGACGGCATCATCATGCACAAGGCCTTCTCAGTAAACTTCCCCGGAACTGATCTCATTGAAAAGACAGACTATTGTGGTCTGGTATCCGGAAAATATAAGGATAAATCCCGGTTATTTGACATATTCTACGGTGACCTGAAGAATGCACCCATGATCCAAAACTGCCCGATCACGCTTGAATGCCAGCTTACAGAGACGATTGATCTCCCGACAAACTACCTTTTTATCGGTGAAATAAAAGGAGCATATGGCGATGAAAACTGTTTTACCGGCGGAAAACCGGACGTCACAGAAATAAACCCGCTCCTGCTCTCCATGCCGGACAATTCATACTGGCAGGTCGGAGAATTCCTTGGGCGTGCCTGTAAAATCGGCAGGAGCCTGAAGGCCTGAAACATTTTTTAGATTCGACTGACAATGCAGGAGTAGACAGCCCCGCAGGCGTGAGGAGAAGAAAAGGTGGGTCACAGAGTTAAGATATCAGAGGGAGATACATTCATCGGAACCGGCGATGTGCTGGCAGACGGTTCTGTTGTCATTGACATCCCGTTCACCGAAGAATTCCCGGATGAAGACGATATTTAGGCGCAGTGCTGCCCTGCCGGGACAGAGATTTCGGAGTAGTATTACATGATACGACAGACAGGAATCACTGCCCGGTGGTATGGCAGCGCAGCAAACCGCTTTCTCTTCCTTTTGACCGCCCTCATTGCGCTCATCTTCTTCTATCCGTTTGTAGAAGAGTTTGACCGGAACGGCTACATCTTTCCCGTACTGATGAACATCATTCTTTTTCTGGCACTCTATGCAGTCATTGATCGGAATCAACACTTCAGGATCGCCCTTATTCTCCTGCTGCCTGCGATGTGCATGCTCTGGGCACGTGCCGTCTTCGGGATGATCCCGGAAGTAATTGTCGGGTCTGCCCTCACATCAGCACTCTTCTTCAGCGTTATTATTGCGATTATCGTACACAGGATTCTCACCACCAGGCACGTAAACCGGGATACCATATACGGAGCAGTCTGTGTCTACCTGCTGATAGGTCTGCTCTGGGCCAGTATGTATGCCGCCGCTGCAGAGATGTCACCGGCAGCATTCTCATATACACCTGACATCACGATGTCGGGAAATTCCCTGACCTTCGGAGACCTCCTCTACTTCAGTTTTATCACACTCACCACCACCGGCTACGGAGATATCATCCCGACGATGAGAGTCACACAGTCTCTTGCAATGGTTGAGGCAATAACCGGAGTCATCTTCCTCGCCGTCTTTGTCTCCCGCCTGGTTGGAATCGTCGGATGGGACACGGCATCAGAGGAAGAAGAGCGTAAATAATAATTAAAAAATGTCTCCTGACCACAGGACCTGTGAACCTGCCATCAGAATCCAACAAAATGAGGGACGGGGAGGAGAGAGGATGATAACAGATCTGCACTTCTCTGAGAATTATAGTGGCGAACGTTTCTTTTTGAACTAATAGTAAATGCAATTAAGCGTTTAATATCGTTTAATTTCAAAAATAAACGTTTGGCATCATATGGAGAATGCCAGATATTCTTAGAAGTCTGGTTTTTGACTATAATCCCGCAGCACGCCACAACGACTAAATCAGCAAACGAAAGTATCTCAGCCAAGACCGCAAGAGGTCCCTCTTTGACAGGAATGAAGGCAGCCCCCGGCCACATAAACTCAAATACGGTTTATCACCCGGATATCCACACCAACAGGACAAAAAAGAATATGGCCTGAACCCGGGGACGATCCCTCGTATCCCCCGGCATCCATATGTTGAATCAATCCCGGTCAGGGATGATGCAGATATGTCTCAGTCTGCTTCATCGCGTTCTGAAACCATGACACGAATCTCATCGTGGTCGCTTACATGCCATGACGACTCATAATTCAGACAGTATACATCAGAGACAGAGGAACAGACGAGCTCATCACGCTCTTCCAGATCATACTCCCGCATTGGTTTCAGGTACTCGAACCCGCTAATTCTCATGAACTCCATGATATCTCTACAAAATGATAATCACAGTGACACGTATATAAATCTTATTGAGGATGCATCACCGAATATGAACCCGGAATTCAAAAAAAAATAAATAACGACGTATATGCATTTAATTTAATATCAGGAGGATATTTGTGAAAAATGACAGTATCCTTATGGAAATAACTCAAAAAAATCAAAAATACCCGACATTTTCCAGATCCAGCAGGATTGCATCAGAATCCCACCCCCCGGACACTCCCGGAAAGGGAGCACAGGCGTGCAATCGCGCAGAAAAAACCCCAAAAGATCAGAACATATTGGGTGGGCCCACAGATAGATATATAAATAATCGACAAATCTCTCACCCCTGCCCATAACTCCACATATCAATATACTGCCCTGCTTTATACGCCCTGCAGCAAGACCAGCGAGACAGGAACTCCCTGCCGCCCGGACCTCATCACCGATCATGTTTCGACAGACAATATATCATTCAGAGTCCAAATACCCGCAACAGGGACGTGCGTATCGCTCCACCGGAGTGGGCACCGGTGAGTCGCCCCGCAAGAGATCCGTTTGCAAAGAAGAGCAGAGTCGGGATGGCTGAGATCTGGAAGGCCTGCATCGTCTCCAGGTTCATGTCAGCATCACATTTCCCTATAGTGACCGTTCCTGCAAACTCTGCTGCCAGTTCATCAATCACCGGTGCTATCGTCATGCACGGGCCACACCACTCAGTCCAGCAGTCTACAACAAGGTAGTGGTGGGCGTGAATGAGATCACCGATATTCATGTCCGTCACCTCTATAACAGTCCCCGGTGGTCTGGCAGGAACATTCACCCCCCCATTCAGATCCCTGAGACGTTTCTCGCGCAGGTCTGCGAGTTCATCCTCATACGAAATATCATCGACCATGAGAGGAAAAAATGGGCCATATCCACTTAACACTGCTGGAAATGGATATTTAACACCCTGAAACGCAGATAACTGGCGCATTTAAATGAAAACATATATCAAGGTACGAACCATAGTAGTATGACACACACTGTGAAGCGAGGTGGGGTAGTTAGGAAATCCCGACGGGCTCATAACCCGTAGATCGATGGTTCAAATCCATCCCTCGCTATTCTGAACATTTTTTATCATTTCAACTGAAATTTTCTGTTTTTAGTATCCAACGTTCAGAACGGGAGTTATAGCTCTCCGGGATGTGCACACATCATATCATTCACTCTACCAAAACAGCTTCAGGAATACAATTACAAAAAATCAGTGACAGTTATCCCCCGGAGGAAAACCCAGGTCTTGTCATGTAGTGTTTTGCAACGTATACTGCAGCGTTTTGACCCGATGGTGGATGTATACTCATTTTTCAGGCACCCGGCATACAGAAATTTCTATGAGATACCAATGCACGACATATATCAAGGTACGAACCATAGTAGTATGACACACACTGTGAAGCGAGGTGGGGTAGTTAGGAAATCCCGACGGGCTCATAACCCGTAGATCGATGGTTCAAATCCATCCCTCGCTATTCTGAACATTTTTTATCATTTCAACTGGAAAATTTTCTGTTTTTAATATCCAACGTTCTGAACGGGAGTTATTTTAGCACTCTGAGGCACACACATCAGCCTCATTCGCTACACTGACGCGGCGCCAGGAACACAATTAAAAAAGTCAGAAAAAAATCAGCGGGAGGGAGTTATTCCCCGGAGAATGACTCCAGTCCCGCCTGGTAATGTTTTGCAACGCAGGTGACCTCACGCGGACAGCAGCGTTCTGACCCGATTGCAAGCGGATACTCCCCGGTCAGGCACCCGACACAGAGATCTTCTCTCGGAATACCAATGGCACGGATCAGCGCAGATATTGATATGTGATGCAATGATGTCGCCCTGATGGACGCACAGACCTCTTCATTGTCAAGGTCGCTTGCAATCAGCTCGGCACGAGTGGGCATATCCACACCCAGGTAACACGGAGCCTTGATGGCAGGCGATCCGATACGCATATGCACCTCCCTGGCCCCTGCATCACGGACAATGTTCACCAGACGGCGTGAGGTGGTCCCACGGACGATGGAGTCATCAATGAGGATCAGGGACCGGTCCCTGAGATGGCCCCGGACGGGATTCAGTTTGATCCTGACCGCGGCCTCACGGGCTTCCTGCGTGGGCATGATGAATGTCCTGCCCATGTAACGGTTCTTGATGAGAGCCTCCCGGTAGCGGATACCTGACGCCTCCGCATAACCTGCCGCATGCGCCATTCCGGAGTCAGGAACCGGAGATACCAGATCGGCCTCCACCGGTGCTTCCTCAAACAGCGAGTGACCGATACGACGCCGTACGTCATAGACGAGGCGCCCGTCGATGACCGAATCCGGCCGGGCGAAGTAGACATACTCAAAGATACAGTGTGCCCGGTGAGAGGCCTCTGCAATCTGGTGGGACTCGATGCCATCTCTTTTCAGACAGACCAGTTCACCCGGACGGACATCACGGATAAATGAACCGCCCAGAGCATCAATGGCGACAGACTCTGACGCCACCACATACCCGGACTCAGTCCTTCCAACACACAGCGGGCGGATACCCAGCGGATCACGGAATGCCCAGACTTCATCGTCAAGCATCATCACTACCGAGTATGAGCCCTGGAGGCGGCGCATACACATGGCAACAGCTTCTGTGACATCCTCTGACACCCGGTATTCATCGGCGAGGATGTTGCCGATCACCTCGGTATCTGCCGTCGTGCAGAAGATCTGCCCGCGTTTTTCATATTCCTCCCTGAGACTGATGGTATTGACAAGATTTCCGTTGTGGACAAGTGCCACCTTCCGGCCCCGGAAGGTGAAGGTGAAAGGCTGGATGTTCTCCGGGATCTTCTCCCCTGTTGTCGGGTAACGGACATGTCCGACACCTGTTCCCCCTTTCAGACCACAAAGGGTCTTCTTATCAAACACTTCCGCAACAAGGCCATGGCTCTTCTCTTTATACAGCGTCAGGCCATCAAATGTTGCAATACCTGCGCTCTCCTGACCCCTGTGCTGCAGGGCGTAAAGCGCATAATACAGGGGGAATGAGACATCGCCTGAGTCGACGATGCCAACAATTCCACACATAATAAATTCCTAAAATCAGTGAAATCGAGTCATCTAGTTATTCGATGTCCAGTTATACTTACGCAGACGGGGGGACTTACCAAACCCGCATGACGCACATACTCCGTGGCGCTTGTGGAATGAAATCTTACCACAGCGTCTGCAGACAATATGCGTTGTTTTCTGCCGTTTACCCATTGAGGGTGTGCCTTTACTCATTTTTTGTCACCTACCTGAATGATACGTTATTCCACGGACGGGGAGATGTAGATCACATTGTCTCCACGGACGATTAAAGTGCCGCGTTTCTCAGCCACGCCGTCAATATCTTCCTCTGCATTGTCGAGGACGAGGTTCATATGAACATCATAGCCCTGAAGAATACCCCGGATCTCCCTACCGCCCTTGAGACTGACGATAACCGGTTTCTGGTTAAGGGCCTTATCTAAAATTTCCAATGGTCTTCTGGTCATAAGATTCCCTGCTCTAATCGATGAGGATTAGTATAATTGCGCCAGTAACATACATAAATATAACGACCATCCCCGGGTGGCCGGCAGGTAAACCGAAAAAGGACCCACATGGACGGTGAATTGTAAAAATGGCGAAGATAAACTCACGAAAAAGGCACATCATACGGAAATCCGATATCTCCCGTCTCTTCCAGGGGCTGGAAGAGGAGATCGGGACTGACACTGACCTCTTCCGCTCATCAACCGTAGAGGTGATAGACATCACCGGAGACATCTCCCTGTATCTCATCGAAAAAAAACCCTTACTGATGGAATACCAGGACATGGTCTTTCCGACCCTCAGAGGTGCCATTGCCCACCCGTTTTCGGCGCGGAACATCGTTGTTGATGCCGGTGCCGTGCGGTTCATGGCAAAGGGTGCCGATGTGATGCGCCCCGGCATTGTCCGCGTGAGTGATGATGTCCGGGCAGATCATCCGGTTCTCATCACCGAGGAGACCTATGGCAAACCACTTGCAGTAGGCATTGCAGCATTCGATGCAGCGGAGATTAACGCTGCAGAGACCGGCAAGATGGTCCGTACGTTCCATTATGTGGGGGATGAACTCTGGAACATCGATATCTGACGATATTCCGGAAAAAAGATACCATTAAATAAAATTCACTCTAAAACGATTTTCATGGCTAAATTTCTGGATTCCATCCTTGGCAAGGGTTCCTCATCTGCTGCTGAGTCAGATTATATGGAACTTGACCTTGCATCATTTGAATCCACTTCAGGGGATGCGTCACCGGCCTCCATGTACGTCAAGATTGCCGCAATAAACGACCTCAAAGATACGCCGCGGGTCAAAGACGAGATCTATAACGGAAATATCGTCATTGTCGATATATCCAGACTGAAGATGGACAAGATTACCTATGAACGGGTTCTCAAAGATCTCCGTGCCGTTGCACATGATATCAACGGGGATATTGTTGGTCTTGGCGACCAGAAATATGTGATCCTGACACCAATGTCCGTGAAAATTTCCCGAGAAAAGATCGGCGGAGGGCTCTGAGGGTGGACCGGGTCATCCGCGCCCCATGCCTCCAGTGTTCAGAAGAGATAGAATACCTGTATAAAACCGTAGAGATCCCATATTTTTCCGACATTCTTATTACAACCGTGATATGCGGCTCATGTGGATTCCGCTCTGTCGATGTAATGATACTGGGAGAGAACGAGCCGGCCCGTTATACTCTGGCGATCTCCTCACCGGAGGACATGGAGGCCCGTGTAATCCGGTCGACGACCGGCACCATAGAAATACCTGAACTGGGCATTCTCATAGAACCCGGACCCATCTGTGAAGGGTTCATCACCAATGTGGAGGGAGTGCTTGTCCGCATAGGAGATGTCATCGACCGCGTGATCACCTGGTCGGAAGGCGAAGAACTGGAGCGCGCCCATGAACTCAAAGCACGTATTGAAGATATGCGATCGGGCAACGTGCCCTTTGTCCTGATTGTCCAGGACGAGGACGGGAACAGCGCTATCATCCATCCGAATACAGAGAAGAGTGCGCCCATCCCATACGAAGACAGGATGGAGTGACCCACATTCTTTTTTCTGTTCAGCCCTGAACAGACCACAGAGACCCTGCACCTCCAAACATATGCATGCCCCGGGTACCCGAAGAGGGCGACAGCACAGGAGGGTGCCATCTGCAGTTCATACCAGAAACGCCAGAGACATCCCCTGCAATACCCACAGAAAATGCAATTTCAAGGCCGTAACTGAGATAAGACACCTGATTTTTCGGGATACGGGCGACACACTGCATCCAATCCATGCAGGTGCCGTAAAACACTGAAAGAACGGTATCGGACCGGACTTCTCCCCGGCCATCCGGATACCAGAATCTACAAACAATAAATATCGATAATCAATCGTTAAAGAACGATTTAACGTCAGAATCGCATCTTTTTTTGAATTTTGGAATTGACCTGCAGAAAGATATATATTACCTGCACGGCAGTATGCACCACCTACCACAAAGGAGGTGGTTAGAGAAGAGCAGGACACCCGCAGATGTGAACAACAGATGTTAATAACCAACCGCCATGCTGATTTTGTTCTTTACCCATGAAAGAACGGTAGCAGGATGGCTTTCACGAACGATAATGAGTCAGACCGAGACTCGAATGCAACATATGGAAAATATTTCTTTACCGTCCTGTGTGGAGGATGCACCCGTCATATTCCGGGCACGTTAAAGGATATAACCCGTACTGTACAGATACCAATGAACATGCCCTGCATGTGACTGAACGATACCACACAGATACAGAACCACCCAATTCAAATCGCAGAATACCGCAATACCCTAATGCCGCCCGGTCTGATGGAGCAATGGGCGGCAAGTCCCACCTCATTTTTTGCAGGCCGCCCACACAAGAGGCACACACACAGACGGCCTGCATAAATATTACGGCATTACTCAGGTCTGAAATCGGTATTATGTCATCATCCGGGAGTGGCGGGCCCAGGCACAGGGGGTAACATTTCTTCACAAAAAATAGTGAAAAATATAGGGTAAATGTTATTCTATCGGTTCGCCGCGGAGGAAGACACCCGGCGTATCCGTGACCCTGCCCACGGGCCGGGCATCGGTAAAGACCTTCTGCACCACCGGCACCGACTCCTCCGGGACGATAAAAACATACCCCATGCCCATGTTGAAGGTCCGGTACATCTCCGCCTCTTCCACATCGCCCATTGACTGCATCCAGGGGAAGACCGGCTGCGGTATGAGAGGATCTGTGATCTCATAGCCCCAGTCACCCAGGCGCTTCAGATTGAGAAGGCCGCCTCCCGTGATATGGCACATGCCATGCACATCACAGGCAGCGGTGACAGACATTACGCCCGCATAAATGCGTGTCGGGGTAAGAAGCTCCTCACCAAGTGTGGTCCCCCATGGCATCTCCTGATCATAGCGTGCATAGGAATCCACCAGTTCACGGGCAAGGGTGAGACCGTTTGAATGAATGCCTGAGGACGGCACACCCACGATGACATCGCCTGCGGTGATCGTCTCCCCCGTGATGATCGCATCCTGCTTCTGGATTCCAAGACAGGTGCCTGCCACGTCAAGGCCGGTCACCATGCCCTTCAGGGTTGCAGTCTCGCCGCCGATGACCGTCATATTTGCCTGCCGGGCCCCCTCGTTTAAGCCCATGCCCACCTGCTCCATCTTACTGATGGAGAGTTTATCTGTGGCCACATAATCGACAAAGGCAACAGGCTCGATATTCATCACATAGAGGTCGTTTACATTCATCGCGATGCAGTCAATACCGATGGTGCTCCAGTCCTCCATCACATCGGCAACCAGCATCTTGGTGCCGACACCGTCCACCGCCATGGCAAGATAATAGTCACCAAACTCAATCAGACCGGCAAAATGCCCGCTACCGCCCGCCGGTGCGCAGTCACCCTCCCGCCGGAAGGTCAGTGTGGAGACGAGTGCCTTCACTGCAGTTGCCTCCAGCCCAATATCCACGCCCGCTTCACTGTATGTATGTTTTCTGGTGAGTCCTTTCATCTTCAACTCTCCTCTGCAAGCCCGAATTCATCATGCAGCACACGGACGGCCCGCGGCCCGTCTGCCTGTTTCACCACAAATGAGACATTCACCTCAGATGATCCCTGTGAGATCATCATGAGGTTGATGCTCTCCCGCCCGAGGGCCGTGAATATCCGGCCGGATATGCCGGGTGAACCGGCCATACCGACTCCGACCACGGCAACCGCCACCACATTGCGGTCATGCCCCACTTCCTGGACATACCCCCTCTGCATCACCTCATTGAGTGCGGCGAGGGCGGCAGCCAGGTGTTCATCATCCACAATGAGAGAGATATTTGCCTCAGACGACCCCTGTGAGATCATCATGATATTCACCTCAAACTCACCCAGTGCGGAGAAGATGGCACGGGCAACCCCCGGCCGCCCGACCATCTGGGCACCGGTGATGTTTATTAAAGAGACCTTGTCGATGTAGGTAATAGCCTTCACCACCCGGTGGTCGGGTGTGCTCGTGTCCATCACACAGGTGCCCGCTGCCGCCGGGTTGAAGGTGTTCTTCACCCGGACAAGGATTCCCTTCTGCATTGCCGGTTCAATGGAACGTGGATGCAGCACCTTTGCCCCGAAAAACGAGAGTTCCATCGCCTCGTGGTATGAGACATTCGAGAGCACCCGTGCGTCCTCAATAAGCCGGGGGTCAGCGGTCATCACACCATCTACATCAGTCCAGATCCAGATCTCATCTGCATCGATTGCGGTGCCTACGATGGCAGCCGAATAGTCTGAACCGCTGCGCCCAAGGGTCGTCACAATCCCGTCACCGGTGCAGCCCATATAGCCCATGATAACCGGCACCGACTCCCCAAGAAGCGGGATGACACGGGACTGAATGTGGATTCTGCTCTCCGGCAGCACCTCGGCACATCCGTGGCGTGCTGTCGTCCGGATACCGGCCTCACAACCGTTCAGTGCCAGTGAGGGAATGCCTGCTTCCCGCAGTGCCGCAGAGACGATGAGGGCAGACAGACGTTCACCAAACGACATGATATAATCACGCGACCGGAGTGTCAGTTCCCGCAGGTTATAGACCGCTGTAAGAATATTCTCCAGGTCACAAAGCCGCTCGTCGATTACCTTCATAACGGCGTCATATTCGCCTGGTGCTACTGCCTGCACTACCTTCCCGTGACGCGTCCGCATCGATGCAATAAACGTATCAATGGGCGGTTCATCACGGGCACCTTCAATCTCTGCCGCGATTGCGTGGAGCTGATCGGTTACTCCAGCCATCGCTGAAACCACAACACAGAGCTCATTGCCCGCTGTATGGTAATGGTTTAGTATTCCGACAACACGGCCGATGCATTCCTGATCACCGACCGAAGTGCCGCCAAATTTCATTAAAAGCCTCATTCTGGCTCCACTATCCTATCTATTTCTTTATGTAAGTATACGGCATAATGGTTAATATCATGCCTGGAGATCATGTGACTGACTGCCATGTGCTTGTCATCGGCAGCGGCGGGGCCGGCTGCAGAGCGGCACTTGAAGCCAGCCAGTATGGCGAAACAGTGCTCCTTTCACGGACGCTGACGGGAAAAGGCGGATGCACCGTCATGGCGGAAGGAGGATATAATGCAGTCCTTGCGGAGGAAGATTCAACGGGGCTGCATTTTGAAGATACCATGCGCGGGGGGGCATACCTCAACGACCCGGAACTGGCAGATATTCTTGTGACCGAGTCACCGGACCGTTTCCGGGATCTCACTGCCTGGGGCTCGGTCTTTGACGTGGAGGAGGACTGTGTACCGGCGCAGCGTCCCTTCGGCGGCCAGCGGTTCAACCGCACCTGCTATGCAGGCGACCGGTCGGGTCATGAGATGATCGCAACCCTCACTGAACAGATAAGAAATACCGGGATACGGCAAATGCAGGAGACGAGCGCCATCGACCTCCTCATGGACGGCCGGCGTGTGGCAGGCGCCGTCACACTGGACGGGGACGGTACACTGGGTGTAATCACCGCAGATGCGACCATCCTCGCCACCGGCGGCGGCACACGGTGCTATGACATATCCACCAACTGTGCCGCAGGAACCGGAGACGGCTTTGCCCTCGGATACCGGGCAGGGGCCACCCTCATCGACATGGAGATGGTGCAGTTCCACCCGACAGGCGCTGTCTATCCACCCGACTCACGCGGCCGCCTCATCACCGAGGCCGTCCGCGGGGAAGGCGGGGTGCTGAAGAACAGCCTAGGGGAACGGTTTATGGAACGCTATGACACGGAGAGAATGGAACTCTCCACCCGTGATGTGGTCTCGCGGTCCATTGCAACCGAGATCCTCGAAGGCCGCGGCAGTGAACACGGTGGAGTCTACCTTGACGTGACTCACCTGCCGGCAGCAGAGATCGAACGCCGGCTGCCCATCATGCTGGAGCAGTTCCTCCAGTTTGGTGTGGACATCAGGATTCAGCCGATGGAGGTCGCCCCCACCGCACACCACCTCATGGGCGGGCTGAAGATAAACCCGGATGCGGCGACCACCCTCCCCGGACTCTATGCCTGCGGTGAGGTCGCGGGCGGCATCCACGGGGCCAACCGCCTCGGCGGCAACGCCCTTGCAGACACCCAGGTCTTCGGAAAACGCGCCGGAGAGGCCGCAGGAAAGGCACCTGCCATCACCCTTCAGGTTGATATTGACGAGGTGCTCGCAACGGAGGCCGCACGCTGTGACGCATACTGCCGCGGGACCACTCCCCCACATGAGATCACCCGTGAACTGAAGCATGCGATGTGGGACAATGCCGGCATCTTCCGGACGAAAGCAGGGCTGAAGGAGGTGGAAGCCACCGTCAGCCGCCTCCAGAACCTGGTGCCGAAGGCAGCAGACCGCCGGATGCTCAATGAGTGCTGCACCGTCACCAACATGCTCACGGTCGCACGCCTCATCATCCACGGCGCACTCCTCAGGGAGGAGTCACGCGGTGCCCATGTCAGGCAGGACATCACACAGGACTGGACACCTGCAGACTCGCCCTTCGGCCATACGGTGCAGTCACTGTTCGGGACTGCCATTGAAGAGAGACGAGGTGCAGCATGAACACGATTACCTTTACTATCGAGCGCTTTGACCCGGAGACAGACCCGGCACCGCATACTGAGACCTATACCGTTGACATAAACGAGGGGGCACGGGTACTGGACACCCTCCACGCCGTCCGGGAACAGTGCGACCCGTCCCTTACCTACCGCTACTGCTGTGGGTCAGGACAATGCGGCAGCTGTACGGTCCAGGTAAACGGCGAGCCGGTGCTTGCCTGCATGCACGAGGCCTGTGACGGGATGGCAGTCGCCCCCCTGAACCTCCCGGTGGAGCGTGACCTCAAGGTGGAGATGAAGAGCTATCTGCAGGACCTCACAGGCATCACACCCGGCATCTTCACCGGCTACCTGACGGTGGAGGCAAACGAGGCGATACGACCCATCCGGGACTGTATCGAATGCCTCGCCTGCGTATCCGAGTGTCCCGCGGTTGCGGTCACCGCCTTTGCAGGCCCGACCGCGATGCGCCAGGAGATGCGTATTGCCCTTGACCCACGGGACGACCGGGACCGTGCGTCACTCACCGTCGACGAGGGTCTGTTTACCTGCACCACCTGCCAGCGCTGCCTGGAAGTCTGTCCGAAGCATATTGAGATTCCGGGGAAGGCCATCGAGAAACTGCGGGAGATTGCACACCGCGAGGGCCTCACCCTCCCGAAGCACCAGACGGTCGCAGATATGGTCCGTGCCACCGGTCGGGGTGTGGACCGCATCATGCCCACCGTGCTGGAGCAGGTGCCTGAGGTCATCGAGCCGGTGGGCAAGGTCAGAGGGGAGGTCGGGTTCTTTGTCGGCTGTATGTACAACGGCCGCCTGCCGGACACTGCCCTGAAGATGCTCGCCGTGCTGCGCAGAAACGGCATCCGTGTGATCATTCCGCCCGAACAGGTCTGTTGTGGATCTCCCCTGATACGGACCGGCCAGACTGAATTTATACGCGAACTCAAACGGATTAATATCGGGTGCTTTACCAAACGGGGTATTGAAACCGTCCTCACCATGTGTGCCGGGTGCGGCTCCACCCTGAAAAACGACTATGACACGCCCTACCGTGTCATCGATATCAATGAACTGATGACCGAGTATGGCATCGAACCGCCGGTCTCATCCTCCATTCCCATGACCTACCACGACCCCTGTCACCTCCGCCGGGGCCAGGGCGTCACAGAAGAGCCGCGGGCCATTCTCCGGATGCTGACAGACGACTTCCGCGAGATGCCGGCACGCTGCTGCGGGGCAGGCGGCGGTGTACGGTCAGGGATGGCTGAGGTGGCAGCAGACCTCGGCCGTGACCGCCGGGAGGCTATTGCAGAGACCGGGGCAGCGGCCATCGTCACCTCATGCCCGTTCTGTGAGTTCCATATCGGTGAACACTCCGCAGTCCCTGTCATCAATATCACAACCCTGCTCTTCGAGTCATACGAAAAGAGGGACGAAGAATCAGGAGAGGATAGCGGCTGGAAGGATCTCCCCTGCAGGGAAGAAGAATAACCTAAAAACAGAGTAACTATTCAGCCATGAGGTCTTGAACAGTGAATGGTTTCCCTTCGGCCAACTTTTTCAGTGCCTCATAGACTGACTTTCCGTTCTTCCTGACTGTCG
>NZ_JAAAWJ010000049.1 GCF_009914725.1 Methanogenium sp. MK-MG
CGACAGCACCGCATAGCCGGACATCCTTCCCTCCCTCTCTCTTTTTCTCTGCTGCTGCACATGTGGACCCGTGCAGCACACCTATTCGGACATTCTGGACACCATAAAAAAGGCCAACACACATACATTACCTGCACCCTCACTTTTGTCATCCTTGCGGCGCCGCGCATAAAATACAGATCAAAATCCCCTCAAGAAAATAAAATATCCTCGGAACACATGCCCCCACAATATGCTTTGTAAAACAAACGAGGCCATTTTAAACACTGTTGGACAGTTTTGAGATTACAAACCAATCAGGTATTATGCTCCTATGATATCATATGATAATATGGCAACGCAGACGAGAACGACCGGTCAAATTTATGAAGCTACCTGTATTCATTTGCCGGTTGAATTGAAGCAGCAGGCAAAGTGCGCAGGCATAAACATGACTGCGACGCTTAGGGAGGCCCTCAAGGAAAAGCTTCAGACCGACAACAACACTGAGAACAAGAATAACCCCGCCCAACCCAACCACGAGCAGACGGGGAACACAGCCTCACACGGAGGTGCAGTCTAATGTCTGCATCTACCCATATGAAACCTCTCGAACAGACCGGGCCACGACTGATCAGCCGGGATGTCCTGGATGCACTCGACCCGCTATACCGGGCCACCGCTAACGTGCTTATCAGGCGTGGGGAATGGGCAATCAAAGATGAGACAGAAGAGGCGTGCAGATGAAAGTAGGGTATCAAATGACACCCCGCACCACCCTCCTTTTTGTTCCATGTTCATATAACCATATCCCTGCTGAGGCGATGGCGTGACCGGAACCGAGACTGCCACAGGTGCCCCCCTGGTGTCACATCAGGCAGACGCGGGCCAAGAGATCACCCATGCACTGAACGTCTTCAAATCGCCCGGTGATTTAATCGAGATCCGCACCATCGACCACGACGCCCCAAAACTGAAATCCGGGTATTATCGTTCAATCGAGGATGCCGCCGCAGCTGCTATTAAGGCAGAGAAGACAGCCAAAGGAGTATACTTTGTTTTCAACGAGATACGCCCCGACTTTCCGGGAGGTAGTTCCCTTAGGTCACGCCGGGAGATGGTCGGCAACATGGACATTGCCCGCCGCCGCTGGATACTCATTGATGTTGACCCGGAGAGATCCACAGGCACCAATTCCACAGACGATGAGAAGACGTATAGCCGGGCCGTATTGGATGCGGTCATAGATTTCTTATCTGATGCAGGATATCCCGCCCCAGTGATAACTGACAGCGGGAACGGGCACCATTGCTATTACCGCATAGACCTGCCGAACGATACCGAATCTGCAAAACTGGTTAAGAATTTCCTTCGTGCGCTGGATGACAAATTCAGTATGGCCAGTGTGGCAAAGGTAGATATTGGGAACAACAACGCCGGACGGATAACAAAGTTACCCGGCACGATGACACGCAAAGGCCCGGACACCCAAGGCCGGCCACACCGCCGCAGCCGCCTTCTTGAAGTGCCGGACCCGATAGAGACCATCACCCGCGAACAGATAGAGGCAATAGCAGCGCTCTATCAGACGGACCAACCGAAGAAAGCCCAAGCCTCACACCGTGCAGCAGAGGTCCGCACAGAATCCACGGCCACTCGCCGGGAGATCATCGAGGCATTTAATCAGAAAATTCCACTAACCAACGTCTTAGACAGGCATTGCAAGAGAGACGGGGACCGGTGGTTATCCCCATTCTCCAAAGGTGGAGAGGCGGGGATAAGCCTTTTTCCGGATGACCTTAACCGGTTCTATACCCACCACAACAGCGACCCCGAATATGTGAATGACGAACACAGCCATTCAGCATATGACGCCCTGGTAGCATACGGACACGGAGGAGACGAGAAGAAGGCACTGGCAGCAGCCTGCGAGATGGTAGGAATGACTCTTCAGCAGGGTACACAGAGTGGTCCAGAGGGCCCCGGATCCAAAGGCCCGTCCTCTGTTCCTGGTATCACTAACACCGACGCTGGCAACTCCCAACGCCTGCTAACCCGATACGGTGAGGATGTCCGATACTGCACAGAAAATAAGACATGGCATATCTGGAATGGCAAATGCTGGGAGGCGGACACCACAGATCGTATGCTACGTCTCGCGGACAAAACCGCCAAGGCCATCTACACCGAAGCAGAAGACAACGCAACCGGCAGGGAATTAGCAGGATGGGGTAAAAAATCTGAATCCCTGAAGGCCCGCAGGAACATGATTGAAGGGGCCGGCCCATATGTGGCAGTGAAACCGGAGGGCCTGAACGCCTTCCCTATGCTCCTGAACTGCAAGAATGGAACCTTAGAACTCGATACGATGACGTTCCGGGAGCACCGGCGGGAGGACTTGTTAACCTTTACACTCAAGGCGGATTACCTGCCTGGTGAGAAGTGCCCGTTATGGGAGCAGCACATAACCAAGATATTGAAAAAGGATACAGAGCTTATCAATTTCTTTCAGGAGATGTGCGGGTATAGTCTATTCTTTGGCGAACCTGAACAGATCTTCTTTATCTTGCACGGTAACGGCAAAAACGGGAAATCCGTTACTGTCTCGGTATTGTCAAAGATTCTGGGGGAGTATGCGGCAACCGCTGATGTAAAATCACTCATGCCACAGCGCAGCAACGGGCCAAGAAGTGACATATTACGTTTGGACAAAAAGCGGATGGTGACAACCACAGAACCCGGTGAAGGTATGCCACTGGATGAGGCCATGATAAAAGCCCTCACTGGGGGGGATACTATCACAATTCGCGGGCTTTACCAGTCTGAAAGAGAGATTACACCCGGCTTTATAATATGGATGTCCACAAACCATGCACCCCTTATCACGGGGACGGATGAGGGTATTAGAAGGCGTCCCGTACTGGTGCCATTCAACTACACAATACCAAAAGATGACCGTATCCCGGACTATGATAAGCAGCTGCTTGATGAAGGTTCAGGCATACTGAATTGGTGCCTGGATGGACTGAAGCGGTATCAGGCCCGTGGAAGACTTGACCGCCCGGAGATAATCACCGCTGCAACAGAAAGTTACCTCCGGGACAATGATCCTGTAGGTGCTTTTCTGGATGAAATGTACATCATCGACCCCCAAGCCAAGGGAGAGGAATACCGCGTACGCCGGAAAGATGTTAGTGACCGCTTCACACAGTGGTGCAAGGACGAGGGGTGGGAGGAAGTTTTACCTCGGAAATTTGCACAACGTCTGAGAGCCTCCGGGATTCAGGACGGAGTGAAAATTAGCGGCGGAAGGTCTTGGCAAGGGCTTAAACTGGCTGAGTCCAATGGGGGGAGAACATGAGCGGGACACATGGGACACCTTACTGTAAACCCCCTATAAGAAAAAAACATATATTACTTTTGCATAGTGCTGTCCTATGTGTCCCGGAGCCCTTTGAGGTGCAGCAATGAAGCAGGAGATCCCGCCGGTGATGCTGCCTGCCTATATCGTCCCGTGCTCTCAATATGCCGTGTGGTGCTCTTACTGTGGATGTCTGCACTTTCATGGTGCCCTCCCTGGTGGACGGATAGCACACTGTCAGATAGCCGGTTCACCCTACAAAAGAGACTTCCCAGAATACTATCTCGTGCCTACTGGGAAGCCGCTCCCGGACGGTGCTATGAAACTGCACAAACAGGGAATGACCAAGGTTAGACGGCACTGGAGATTGAAGCACTACAAACCATATGTTCCGCTGCCGGTTCCGGAGTGGGGAAGGCCACTCTATCAGCGGGACTACTGTGAGGGCCTCATGGTGACATGGGCACATGAACAGGGCCTCACACCGGAAGAGGTGGAGGACACAAAGCGATATTTCCATAGGTCATGGGATGAATTCGCCGCCCGATGGAAGGGGACCAAGGAGGCCCGCACATGATCCCCGCCATGCTCCCGGCATATGTCACCGAGTCCGGAGGGTGGAAGGTCTGGTGCCCCTACTGCGGATGCCTGCACGGTCACGGTGCCGAACCCGGATACCGAATACCCCCCTGTGGATATGGAAGCTCACCTTATCACCAGCTGCCAAAGGGGTATTTCCTCCTCCCAACTGGGGAACCATTACCGGCTGAAGCCAATAGGCTCCACCGAAGAGGAGTAGACACGCAGCTCCGGAGGATGAGATCCGGGAAGGTGAAACCATATAGCCCGCCACCAGTGCCGGATTGGGGGAAGCCGATTACTGACAGGTCAATAGCTGAAGGCCTTATGATCGAATGGTCGTATCAATCAGGTGAGTCCCTGGAAGAGAGGGAATGGACACAATCCAATTTTAAAAGAGCATGGGAATGCTTCGCCGACTATAACGATCAGCTTGAAAAAATACGGGCCATGAACATTGACCCTGATGTGTTTTCTGATTATCTGCAAGACATCCTCCTGCAGTAAGGGAACGCATGGGGGGCAATGATGGGGGTGCCTTGAGCCCCGGAGGAAACGAAAACCAATGAGGAGGTAAACAATGGAAATCCCACTTAATCAACAACAAATCAGAAAAACTAGCCAGCTATCATCATACAGGAACAACAAAAAATTCAAACTGATAAAAAATTCATCACAGGGGGTGCTCTGATGGGGCTCGGAGCATCCGGCGGAGGCCTCAGCGGCATAGATCTCAGCGGAGCAGACATCGTCGCGGGAATGGCCGTAAATATCTCCGGTGACAGCACCGGTGCGGTGCAGGCTTTCGACCAGGCACAGGCAGCCCTCGAGCGCACAGACAAACAGCTGCAGCAGTCGCAGAAGAAGTGGGAGGCCGTCGGCAAGTCAATGACAGCATCAGGCAAGGCCCTCTCACTTGCGGTGACTGCACCGCTCATTGCAACAGGTGCACTGGCCTTTTCGACTGCAGTTGATTTCGACGATGCGATGCGGCAAATACAGGCCGTCACCGGAGCGACAGGAGATCAGTTTGAGAAGCTCAGGCAACAGGCACTTGATCTCGGTGCATCGACAGCGTGGTCCGCATCACAGGTAGCACAGGCCCAGAAGTACCTCGCGAAGGCAGGCCTTGATGTCAATCAGGTACTGGGCGCCACTCCACAGATGCTCTCTCTTGCATCTGCAGGAAATCTGGATCTTGCTTCGTCTGCGGATATTGCAACGAATATCATCTCAGGATATGAGCTTGAAATATCGAATCTAGCCCATGTTTCAGATATGCTTGCATATGCGTCGTCTTCAGCGAACACCGACGTAACCCAGATGGGGGAGGCTATGACATATGTTGGTCCTGTTGCCTCGAAGACAAACCAGAGTATCGAGATGACCACGGCCGCGATCCAGATCATGAGCAACGCTGGTATCCAGGGCTCGATGGCTGGCACGGCCCTTCGTGGATCTCTGTCAGCTCTTCTGACACCAACAGATGATGCAAAGAAGATCCTTGAGTCATACGGTCTGACGGTATCGAGTGTCGATCCGCAGATCCATTCTCTTGCGGAAATTACCCAGACTCTCGGCGATGTGGATATAACCACTGCAGATGCGATGACGATATTTGGAGACCGTGCAGGTCCCGGTATGTTGGCTCTCATATCCCAAGGTGGCGGCGCAATTGAAGACTATACCGACGCCCTCGAAAACTGTGACGGCGCCGCCCAGGAGATGGCTGAGACCATGGAAGGCGGGGCCGGCGGATCTCTCCGGAGCATGAAGTCAGCTGTGGAAGGGGCTTCTATTACGATTGGAGAAATGACCGCAGATGCACTGATGCCAGCGGTCGAGGGGGTCACCTCTCTCGCGAACTGGCTTGACGATCTCGACGAAGGCTCGCAACAGTTGGTTGTGACAGCAGGCATGGTCGCTGCTGCAGCAGGGCCGGTGCTCATCGTTGGTGGGAAACTCATCAAACATGCAGACAGTTCTTACAAAGCTTATCAGAAAGTGGCTACGCAGATCACCACGAAGATGATCCCCGCCATCCAGGCAGAGATCGTTGCTATAAAGGCCCGTGACGCTGCTGCAATGGCATCCCTTGCGACTGCTGCCACCCTTGGTCTTGGTCTCGCTGCTGTGGCAGTCACAGCCTATGCACTCAAGACGGCATACGACCACACCAAAGAGTCCACCGAGGCCCTAGACTACGCACAGAAACATCTCGGCAAGACAACTGATATGACCACAGATGAGCTCCGGGAGTATGCCGACCAGATGGGCAAAGCTGCGGATGAAGTCCGGAAGCTTGCAGAGAATGAACAGATCGCCTACATGATGGGTCAGGAGTTTACTGCGGGTATGGATGGATGCGCCTGGGTTGCCGGTGAGTTCACTGCCAAGATGTACGATAATGAAGGGGAGATGATCAAAGCCCGCATCGCAGTAGGAGACTATGCTGACCTCACGGAGGATGCACTCCGACAGGCTGACGATGCATATGAAGTGCACCGGCAGTCTGTCTCCGCCCTGCAGAAAGAGTATGACGCTTTGGAAGACACCATCAACCGTGCCCTCGGTATTGATGAGGAAATCGACGACCAGGGCAGGTCTGTGGAACGGGCAGACATCCGTCTTGAACAGGCCCGACGGAACCTTGCCGACATCGAGGCAGAAAAAGCTGCAGCTGAACGGGCACTCCTCACATCTGACGGAGATGATCGAGCAGAGCTTCAGGAGAGACTCACTGATCTCAATCTCGATTACCGGTCAGCACTGCTCAATGTCGCAGACGCAGAGGATGCCTATTCCGATGCCCAGCAGCAGGCGTCTGACCTCCTCGTGGAGAAGGCCGGTCTGGAAGATGAGCTCAACGGAGAGAGCATCTCCTCTGCTCAGAACCGACTAACCGAACTGCAGGCAGCGATCGACGACGAGACTGCCGCCCTTGAGGATGCCTACACTGCAAGGGAAGCAGCACAGGAGAACTATGACGCTGCAGTCCTTGCACTGGATCAGGTCACCAACACGACGCTCACAGACAACTGGGCGAAGGTTGTGCAGTTCTACCAGGATACCCCGGCTATTCGTAAGGTGATTACAGAGGTCTACGACGAGACTGGGAATAAAGTCTCAGTGACTCCAGAACTATCGAACGCTGTGATACAGATCCCCTCGTTCACAAATCCGCTCGCAGACGCAGCCCTGATCACGGCCCGGATACCTGAGCTATCAAACCCTCTTGCTGATATCAGCACTATACCCTCCTCCGCCTGGGGAGCCGCCACCAGTGCAGCAGAACAGGCCAAAGCAGCAGGGGCTCATCCTGGAGGGGTGAATATTGATACTCTGAATGTGAACTCTCCCGCAGCTGATGCAGCAACCATGATGAACTCGACTAGGCGCACACTCCGGAACCTCGGAACACGGGGGATTATAGGATGAACCTGCGCTCTTCTGGATCATCAGGCCAACCCCATTTTTTCCTCTGATTAGACATGACCCCGAAGGACCCAGTTATCTTCGAGCCACTCACGGGACGCCCAAAAACCAAGGTCTGGATGCGTTTTACACTTACTAAAAGGTCCATCGTTGGCCTTCATGCTGGTTGGGATGATCAGGTATTGGTCGTACTTATCGTTATACTGCACAACCAGCCAAAGCATCCCGGGATATGTCTCGTTCGAATTGACAATGAGGTCATCAGGTTCAAAATCATTTTTAGGGAGCTCATTCCACAAGACGCAACCGGCGATAGCCACTATCACGATAACCAAGAGACAGATAACTTTCTGCGATTTATCCATATGTCTAAATATTGGGGGGTTGAAGATAACCCTTTTGAAGCAAAAAAGAAGGCCAGCACAGAGGAATAGAGGTTCGATATATCCCGCGGTTGGTGGATTTGCAGCTATCTGGGGGCTCATTAGTATAATCAAGACTGAAGTGGGCAACGCATTCCGGAGACGGTGACGGGATAAGCAGCCACACCTTACCCAAATCATCTTTTTTGCACTATTTTTTAACGTAGTTTTACCCGGGCACGCCTGGGTTGAACACCCTTACGGAAAGTATGAAATGGTCTGCATGATGATTGGGTATTATCCTGGAGGATGAGATGAAGAAGCAGAGGCATGTGGAAGAATCAAAAATAGAAAAACATGAGCCAATATTAGTAGAGCGGCAAGTGGCACGATGTATTGAAAACGAGTATCGAACCCTATATGGCGATCCGGACTATGAAGTGATAGCACCGATGGTGAAGATTGGACACTGGAAAATCGTGGAAGACGAAAACACGGACAATGGGGCCTCTGTTTCGCCCCATAGATAAACTACTTAACCTACTTTTTTATTGAGTTTGATCATACAGATCATACTCCGATGCCTATTTTTTGGAAATCACTATCCGGGAGCCGTCTTCATCAATTGATACTGTGACCTCTTCACCTGTTTCAAAGGGAAACCTGTCATCTCCTGCGACGTCCGCCGGGATGCTGACATAGCGAGTTCGGGCTCCCTTGCTGATCTGGATAACCTTTCCCTTTCCTTCTCTTGCCATAATTACCATAATGGTAAGTAAGGTATTTATTGGATGCTTTCCAATTTCAATAATGGTTACCAATTTAGTAACCAGAAGGCCAGAATATCTGATCCATACCCATATAGGTGAACAGACCATGGAACGAATCATAAACGGAAAGCGATACAGCACCGACACCGCCGACCTTGTGGCGGTAGATCACAGCGTGGGAGATACCTATCTGTACAAGACAAAGAAATGTGCCTTCTTCCTGTGGGAGACTATGGGCGACACTCTCACGCCCTGCACCGAGGACGAGGCAAAGAAACGGTACGGCAGGATGCCCGAATACGTAATGCCCTACGCGGAAGCGTTCGGGATTGAACCGGAGAGGCGTGAGCAGATGACAGCCCATACCCCCCGCCCCCTGGATGATGTCACGATAACTGCATATGTGATCAACACCGCCGCCGCCCTGGAATACAAAGCCGACATGCTGGAGGAGATCCAGGAAGACCTGCACGATCAGATCCGTACCCTACGAGATGAGGCCCGCAGCCTGCGGAATGCAGAGAGAGAGGAGGTGCAGCAGCAGGCAGGCAAGCCCACCTCCGGAACCATGCAGTCCATGAGAGCAGAAGCCCGCCGGGAACTTGCGGCAGAGGTGACGGAACGCCCCGGGAAGATCGCCCGTGAGACCTACAATGCACTACTCAAGCGGGCCGACCCCGTCACCGCCATTTGTGCTGAACTCATGGTGAGCCGCGGAGAGTGGATCATCTGCGGATGAGCTCACCAAGTGCAGCACCAAGACCACGCCGCGCTGCCGGGCCTGGAGAACTCCACCCGGCAGAACTACCCGAATCCGAACACAGGCCATGAACGCCCCGACATCCCATCCTTTTTGCACACCTCACACTAAAAGCCCCCAAACATCCACACAGAAGCACGTGATACCCCTTCATTGGCTTGGCCATAGTAATCATCCTCTGAATTATGGCCCTGCTACGCGCCTCAGGGCGGGCAGCAAATAATACCAAAGTGAACGGACACCATACCATTTTTCCGGCGCCGGGAATATGGTTCGGCGTGAGTGACTCCCTTTTGATAATCCCCTTGCCTGATGGGGATGCCCAACAGCCACACACTGGCCCGCAGTGACGCGGGTTCCTGATGAGATAGATATTTACAAGAGTGTGAATATATGGCAACACAGGCGCAATATGGCGACTGAAAACACACGTCAAACATACAAAAAGGGTGCCAGAATAGTTTTCATCCTTCTGAAAAAATATTAGCGCAACGCACTTCTTTTTTTCATCGGGCATTATACTTTGGCGCGGAGTGCCTCAGGCCGGATTTGAACCAGCGACAACCAGATCTTCAGTCTGGCGCTCTCCCAATCTGAGCTACTAAGGCTTGAGGATTAGAATGGCACCTCCATAAAGATAAATCCATCGATTTTGATTTTGGTAAACGAGTCAGGATATTTATTCCACCACTTCCAAACTATTAACAGATATCATGGGGGACAAAAAGGGAAATTCAAACTCCAGGAGAGAGAATCTGCTGAAAGCAGTATCTGAGCGAAAATCAGAGATAGTTCATCTCTCGCACAATGATCTTGACGCAGCGGGATGTGATGCAGTGCACCGGATGAAATACGGTACCGTATTCACCATCTGGTCGTCAGTCGGTTCATTCCCGTCATTCCTGCGTGACATCGGTGCACTGCCGGGAAAAGGCCATCTCCTCAGCATCTCTGATCTTGGATACTGCAGGGATGCGGATAAACTGGTGAAGGCAGCCATAAAGAACGGCTGGGAGATCTGCTGGCGCGACCATCACCGCTGGACAGATGAGGAACTGCTCTCTATTCAGAATACCGGTGCAGCCTGCATGGTGGACACCACACGCTGTGCTGCTGCCGTATGCGCAGGGGATCTTTTGCCGGGAGATAAGACTGCTGAAGAAGTCGCCAGGGTTGTCTGCGACTATGATCTCTGGAAGAACGAAGACCCCCGTGCAAAAATGCTGGGTCAGATATGCACAAAGAGACGAAATCTGAATCCGGTCCGGGACCGCCTCTCGAAAGGCATCATCACTGATGCCTGGATCACCGAAGAGTACCAAACGATTGAAAAAGAACGACAGGATGCGATAAAAAAGAGCATCCGGCGGATGAAAATAATTGAATCCCGTTACAAAATTGCCTTTGCCCCGATGTACGGATATCCCAGTGAGACTGCCCATGAGATACGGGACCTGTACAGGACTGACATTGAAGTGGTATACGGAACAAATGGCAGATTTTCCATACGTTCCGCCGTTCCCGTCAGTCATCTCATCGCCCGTGAATTCTCCGGCGGCGGACACCCGCCTGCAGCAGGTGGCACGTTCACATTAACCCTGAAGGATAAAATCTCCCTGTTTTTCCTGAAAAAAGCCAGATGTTTCGATGAACTGGTTCAGGTTGCAGATACTCTTCCATAACTATTACAGTCAATCTCCATCCCCCTCTCTTTCTTAGACACAATTCATAAGGCATAATAAATATCTCTGCAAAAATAGGTCTGATGAATCACAAAGGATTGGGATTGATTATCGTTCTCATCATCGCAGTGACAGTCGCATTTGCCGGCTGCACTTCATCTGATGATACACCTGCAAAACCGCAGGTGAACGTATCGGAAAAACCTGTCTACATCGTTGGTATCGACGGGGATTATGCTCCGTACGCTTTTATTGACTCTGACGGGAATGCGCAGGGCTTTGATGTCGAGTCGGTCAAATGGATTGCAGAAAACCAGGGTTTTGAAGTTAAAATCCAGCCAATGGCCTGGGACAGCATCATTCCGTCACTCCAGAACAACAAGATTGACATGGTGTATTCCGGAATGACAATCACTCCGGAGAGAAAAGAAGTGGTGGACTTTTCCATTCCCTACTGGGTTGTTAACCAGTCAGTTGCAGTGCATGAAGACTCCGGATACACTTTCGATGACTTCAAGAACGGCACACTGGTAATCGGTGCACAGAGCGGTACCACCGGTCAGATCTGGGTTGAAAAGAACCTCATTGAGACAGGCCTCATGCCAAAGGAGAACCTGAAGGCCACGTATCCGAATTTCCCACTGGTAGCAGAAGACCTGAAGATTCAGCGCATCGATGCGGCAATCTATGACAAACCCCCCATGCTTAAGGCAATTGCAGGAAAGCCCATTGTCATCGTCGGTGAGATTAACACCGGAGAAGAGTATGGTGTGGCCGTTCGTAAGGGTGACACTGAACTCTTAAACACAATGAATGCAGGCATCACCACACTCATGGCAGATCCTTACTGGGAAGAACTGAAGACCAAGTACGAAATGGCTTAGTCAGAACATATACAGAATGGGTGGAGAAAACAACTCCACAACTTCTATTGCATACTACCGCACAGTATTCCTGTAGGTACATATTCTGCTGTATATAATCGCGTACAGCACAGTGAATATGTCCCGGATAAACGGGATTTCAAGTGTTATCAATGGGTTTCTTAGCAGTAATCACAGAATGGTTCCCATATCTCATCGGGGGTATTTTTGCCACCCTCGGACTTGTCGCATCTGCACTGTTTCTGGGTGTGCTTTTGGCCTGCCGATGGCAGTCGGGCAGGTATATGGTAAACGTCCGGTCCGTTTTTTAATAGGCGTTTTTGTATGGTTTTTTCGTGGTCTTCCGGTGCTTGTTTTGCTGTTTCTGTTCTTTTTCGGCATCTTTCCGGGACTGGGGCTGAACGTTCCGGCAATGGTTGTCGGTGCCACCGTGCTGGGACTGAGGGGTGCTGCCTACCAGTCACAGATATTCCGTGGGGCCATACAGTCGGTCAGTGAGGGACAGATGATTGCCGCACGTTCTGTAGGGATGACAAAACTTCAGAGCATACGACATGTCATACTGCCGCAGGCCGTACGCGTGGCACTTCCGGGATGGTCGAATGAGTACCCCAATATCCTTACCGATTCTTCCATCTGTTATGCCATCGGGGTAATGGAACTCATGACACGGACATCACAGATTGTCTCAAATACATCTGTCACCATGCCGATATATCTCGTCTGTGCTGGTATATTCATCCTCCTGAACTTTGCAGGGATGAGGGTCCTCCACCTGATTGAAAAGAAGATACAGATACCCGGATTCGGAACAGGAGCGGTATAATATGAAAAATAACGAGACAATACTCAGAGTTGAAAATATTCACAAATCCTTTGGAGATTTAGAGGTACTGAAGGGAGTCTCATTTGACGTGAAAAGAGGAGAGACCATCTGTTTCATCGGCCCTTCCGGTACAGGGAAGAGCACTCTTCTGCGCTGCATCAACCTCCTCACCCAGCCTGACCAGGGTTCGGTATGGCTCGGGGATGCAGAAGTCACCAATTCAGGTAAGAGTATTAATCATTTCAGGCAGAGAATCGGAATGGTCTTCCAGAATTTCTTTCTCTTCGACCACCTGACGGCGGTGCGCAATGTAGAGGTCGCACTCATCAAAGTCAGGGGGATGAAACCAAAAGAGGCCAGGGAAAAAGCACTTGATGAACTCAGACAGGTGGGCATGGAGGAGTGGGCAGAGCACTATCCGGCAGAACTCTCAGGAGGTCAGGCACAGCGTGTCTCCATCGCCCGTGCACTTGCGATGAACCCTGATGTTATCCTCTTTGATGAACCCACCTCAGCACTGGACCCGGAATTAACACGGGAGGTCCTTGAGGTCATGAAGAAACTGGCTCTGGCAGGGATGACGATGCTTGTGGTAACCCATGAGATGGGATTTGCCTGTTCTGTTGCCAACCGCATCATGTTCATGGAACACGGTGAAATAAAAGAACAGGGATCCCCGGAAGAGCTCATGAACGACACGAAGTTTGAGCGTTGCAGGAATTTCATTGGCCAGTTTGACCAAATCAACGGTGATTAAGCGATGGACCAGTCTGAATTTTTATTCCAGATACTCCTCCCTCTCCTGATGGAAGGGTTTGCGGTCACGATAAAACTGATCGTCCTTACTGCTCCGTTTGGCCTCATTCTGGGAATTCTTGTCGCTGTCGGCCGGGTCTACGGTTCAAAACCCATATCGCTCCTGTGTAAAGGTGCTGTCGGGTTTATTAAGGGAACGCCGCTCCTGTTGATGCTCTTTATACTGTATTTCGGATTGCCTTCCGTAGGCATTACCCTCTCGGCATTTGTTGCATCACTGGTTGGTTTTATTATGTGCAATGGCGCCTACAACTCCGAATATATCAGGGGTGCAATCAGTTCGGTCAAAGAAGACCAGATGATTGCGGCACAGGCACTTGGCATGACCAGAATGCAGGCCGTCCGCCACATTATTCTTCCCCAGGCACTCATACGGTCCATCCCCGGACTCTCAAACGAGTTTATCTATCTCATCAAGTATTCGTCCCTTGCCTACATGCTCACCGTCATTGAACTGACAGGGGCAGGAAAGATGGTGGCAACAAAATACTTTGAATTTACAGAAGTATTCATGATCGTCGGAATGGGGTATCTGCTTCTCGTAACCATTACAACAATTGCTGTCATGCTCATCGAGAGAAAGGTGGCAGTGCCGGGAATGACTCAGTCAGGCCGGAACATGCTGGATATACTCTAATATTTAGGCATATCAGACTGAAACAAAGGCGTGTGCAGACACGCCTTCCCAGTATTCTCGTCCGCCACCGGAGGAGTATCCGCCTGCAGTCAGGTCTTCGGGATCAACATACGAAAGAAGTCCGGAAAAATCCTTTTCTGTCCCGTCAATCACGGTTAATGATTTGATCTCATATTCATCCAGCAGGTCCGGAATGACGGAGAGGCGGTGTGCAGGAAGGGACAGGGAATTCTGGACCTCAAGAATACCTGCGATTGCCCGTGAATTCCCTGAAAGAGAGTGGAGCAATACCCGTCTTCCGGGAAGCAGTTCGCGCTCCAGAGAAGAGAACTGTTCACCAACAATAATTGTCCCATATACTCCGGCGTCACGCATCTCACGCATCAGGAGGCGATATATGTTGCATAGACTGCTCTCGTATTCCTCCCTGTCATGATATATGCCGTCTTCAATCTTCAGCTGCAGAGGGGACGGCAGGACAGCCCAGACCTTTCTGGAGAACGCAACTGCGCGCGAAGCGTCATCGCATAGCGACTCCGGACGTATCCAGGGTTCTTCGCGCAGAAACCCGGAACGAATGCCGCCAATTGAATCACGCAGCCTGTCTGCATAGTACATCCCTCCATATGCCGGACGGTCAAGTCCTGCCTGGTCCTGTAGTGAACGTTCGACCTTAAACGACAGGAGGTCGCATACCACACCCTTCTGCCTGCCCGTCCAGGCGGCAAGGTGGGATATATCCGGGTCGGGCTCTTCCCCCCCAAATGACCGGACCGGGAGATGTCTGATTTTATTCATTGATATTATGTATTTATTATCATCAACGGCAAAAAAATTAGGCATGAGTGATTCACCTCTGCTGGTAACCTGCGGACTTCCGTACACCAATGGACACTGCCATATCGGGCACCTGCGTACCTATGTCCCTGCGGACTTCTATGTCCGTTATCTCCGTCATTCCGGGAAAGAGGCTCTCTTTATATGTGGTTCTGACAATCACGGGACTCCCATCGTCATCTCCGCCGACAAGAGCGGCAAGACCCCCCGTGAAATATCTGAAATATACCATAACCACTTTGATTCGACGTTTAAACGAATGAATGTCATTTTTGACCGGTTTGGTATGACAGATGACCCGACAAACCATCGGCTGACACGTGAGATGGTTCAGTCACTCATTGACAACGGG
>NZ_JAAAWJ010000005.1 GCF_009914725.1 Methanogenium sp. MK-MG
AGATCCAAAATGAGATCAGTTGTGGCTTCTGGATCGGTCAGAACTAAATGCAATATCTGATCCCGATTGGGAGGCACATTCATTGAATGTTAATATGTACCCATAATATTTTGATCTAACGGTTAATTCTCGCTAAAATTGGTTGGGGGCTGAATAGTTACAAAACAGATACAATGGAAACAGGAGGGAAAAGAAAAGCCCTCCCACTTTTTTGTGCTATGTTACCTGTCAGGCGGCCGCTGCAGTCATGTTCTGTGTATCTTCCCGGAATTTCGCAGTGAAATAGATTGATTTTATCAGTGCGTCTGCTTCAGCGGCAAACGTCGGGTTCGGGCTCAGCGCCGCCGCCTGCAGGGCAGGTAAGGCAGGTTCACCGATGCGGACCAACACCTGCTTCACATTCTGTGTGTCAGAATCTCCACGTTCGAGAGCATCAAGTAAATACGGCACCGCAGGAGCACCCATACCTACCAAAGTCGTCCCACAGATGGACCGGGTATCCGTGTCCTCTGAATCCAGGGCGGCAACAAGCGGCGGGATCGCCGGAGCTCCTATCTCCTGAAGAATGAAGGCACCGTAGATACGGGTCTTGTTGTCACCAGTCGCAAAGGAGTCGATGATCGGCTGCACCGCCGGTTCACCGGCCTGCGTGAGCCAGGTGATGGCGGCCAGTTCCGTGTCCGGGTCATCGGACGAGAGTGCCTGTATATGCTGGTCAGTTACACCGCCGGTGTCATCCCCTCCTGCTGTACTCTGCGTGCATCCTGAGATACATACGGTGAGGAACAGAAGAATGAGGGCACCGGCCTTCAGTGCCGGGGATCGTCGCATATATACCCGTTTTGCCGTAAACAGAGAAAAATCCCACCCACAGGGGAGGAACAAAGGAGTGGGGAGAAAAGAAGCCATGTTCAGTGTTTTCCGGAGAGATACTGATATGCCTCAAGCGCTGCTTTGGCCCCCTCACCTGCGGCGATGATCACCTGTTTGCCGTGTATCTCCGTGATGTCGCCTGCCGCAAAGACACCGGGCCGCGAGGTGGTGCAGTTCACATCAATCATGACCTCACCGTGGTCGTTCGTCTCCACAAACCCATCTAAAAAGCCGTTATTCGGCTGATGGCCAATAGCAAGGAAGATGCCGTCCACTGCCAGACGGGTCTCTTTGCCCGTCTCCTGGTCTGTGATGGTGATGCCCTGCACCAGGGTCTCTCCGTGGATGGCAGTCACCAACGCCGGTTTATGGGTGATGATATTTTTGATGGATCTGTACTCCTTCCGATATATTTCATCCGCCCGCAAATCTGAGCGGACGATGAGATGCACCTCTGTTGCGATGCCGCCCATCTCGATTGCGGTCGTAAGGGCATAGTTGCCACCGCCGACAACTGCGACCGTCTTTTCTGCAAAGAGCGGGCCGTCACAGGTCGAACAGATACTCACTCCCCGGCCGATGAACCGGTTCTCCTCCGGGAGACCCAGCCACCGCGGACGCAGACCTGAGGTGATGATGACAGACCGGCCGGAGAATCTTCGCGCAGAGGCAGTCTCTGCCACAAATCTACCCTCATCTTCCTCCCGGACGGCGGTGACCGAGTCAAGTTCAAGGGTGATGCCCGCCTCCTCACGCATCTTCTCCTCAAACTTCTGCATCAGCTCCCCGCCTGTCACCAGACGGAACCCCATGTAATTCTCGATGGCCCACGATTCAAGGGCCTGGCCCCCTATATTCTCCGTGAGCACGAGGACAGAGAGCATCTTCCTTGAGGCATACGTCGCGGCCGTGAGACCTGCAGGCCCGCCGCCGATGATGATCATGTCGTAGACATCCAGCGCCCCCCCTGTCTCGAAGAGTTCGCGGAACCGTTTCACATCAAATCCAACGATGACCTCTCCATCCACCACGGTGACCGGCACCCCGTACTGGCCGGACAGGTTCACCATCTCTTCTGCAGCGGTTTTGTCACGGCCCACGTCGACCTCGGTGAATGGCACCCCCAGGCGGGAGAGGTAGCCCCTGGTCAGACGGCAGTACTGGCAGCCTTCAGTAGAATATACAGTGACATTCGCCATGCGCTCCTCTATACCACAGAGACAGATAAGGCTTACCGGTCCGGTTGGAAAAGGGGGAGTTATTCAATCAGTTCAAACTTCGTGCCCGGAATACCACAGATGGGGCAGCGCTCAGGCACTTCACCGAGGACAACATTGCCACAGAACGGACAGAGATGGACGACAGATGCCTCCAGGTCACCACCGGCCTTCACGGCAGCAAGTGCTTTGGCATAGAGGCCTGCGTGCACCTCTTCTGCCTTCATCGCATGGGTAAAGACCGTCCGTGCCTCAGCGTCATCTTCTGACGTTGCTTCCTCGATAAAGGAGGGGTACATTGTGGTGTACTCGTGCGTCTCCCCTTCAACAGCACCGGCGAGGTTCTCTTCCGTTGAACCCACTGCTTTCAGGGCCCCGAGAAGACGCCTTGCATGAATTTCCTCTGCTTTTGATGCGGCTGCAAAGAGTTTCGCTACGACCGGATATCCTTCATCCTTTGCCTTCACGGAATAATTCGCATACCTGCGGTTTGCCTGTGATTCTCCGGCGAACGCTTCCCAGGCATTCTCTTCTGTTGTCATTGTAATCTCTGACCTCTTCCTCTTAGATAGGAATAGAACGGACATGCTTCCTATTAATATCTTCGCCAGTCACGTTGAAAAACATGCATACCGTCACCGTTTTATTCCCTGTTTGCCATTCTCTGTTTATAGTCCAAATCCGGTATGGGGGAGGAGGCAAATATGGCAGTAAAACGGATGAGGGATACAGACATGATTGACCGGCCGCGGGAGCGAATCGCCGCAGCCGGTCCGGCGGTTCTGAGTAACGCTGAACTCGTTGCGGCAATCATCGGCAGGGGCATCCCCGGCCGTGACGTAAACATAATCGCAAACGATATTATCGCTCTTCTGGATGAGAAGGCGACCGATATGACCTACACTGACCTGATGGACATACGGGGCATCGGAGAGAGCCGGGCATCCCAGATGGTCGCAGCCTTTGAGCTGGCCCGCCGCTACATAAAGAAGCCGGGCACCACCATCTCACGGCCCGAGGATATCCTGATGATGACCACAGACCTGCTCCACAAACACCAGGAGCACTTCATTACCTTCACACTCAACGGGGCAGGCGAGGTTATCCGGCGTCACACCATAACGAAGGGCACACTCACCCATTCACCAGTGCACCCACGTGAGGTCTTTGCACCCGCCCTCACCGACCGTGCCGCCTCGGTGATCTTTGTCCATAACCATCCCTCCGGCAACACAGAACCTTCAGACGCTGACATCACCATCACCCGCACACTCGCCGAGGCAGGAGAGATTCTCGGCATCCGTGTGCTTGATCATGTAATCGTTGCAAAAACAGGCCACACCAGCCTGAAGGAGCGGGGCCTCTTCTGAACAGGACATAGATCTCAAAAATGAAAAACAGACGCAGGGAGGGGCGGTGCTCCCGACTGCTCACTCTGCCATATCACGGGTGATCAGTTCACCCATATGGTATCCCTTCTCGTAGGCGGCCTTCATCACTTCAGGGCGTGTCGTGATGTCTATCACCTCATCCATGTTATTCTGCAGCACCTCATCCCAGTATGGACAGTCGATAATATGACAGAAGGCTTTTATGGAGAGGATTACTCCGTCAAAATCATGTTCAATATTCTCCCCGCCGATGCTTAAGAGAAGCGTCCTGCGGTGCGCCTTCTTCTCAGGGGAAACAAGCGGCTCCTTCCGGAAATACTTCGCCATAAAAAAGACCTGAAACCGGTCTAAAAACGACTTCAGGGCACCCGGGATGCCCATCGTCATCACTGGTGTTGCCACGATTAGGCCGTCAATATCCCGGAATTTCTCAAAATAAGGGGTCACATCATCATTAAGACCGCAGGCAGCATGCTCCTGACAGTAGAGGATCTCTTTGCACGGGCCAAACGTCAGCTTTGGCACATGGACAATCTCAACCTCACAGCCTGCGTCACGGGCACCCCGCACCGCTTCATTCATCAGTTTTGCCATATTCCCCTTCGGTCGGGGACTTCCTAAGAGGGCAATTATCTGTGGTGCCATTGGGAGTGGTTACGGTGCAAATTGTGATAATAATTCCTGAAGACAGACAGGTAGTATTTATCCGTCATTAACATCCGGGAAAGATTTATTACACCGTAGTATGATGTAGGGCATAGAGGTGATAAATCCATGAGTGAAAACCCGAACCGAGTGAAAGCCGGCGAAAAAGTCGGACCGGGAACATACAAGTGTGTTGACTGCGGTCTGGAATTTGCCGTCGATGAGTCTGACAAGGATCTCAGAAAATGCCCCACGTGTGCCTGTGAGTATTACGACTGCATCCCGATGACTCATATACGGGAAGATATCAAGACCCCGGAAGATGCCAGACATCCTCCGAAACGCTGAGATGGTACGACCAGATGGGGGAGTTTGCATCCCCCAGCCACGGAGTAAAAAAATGGTAAACGTAGAGAGTGAAGATCAGAAATTTGAATGTGAAGTCTGCGGAAATGTTGTTGAAGTAATAGAAGTGGGCGGGGGAGAACTCGTCTGCTGCGGCGAGCCGATGTCCCTGCAGGAGTGAGAGGATGGATGCACAGCTCAAAGAACTGGAAGAGGAGATCGGCAAGGTCCCGTTAATTGTGAAGAAGTGGGCAGATGAAGACCCTGACCTGAAGGACTGGGTCGTATCAATGGACAAACTCATCTGGAAGGACGGTAAACTCTCCCGCCAGACGAAGAAAATAATCGCAATCTGTGTGGCAGCAGCCCTCCGGGACCGGCACGCGGTCCGGGCCCAGGCCGCGGGGGCTTCAAACCTGGGTGTCGATTATGGGGAGGTGGAAGAGGCGCTCAGGGTGACATTCCTGCTCGCAGGTATGCCGGCCTATACCTATGGGCGCACAGCAATCGACGACCTGATGAAGAAATAAATCCGCCCAGGCACTCCCCGGCAGCACCCTCCTTATTCGATGATCTGTACAGAAAAGCGGAGCGTTTGGATGCGAACCATGTCCCTTTCTGCCCTTCTGATGGTGAGAATGAGACAAATCAGATGACTCTGCCGCCAGAACGGCAGTGCCCTCGTTGTGAAGAGGAATGCATATGTGTGACGAAGAGATATTTGACGATTACCTCTGCTGTCAGGGGAGACCAGTGCTGGGCGAACCTGCACCGGAATTCTCCGCCGTGACGACACAGGGGCCGATGGAACTGGAGGATTACCGGGGAAAATGGGTGGTGCTCTTCAGCCACCCGGCAGATTTCACCCCTGTCTGCACCACCGAGTTTATTGCACTTGCGGAGGTCTGTGAGGAGCTGAAGGCACTGAATACCTGGCTCATCGGTCTCTCCATTGACTCGGTCCATGCCCATCTCGGGTGGATCAGGAACATTAAGGAACGGCTGGGAGTCGAGATTCCCTTCCCGGTAATTGCCGACTCTGACATGAATGTGGCCAGGCTTTATGGCATGATCCAGGAAGAGGTGAGCAGCACGGCGACGGTGCGGTGCGTCTTCTTTATTGACCCGGAGGGCATTATGCGGGCAATGATCTACTACCCGCTCACGAACGGCCGGTATATCCCGGAGATTGTCCGGCTGGTGAAGGCACTCCAGACAACTGACGAGAACGGCGTCGCCACCCCTGCCAACTGGCAGCCGGGCGACAAGGTGGTTGTGCCGCCGCCGGCCACCCAGGAAGCGGCAGAGGCCCGCCTGAAAGAGGGCTACGACTGCAAAGACTGGTATCTCTGCTTTAAGGAGATCTGAATTCTCACCCACCCTTTTTACTATTTAAACCATCCTATGTTTTGCCATTAGAACATGTGAAGCTAAAAACTCATACCTGTTTGACATAAAAACTGATCTGACATTTGTCGTCGGGTTTATCATGCAGAAGGATCCATATTCCATCAGGAAACATCCTCATGCCGATGCAGCGTACCGAGGTCCCGTCGCTCAGAAGCGCCTGGACCAAGACCAAAGAGTACCAGTTCCTTGCCATTCTTGAAGAGGAATACGGCTTCAAACATCCGACCAGCCGTTCCCTTGTCCACCTGATGAACGAATTCGCTGAAGAGTCCTACGGCTGGCACCGCGGCGACATGCAGATCATCTACCGGGCAGTGGATATGCGGGAACCACCAGGCCGGGCATTCGGGGAAATACCACTGCGCCCTGTACTCCTCACGATCTCAGTATCTGAGGATGCAACGGCATTTGAGAAGGGAGGGCTGCAGGGGATGCGGCAGCACAAACTGATCCGTCTTGCCCGTGAGGCCTATGACCAGGGCGGCATGTTAGCCCAGCATGACCTCGCACTCCTGCTCACCACCTCGTCACGCACCATCCAGCGCGACATCAAGGAACTGAGATGTGCAGGCATCCGGCTGCCGACACGGGGTGCAATATATGAATATGGCCATATTCCATCCATACGCTCGGTCTGTGTGGATCGTTTTCTCTGCGGAGAGAAAGTAGAGGATACGGCCTTAGAATGCGGTGTTTCGACCGATATGGTGCGCAAATACCACCGGCAGTTCACCGATACTGTGGTGCTGTATGCACGGAGCTACCGGGGAGATGAGATTATTGATGTGACAGGCGTCCCTGAGAAGGTGGTCGGGGAGTTTCTTATTCTCTATGAATGTCACAAAAACCGGAAGTGCCCACGGCTCAATGAATTCTTCACACGATACACACCGGGCACCATCCAGCGCCCGGTCCCGTTCGCCCCCAGATAGCCCACAGGCAATCAGACATATGTCCTTATAGGAGATGCAGTCAACCATGGATTGAAGTCTACGGGGCAGGAAAACCCCAAAATTCCCCAAAACGTAAAATTTAGGCAATATTCTCTAAAAAATCAAATTTAAGCACGAATTGGATTTATCACCATTTTGTAATAGTTTCATGTATGCGAAAGCATTAATACCAATTGGCGTAGAGATAGGGATGACAAATGTCACATGAGGTGGACACCGATGACCCGGAGATGATTGAGCAGGCATTCGGGAATGCCAGCTCCCTGATCAAATCCGGCGAGATGGGGACCTGAGATGGAGAGGTAATTCTCCGGCGGCAGCACGTGGATCCACACCCGGTCCGGGCAGCCACCCGTGAAGATCCATTCGTCGAACACAACATTGCGGAAAAATTCAGGAGATACTACACCGTGAGCCAGAAAAGATATACCGTAGAAGGACACCACAACCTCCCAATCGCAATTGAGACCGATGCACGGGAATAACCAGCAAATGCACAGTAATTCAGAAAACCGGTGCTGAAATGAGCACCAGAGACATCATACACCAGTCAAGGAGGCACACCAATGACAACGTATACTGTAACACCCAGCCAAGACTTAATCAAGCCCCAGATTTCAGAAGAGAAACTTCCGGGTTCAGCACGGGCAGTCCTCGATATCCTCGATGACCATGAACCCCGGACATTCTCAGAGATCTCCGATAAGGTCGCATGGGCACCACGCACGGTCAGAAATGCACTGCGCAGGCTCATTGAGGAAGGGTTTGTCGTCAGGAAGTTCAACTTCACAGACGCACGCCAGGTCTATTACCTGCGGCCATAGGCACCAGGGCAACAGGAATAATACTCCTAAAATTAGCGGGAGGCTGCAACCTCCCGTTTTATCAGCCATAGAGAGATGAGATACCATATCTTTGCCCGGTTACCTTCTCACATACAACAGGAAAGGGCCCGAGGAGGGCATTCCGGCAATAACAGCAGCGTCTGCGATTTCTCATGGGCGACTTAGCCGGGATTCACCCGGCGAATGAGGAGTTCCTTTCCAAATATCTTTTTTGCCAACTTCATCCCATACTTCAGGCCATGGATCTCAGTGATGTGAGGGCGGACCAGGCAATATACGATGATATATGGAAATTCTGCCACCCTGTTGGAAACCCTAAAGTAGGATTCCTGCGAACAGTGGCATAATGGGTGTGAATGTTCTCGCCTTTGCGACAAGTCCGCGGCGGCACGGAAACTCCGAGACGCTTCTTGATGCCCTCCTCGGGGCAATGGCGGCAGAAGAGGGTGTCACGGTGGAGAAGTATGCACTCAATGAAATAGAGATCCAACCCTGCCGGGGATGCAATGCCTGCGAAGAACTCAACCGTTGTATCATTGATGATGACGACCTCGACTGGGTGCTGGAGAAGATCATTGCAGCAGACATTGTGGTGATGGCCTCCCCCGTCTTCTGCATGGGAATGTGTGCCCAGGCAAAGGCTCTTGTCGACCGGATGCAGGTGCTGCGGTCCCGGAAATACGTGCTTCACCTCCCCGTCATCCCTGCAGAGCGGCAGGGCAAACGGCTTGGGGCGTTTCTATCAACCGCCGGGCAGGACTGGGACTATGTCTTTGATGCCCTCATTCCGTCGGTGAAGTGCTTCTTCCATGTAATGGACATCAAAAACCGCGACATCTCGTACCTGATGGTGAACAATGTGGACAAGATGGGGGCGCTTGCCGCCCACCCGACGGCGACCACGGATGCAGCAGTCCTGGGAAAGCAGATGATAGAAGAGATCAAAACGAGGCTTGCCGGGGAAGAAAGGGAAATGCAGAAAGGAGACAGAACGGAAGCGAGAGATAAACAGGCGGGAACTGAGGAAGACAGAAAGACCGAGCCGCAAAGGGATGAGACCGCGTGAACCCCAACACCGGAAGACCACTACGGGTGCTGGGCATATCGGGAAGCCCCCACCGGCATGGGAACACCGAACAGCTGCTTGACCGCTTTCTGGAGGGGGCAGCAGACGCCGGGGGAGATACCGAGAAGATCATTCTCTCCGCCCTTGACTACCGTTCCTGCCGGGGGTGCAATGCCTGCCACAAGACCGGCATCTGCATCATCAACGACGACCTTATCCCGATTCTCACAAAGGCAGTCCCGGAGGCAGACGTCGTTGTCCTTGCCTCCCCCATATACTCAATGTCCATCACAGCGGAGATGAAGGCGTTCATCGACCGGGCACACACCATCTGGGCACAGAAGTTCAAGCTCCACCAGGTGCACTACGACAAAGAGCACTTCACCACCCACCCTGGCTACTTCCTTGCAACAGCAGGGATGGAGCGGCCCGATATCTTTGACTACGCATACCCCATCGTCACCGCATTCTTCAACGGATTCGGCTGCGGCTACACCCCTGACCACAATATCACCGCACCCGGCATGGATCGCTGGGGCGGTATTAAGGGACACCCAACCGCCCTCACATTCGCCTACACGGCAGGAAAAGAGGCAGTAAGACAGCTTGAGCGGATGCAGGAAAAATAAAACCAGAAGCCCACCCTCAGATGAAGATACGAGTATGGACACAGATAGAAACAGACTGAGAATAGATGGAAGACCCACCATCAATCTATTTTTTACTTGGTTCACAAAGAAAACAGGCAGGAAACCCACGACTTCAGTCGTGGGTAGCTGACCAGAATCAGAAAATCACCCGCACTCAGAAAAGAGGCGCAAGCCTGCCGAAGATCTCCTCAAAAACCCCAACAATCCCATCATCACAACCCCCGACAACCACCGGATCATACTCCGTCCCCACCGGAAATACCTCTGTAACCGCACGGTTGTCAGCCGATACCACTGCCACCGGCACAAAGACCGAGGTCACACGGTCATCATCCACCGTCACCCGCACATATCCCAGCTGATGGTCGGCACTTGCGGCATAGCCTTCCGCCTTATCCTCGGTAAGATTATACATCATCCCGCCCCCCGTTGCCGCGATCACGTAGTGGATGCCGTTCACCGCATAGCGCTGGTAGGAATGGACATGCCCGGTGAAGACCATATCGACCCCGTATTCCTCTAATACCGGGCCCCAGAGTTCACGGAGATCGCTCCATCCGCCGGGATGCCGGGTGCCGGAACTGTACGGCGGGTGGTGGAAGGCAACAAACGTCCGGCCCGCCGGACTCTCCTCCAGATCTGCCCTGAGCCATGCCGTCTCTTCGTCCAGGTGCGGGGCCGCCCAGTCGTTTGAGTCCAGCACCACGAAATGGGCATCCCCGCAGTCAAAGGAATACCACTCCGGCATGCCGAACGCCTCATACCAGACAGTCGCATTGTTCTCATGATTGCCCAGCACCGCTACAATAGTAGTATTGGCAAAGAGAGCACTTCCTGCCGCAAAGAACCGGTCCCACTCCTCAACATCTTCCACCTCGCAGACCGTGTCGCCGACGTGCAACACAAAGAGGGCGTCCGGTTCTTCCGTTGCAATCCGCTCTGCGACAAGAGCATGCCGCTCTGTCTGGGTGAAATACGGGAGCTGTTCCTGTGTATCTCCGTAAACAATGAATGTGAACGGCCCGGATTCCGGGAAGGTCCGGAAGGTGTGGTCGCCGGACGTCTCCCCGCCGACGGTGACTGCATAGTGATAGCAGGTATCAGGCTGAAGGCCGGTGATGGAGACATGGTGCAGAGCTACCTCCGCATCATCCCTGAACTGCTGTTCATACCCACCCGTCTCCTGGTAAGATGCATCGCTTGCGTATGCGACGGTTCCTACCACAGGAATGGTGCCCATCCAGTTCACCACCGTTTCATTCACCGTAGTGCCGGTCAGGTACGGTCCCCGGCTGAAAGCAGAGGCATCCCCTGCACTTCCAATATCATCCTTCATTCCTGTGACAGTGGCATCAGCCGCCCCCACCCAGGTACAGCAGAGCACCAGAAAGAGAATGCATACCATACCTGCCACCCGTTTCATCCTGCATCACCATTCATTCAGAGAAAGACCCGTTTTTTTGTATATATCCTCTATCACCCAGCATCAGATACTTTACGGGTTTTTTCGGGCAGAGGCAGACATTTCTGGCAGGCATTCTCATGATGGCAGTCTCCCTCACAGGTGCCGCCCTATCTCCCGGTTTCTGGACGCCCTTTGTGATGATGTTTACCGCAGGCATCGGGTTCTCTGCGGTGCGGGGCAACCTCCGAAAGTGTCCGGCAGAATAATGCCGGAATCGGGTCATTGTGATTAAAAAACGTAGTAAAAAACGATTTTTGCAGGGCCGGATTGTAGACCCTGTATTTTTTTTGTGGTGCACTCAGCACGCTTTTGCATGCTTTCGTGCATCAAGCCAGTCCTGGATACTGCTGACAACGGCCAGCACCGCAGGCATCACGAGGATGGCTCCCACGAGAGAGAATCCCACCGTGATCACGGTCACCAGGCCGAAGTTGGCCATGATGGGGAACTCCGAGAGCGTGAGGGCGGAGAAGCCGAAGACCGTCGTCAGGCCGGAGATGGTAATAGCCGTTCCAATCTTCTGGATACTTGTCTGGATGGCATCACGGCAGGAGAGCCCGCGTTCGCGTTCCTCATCATACCGCTCCATAATGAGGATGGTATACTCAGACGCGACACCGATGGTCATCGCACCGAGGGTGGCCGTGAGAATATTGTACTCCAGTCCGAGGACATACATGATGACCGCGTTCCACCCGACGATCATAATGATCGGGATTATAGGGATGATGGCCGCTGCCTTCCGGTAGAGGAGGAGGAGGAAGGCAAAGATCAGGCCGAATCCCAGCATGTTCATCTCACTCTTGGACTCCGCGATGCCGTCGATCATGTCACCAAAGAGTACCATGGTACCGGTGAATTCTCCGGTAGTACCGGGGTCAGTCTCGTACCAGGCAAGGTCCTCACGCATCTCATTGAGAAGCGCCTTCATGCTATTGAGGTTCAGATCCTCGGTGGAAAACTCAATGACCGCCTCCATCTGGCCGGCCGTATACCGGGACATGGTGCCTTCCGGCACGAGTTTCAGGAGTGCGGCTATCTGTTCTCGATCCTGCGGAAGGATACCGCCGTTCATCGACGCAAGAATGCTTGCAATACTCGTCCCTCCCGTGATCTCACTATGCTTTTGTTTCTCATATTCGGTGAATGCATACATCCATCGCAACGTATCGGGTTCGAAGATGTCATCACTCCGTACCATAAGCGGTATCGTGGACATCGACCCCATCGCACTGCCCAGTTTGTCCATGCTCACCTTTGCAGGCATCGTCGGCGGCACCATCGCCTCCTCTTCTGTGTTGATGACAATCCTGTCATCCAGCGGGATGCCGATCATCGCAACACAGCCAACGAGGAGGAGGACACCAACCGGGTGGTCGGCAATCCATCCGGCCACTTTTCCGAGAAACACATCATAGCGTTCCATCATGGACTTCTGGTTGCCACTGCCGCGTTTTTTGGGTTTGGGGTCCAGCGGGCGGTATTTTACCAGTGTTGCAAAGGTAGGGACAATGACAAGGGCACAGAGATAGCAGGAGAGGACACCCACCACACAGATCACCCCAAAGTCAGTGACCATGGGGAACGGCGACATGGTAAGAGCGATAAACCCAAGCGAGGTGGCGACCATCGCAATGGCGACTGCACTGCCCGACTGGGTGATGGTGGTAAAGACCGCGTCTTCAATGGATGACTTCCTCACCTCCTCATCAAACCGTGTCTGGAACTGGATGGCGTAATCGATACCAATACCGATCATCACCGGGAAGGCAGCCATCACCATCATGGTGAGTCCTGTCCCGGTGACGCCCATCATACCGAAGGAGACGATGACACCCATCATCACAATCAGGACCGGCAGGAAGCGGTAACGGACATGGCCGAAGAGAAAGGCCATTGCGACGACCATCAAAAGCATGGCAAGGCCAATGAGCATACCGGTGGATGACCCCAGGGAAGTCTTCATCTCATCCTCAAATGCCGCCATCCCTGTTACCGTAACAGATATGCCGGGCGGCGGGTTATGAGCGGCCACCACAGAGCGGATGTTATTCAGGGCAGCGGTTGAGGCGGAGTCGGATAGACCGGGCTGCACGATGACCTGCATCAGGGTCATTGCACCGGTCGTTGCAGCCCCGGGAATGACATCTTTATGCTGGTCAACAATGCTCTTTATCTCCACTTCAGACCCGGGAATCACCCCGCCGTTGTAGATATCAACAAGGTCGATGATACTCGTGACTGAGACAATCTGGTATTCATTCTCGATATCCTCTGAGAGGCTCTGGATGTAATCCAGCGTCTGAGGCATATAGACCGCGTCGCCCTCGATCATGAGAATAACGGAGTCAGAACTGTACGTGTCCTCATAATGTTTGATGAGGGAACCCGAGGGTGAGGTGATGTCCACATAGGTCTCGGTACCGGTCTTCATCGTGACACCGGACGCAAAGAACATCATCACCAGGATCACACCAATGACTACTGCTGCAACGGTCTTCGGGTGATTATTAATGGAATTGGCCAGAAAGGCAAACGGTGACTGCATGCTATCTCTCTATTATCTATTATTGTTTTGATATTCCAGGAGATCCACGGATGCAGGACAACAGGTCAGGTAGTGTTGTGCCGGTTTATCCTGCTCCCTCCACACCCGGAGTCCGGGAGATAAAGAGGGTACACCATGATCCGCGAATGTCGACTGTTGTTACTTAAAAAACAACAACGTCTGAGATATTAAAATGGGCACACCGTGCCGGTATGTCAGGATGTGATGTACAAGAGATGATGCCTGCCTGAAAACGGGAAAATACGTATCATATAGTATAATTGAAAACATGTATGGGAATTCCGGGGAGGGCAGCGCAGGAGGTGTATCCTCCTGTGCTATCCGGAAGCGCGGAAAAGATCTCGGGGAAAAAGTCAGCTTTGACACACCTGGAAAGGAGACACGGATGATGTCGCTGCCGGCAGGACCGCCATCCTGCCTTTCACTCATCTATATCATCATAAATCCAAAACCCAAATAACATCATATCCGTGTCATCCAGCTGAACAGGTGCATATACAAACAAAACAGGAATCGGAGCAGAGATCGTGATAATAACAATGAGTAACCCGGAGCTATTAGTATTCCTCCTCTTACTGGGGACAGCGTGTATTACCGGAGGTATTGTCTGGGTGCTCCGAACCCGGCAGGACGCCCGCGGCGCCACCTGGCTCCTGTATACCTCTGCCGCACTGACCGGGTGGCTCTGCTGTGACGCTGCAATAATCACCGTGCCGGACGTCCCCATCAAGTTCGCGTTCTCAGGTGCCAAGTTCATCTTCATCATCCTCACCCCGCTCCTGTTCTTCTTTTTTACCCTCGCATATACCGGAAAGGACGAACAGATGCCGGGATGGCAGCGGGCAGCAGTCTCCATTATTCCGGCAGTAAGCATATGTGCCCTACTCACAAACCCGTGGACAGGCCTTTTTTATGTGCAGATAGCTGATCCATCCCTCTGGCTCTTCAACGGATACGCCGGACCCCACGGCATCTGGTTCTGGGTAAACCTAGTATATTCATATGCACTCATCACCGGCGCCCTGCTCCTTCTGACCGGCCTTCTGACGTCCTCACCACAACACTTCAGGCGGCAGATATACCTGTTGATCCTGAGTGCCCTCATACCTTTCACCGCAAATATAATCACCGTCTTCACGATCATCACGGTGCTGGGTGGCGGCAACGTCGACATCACCCCGCTCTTCTTTGCCCTGAGTGCCATCCTCATCTTCATCACCATATTCTGGCTGCGCCTCTTCAGCATCGTGCCGTTTGCCAGGGCCCGTATCATCACCGAGATCCATGAAGGAGTGATCGTCGCAGACGGAAACGGCGTCATCATCGACATCAACAGTGCCGCCTGTCTGGCAGCAGGCCTGACTGAGGATGAGGCCATCTCACTCTCTGCCAATGAACTACTCGGCAGGGTCTTCGGGACCAGTCTCACTGCACTCAGGGAGGCCCGGTCACTCACGGTCTCACACACGGACACCGCCAAAGAGAGACGCTGGTCTGACCTGACTGTCAGCCGGGTGGAGGGATATGACACCCGGTCGGGAGGGACAATAATCCTCATCCGTGACGCAACCGCACGAAGGCGTGCAGAGGAGGAGATGAAGGCAAAGGACCTCAGACTGAAGATCGCGATGGAGGGCGCTGGCCTGGCCACCTGGGAGTGGCGGGAAGGTCTGGGATATGTGATCTATGAAAACCTGCCCGCCGACCGTACGATAGAGAATGTCATCACCATAGAAGCGCTCGTGGACCAGATGAAGGGATACCTGCCAAAGGGACATGAGGCTGCACTTGACCAGCCGTTTGCAGAGATTGCGGCCGGCAGGATGAATACCTTCTCCCTTGAGTTTCCCATCGGGGACACGGAGAAGGGCCGCTGGGTCCAGATCACCGGCCGGATCATTGAACGGGACGAGGCAGGAAAGTCTGCGTGGATTGTGGGGATCACCCAGGATGTCTCCACTCATTATGCAGCCCGCTCTGCCGTGATGGAGGCGAACACGAAGCTCAAACTACTCACATCAATCACCCGGCATGATATTCTCAACCAGGTGATGGTGATCCGGATGGTAGCTGAACTCACGGGTATGGAGCCCGAAGAGGCGATGAGCCCGGAGGTGAGGAGGATGGTCATACAGATCGACCATGCCGCTGCCGTGATTGAGGATCAGCTCTCATTTACCCGTGACTATGAAGACCTCGGCTCCTATGCCCCTTCGTGGCAGAACGTGGCAGCGGTGGCCGCACGGGCCGAAGGGGCAATAAGTCAGACCGGGATCACAGTCTCCTGTGATACGGACACACTGGAAATCTATGCTGACCCCATGTTCCGGAAGGTGATGGAGAACCTCTTTGAAAACGCCCACCGCCATGGAGAACATGTCACCGCAGTGACCGTCCGCTTCGAACACCGGCCCGGCGAAGGCTGTCTGGTGGTGGAAGACAACGGCCGGGGTGTGCCAAAGGAACTCAGGGAGAGGATCTTCTCGCAGGGCTACGGGCAGAATACGGGATTCGGCCTCTTTTTGAGCAGAGAGATCCTTACTCTCACCCGCATTGCAATCACTGAGGAAGGAACGGAAGGGGAAGGCTCACGGTTTGTGATGCACATCCCTGATGGCGGATACCGCGGATATCAGGGAGAGTGAGGGAAGGATAAGGTGGGCACACCTCGTCATCCCCCGGCCTCCTCTCCACTCTCTGTGTAGTGGCCAGACGATCGATATGGTCTGTACAGCATCTCCATACCTATTGTGTCTCCTCTCACGGGATATCCACCGGACAGGCGGATAAAAATACCCGTCTCCGGCAGATGAAAAACCATCTGGCCGAAACACCCTCCGATACAGCCATATAAACCCGGTGATAACCACTTTCTCAGACGACAGAGGTTCAGTGATATTTCTATGACAGCCGGACACCATATTTACACCTCACAGTTTCACTCCGCATACCTCACCTTTTTGGTACCAGAAAGAAGAATGCACCATATGCAGGGCAGAACCACTCGTATAGCAGACCATCCGGTTACATCTCTTTTCGCGGAGGGAGACCACTGAACGTTCTTCATACGGCCGACTGGCACCTCGGAATGACCCTCTGCGGGCGGCGCCGGGACACTGAGGCCGCAGCATTTCTTGACTGGCTGGCAGGTGTTATCGAAAAAGAAACCATTGACCTCCTGCTGGTGACCGGTGACATCTTTGACAACGGCACCCCGTCTGCCCGATCACAGTCTCTTTATTACCGCTTCCTGACCGCAGCAGCGGCGGCAGGCTGCCGTCATATCATCATCACTGCAGGCAACCACGACTCCCCGGCATTTCTTGAGGCCCCACATGAGATCCTTGAGGCACTCAATATCCATGTCGTGGGGACGGCAGGGGCAGGGCGGCCGGGCGGCACCTTTCTTCTGGACGGGCCGGACGGAGAACCGGAATGTATCGTGGCCGCTGTCCCTTACCTTCGCGACCGCGATATCCGCCGGTCGGCACCCGGCGCCTCCATCGGGGAGAAGGCAGCACAGGTCAGGGAAGGCGTGCAATCCCTGTATCGGGAGGCATGGGAGGCTGCCTGTGCCACACAACCCCCCGGGCCAAAGCTGCCGGTGATCATCACAGGCCATCTCTTTGCTGCCGGGGGGAAAACCGTCGAGGGCGACGGTGTCCGTGACCAGGTCGCAGGCTTTATCGAACGGGTCGGTGCTGACATCTTTCCAGAGGAGGCTGCCTATGTGGCCCTCGGACACCTGCATGTACCACAGACAGTGGCAGGCATCAATACCATACGATACCCCGGATCCCCGGTGCCGGTCGGATTCGGAGAGGCAGAGCAGCAGAAGGAAGTGATCATCGTCACCACCGCACCGGGGATGCCCGCTGCGGTGCGCTCAGTCCCCGTTCCACAGTTCCGCCGCCTCATCACCATCCGGGGGGACCTGCCGACCATCAATCGCAGAATAGATGAACTCAGAGAGACCGGCGGCCCGGTCTGGGCCGAAGTGATATACGATGGTGCCGCCCTTCCGGGAGACCTGATGGGAGAGGTGGCCGGGATGACTGAAGGCACTGAGATTGAGGTCTTACGGGTGAAAGACATGCGTCTCGTCTCTGCAGCACTTTCGGCATACCAGTCATGCGAGGAGCTTGCAGAACTGACGGAGACCGAAGTCTTTGAACGGCGCATGGAGACAGCAGAAATTCCCCCCGAACAGCGGGACAAGCTGATGGCCACCTTCCGGGAAGTCCTCAGGGGAATGGACTCCGATGGATCAGACGGAGGAAACCTGGCATGAGAATACAAAAAATACGGCTCAAAAATCTCAACTCTCTTGCAGGCGTCTGGGAAATAGATCTCACCGGAGGAGCTTACATTGCAGACGGAATATTTGCGATAACCGGGCCTACCGGGTCGGGTAAGACGACCATCCTGGATGCCATCTGCCTGGCCCTCTATGGGTGCACACCCCGGCTCAGGACCATCAGCAAGTCAACCAACGAGATTATGCACCGCCGGGCGGCGGAATGCAGTGCAGAAGTGGAGATTGCGACAGCAGGCGGCGTCTACCGGTGCACCTGGGCACAGGAGCGGGCACGCAGGAAACCGGATGGTACACTGCAGACCCCGCACCACGAAATTGCGGATGTACTCACAGGGGAGATTATCACCACGCGGAAGCGTGAAGTACCGAAACGGGTTGAGGAGTTAACCGGCATGGATTATGACCGGTTTACCCGTTCCGTGATGCTCGCACAGGGTGATTTTGCGGCATTTTTAAACGCCTCGCCGGATGAACGTTCTCCCCTGCTTGAACAGATCACAGGCACGGAAATTTATTCGAGAATCTCGGTTGCCGTGCATCAACGGAAACGGAAGGAAGATGAGACACTGAAGGTGCTGGAGGCGGAAGGCAGCGGAATCATGCTGCTCCCGGATGAGGAGATGGCCACACTCCGGGAGGAAGAGGCAACCCTTGCAGAGAACGGAGATGCACTGCAGGAAGATATACAGCAGTGCAGGACGGGGATTATCTGGCATCAGGAGATGACGAGAATTGCCTCTGCCATCGCTGAGACAGAACACGAAGAGGCGGACTTGATTGAAGAGCGGGCCGCAGCAGAGGAAGGGCTCAGCCACCTGCAGAGAGGGGAAACAGCCGCCGCACAGGAGGGTGCCTACCGCCGGGTCACCACCCTCCGGGAGGGGCAGGAGAAGAACAAAACGTCCCTCAGGCAGCTTGATGCGGCAATGCCGGAACGGATAACCGCCGTCAGACTGGCAGAATCCGCAGTATCATCTCAGGAAGAGATACTCCGGGACACACAAAAACAGGCTGAACAGGTAGCCCCCGTCATACAAGAGGTGCGGGCACTCGACATACAGGTGCAGGCCGCAGGAGACCGTCTCCGGGAGCTGCGCAGTGAACAGGAGAGAGCAGACGGGGACTGGCAGAGTGCCTGCAGGGAACTGTGTCCGGGAACAGAGACGGATACCCTCACCCCGAAAGCAGCGGAGGCGTCTGGAGCGTTCCTCAGAGACAACAATATTGCGGGAGATCCGGACGCGGTCTATACGACAATAAAATCCATCGCAGAGCAGGTGGCAGATGCAGTGCCCGGTGATGACATACATTTGCTTCCTCCTGATGCTGCAGAGGAATGCAGCATCGCAGAAGAGCAGGCTGATGCTCTGGAACGGGTGCTTGCAGGGATGCCCTGGTACACAGACCCTGACACCCTCAGAAAAGAGATCACCACCTGCCAGGAGCAGAAAACGCGGCTGAGCCGACTCCTTGACCGCCTCACAGATGGTGCAGACGATGCCCGGCAGAGCCGCGAACTCAACGAACGCATCAGTGAGAAGAGGCATGAGGTCACCGAATACCGGGTGTTACTGGAAGAGTGCAGCCGCGAGCGTGAAACACATGAACGCCTTGCAGACCAGATGGAGGAGAATGCCCGCCTTGCGGCCCGGGTTCATGACCTTGAAGAGGAACGTTCCCATCTGAAGACAGGTGAGCCCTGCCCTCTCTGTGGTGCCACCAGCCATCCGTATCTCCGAGACACGGCGACGCTGCCCCGTGCGGCAGACGAAGACCTCAGGCGGGAACGGGCCACACTCGCAACCATCCATGAGAAGGAAAACAACCTTCTCTCTGCCATTGCACGGAGCGAAAGCGAAGCGCAGGCCGCAGATGGAACACTCACCGCCATCCGTGAACGGGCTGCACACCGGGAAGAAGCCTGGGCAGACGGTTGCCGGGAATGCGACATTGACCCTGATACACCGGAACGGGAGGAGACCGTGCGTAGTGCCATCAGTGCCACCAGTGAGACAATCGAACGCTGCTATGCAGCAGATACTGCCATCAGGGCACTCAAAGAGCAGGGCCGTGCAACCAGAGCCCTCATCAGCCACTGTCGGCAGGCGATACAGAGATTCGGAACAGCTGAGAGTTGTGCAGCACGCACCGCGATACAACAGACAAACCTGAAGCGACTCAGGGACAAACGGCAGGACCTCTTTGGTGATACCAGCCCGGACGAGGCCGAACAGCAGTCCGCCCGGATGTGCCGGGAGAGAGAAGCAACAGTGAAGGCAGCACAAAAAGACCATCAGAACATTTTGCAGGAGAATGCCATACTGGAAGGTAAGATACAGACCCTCCGGGAAGCAGTTCTGACACAGGGAAAGGAGCTGGAAGAGGCTGAACGCCTGTTTGATGAGGCGGTCTGCAGTGCCGGATTCCTTGGAGAAAGCGACTTTGCTGCTGCCCTTCTTGCACCGGAAGAGGCGGCAGGCCTCAGAACCGAACGTGACCGCCTGAAGCAGTGGCAGGCAGGTATTGCAGCACGGCATGCAACCGCCCTGAGAGAGGCAGAGACACATCGCCCCCTGGCAGGTACGGTAAAGGATGAGGCAACCCTCACCGAAGAGCTGCAGGCCCTCACCACAGCAGTTCAGGAGTCCAATACCCGCAGGGGCGAAATACGGCAGCAGCTCAGGCGCCAGGAAGATGAGGTGGCACGGCATGCCAGACAGCTGGAACGTATTGCAGCGCAGCGGGCCGAGACGGGCCGGTGGGACGAACTCCATGCCCTCATCGGGTCGGCAGACGGAAAGAAGTTCCGCAACTTCGCACAGGGCCTCACCTTTGAGGTGATGATCGCCTCAGCAAACCGCCAGCTGCAGGCGATGAGCGACCGGTATATCCTGATTCATGATCCGAATCTGCCTTTGGAACTCGCTGTGACCGACAATTACCAGGGCGGAACCATCCGGTCGACAAGAAATCTCTCCGGCGGGGAGAGTTTTCTGGTGAGTCTGGCCCTGGCCCTCGGCCTCGCCTCAATGGCATCCGGGAAGATACAGGTTGATTCTCTCTTTCTTGACGAGGGGTTCGGGACACTGGACGGGGATGCCCTCGATATGGCCCTCTCCACCCTCTCCTCCCTGCGTGACCAGGGGAAAATAATCGGCGTCATCTCGCATGTGCCTGCCCTGAACGAGCGGATTGGAACCGTCATCAGGATCAAAAAAGAGAGCGGCGGGAGGAGCACAATGAAAGGGCCGGGCGTTATCCGGCATGGGATCTGAAGAGAAGGGCGGAGAGGCAGAGTATCCAGGGAGAAAAAGAGCTGATATTCCACTCTTCCCACACCAGAACACAGGTGGAGCACGTCCTGTGCTGCAGAGAGGTTCTGGCCCGGAATCATGAAACGATCAGTAGAAGAAATTCACTCCTTTTGTCCCGGAATCCCGCCAATGACAGATGATGGCAGTGCATGTCAGGCACAGTATATACCGTAATATTGTTCCAATTATGTATGCACAGTATCCAAAAAAAAGAGAGACAGAGATTAGCGCCGAAGCACAATTGCAGCGCCTAAAAGACCAACAATCATACTAAGAGGAAGCGCTACTGTCGGGAATTCAGGTACAGGTGTAGGTGGACATTTAATTACATCAAGCCAGGCCTGATCTACCAGTACACAACCTTCACCCCAAATCCCATACCTGTACGTGATAACAGCTTCTTCGGTATCAACCGGCAAATCCTCTCCCAATACATCTGAACCAGCCGTAAAGGTTACAACAAAAGTTTCATCCTTGGTAAGGAATTTATTTTTGTTTCCAACATACTGACCAATGTTTAGCCAAGTCATCGTCGTCGTGCCATCACCATTTTCTACCACTGAGTCGGGGGTAATCGAAAAGTCTGCTTCCCCCACGATGTACGACTCTGTTACTTCTACAAGATTCACATAATACGGTGCTAAAATGCCACACCCGGATCCGGTCACTTCAATGGTCACAGTCGTTGTATCGGGCATACACCCACTTTCATTCAGATAGATCTCCTCAGGACAGACACTTTTCTCTGAGCTTATCATTTCATATGCACTGACCGCAGACACGGTAAAGCACAGCAAAAGAACCACGATTAAAATACCACGTTTTTTTAGCATTAATTACCTCCAACACACACACAAAGGACTGGGGATGCGATGTCTGCATACCGACAATCCCTGTGAGTTACAGATACAAAAGAGAGATAAAAATGATATGCGAGGTAGTACTACACAGCACTTCCAAAACACTGAGATAAAAGACAAATACCTGTCGATTTCCCAGATCTCGTTTCAGACTCAGGCATGGCACCTGAAATCGCAGAGAACAGTCCCAGAATAAATTATCGGCAGATATTATGGGAGTATCATATCATCACTGAACCAATTCCTGTTCTGCTCTCCAGGGACTCCGGCACACCGCTGGAAGGTCTCCCGAAGCATCACACAGACACGTCCTGCTGAAAGAATGGATGCGGCCCGGATCGTGGCATCTTCTGTGCAATCCAGGCGGTCTTGAGGCCGGCATGCAGACCGCGGAGACGCACTCCTCCCTTCCCACACCTGTCCGCAGGAGAACAGATGAAGTAAAACCTGTGCTGCAGGCAGGTCCTGGCCTGATATAAGGAAATATCTGCGAAAGGAGATACGCTTCTGTTCCTGACACCTGTCAATAATATGTGATATCGGTGTCCGTCAGGCACCGCAGCGCAGTATTGCTCCTATCGGATCTGAATACAGAGTGAACAAAGAGAAAAAGAAAAAAATTAGCGCCGAAGCACGAGTGCAACGGCGAAAAGGCTGACAACCATACCAATCGGAAGCGCCATAGCCGGGAATTCAGGTACAGGTGTCTGCACCGGCCATGTTGGTGGGGGCGGGGGCTCTGACGATTCTAAATACCCAACTCCGGCAGGGCTTTCATACAGGGATGAATCGTCTGGACTGGCACTTTCCTGTGGAACTATATCCTGTGCACTGACCGCATACACGGAAAAACACAGCAAAAGAACCACGATGAAGATTCCACATTTTTTTAGCATTTTTTACCTCAATCACTCACAAAGGATCAGGCATGCAATGTCTGTATACCTGCAATCCCTGTGACATACCGATACAAAAGAGATAAAAAAATGATATGTGAGGCAGTATCATACAGCATTCCCAAACGGAGAATGGTTCGGGATGTTCCCGGATATCTTCATCAGCATATACTGCCCGGCATACCGAAACTCCGGGATAAAAGACGGATGCCTGCTGATTTCCGGGTGATGAAGACCTTGCCCGCCGGGTCCTCTTCTGCCATAAACCCTGCTGCCGCTGCCCGGTCCAGAATAAAACGGGCGGCCCCTTCTTCGTTTCCCGAACACCGTGGTATTGCCGCAATACGGGTGAATATATCAAGAATCGCTGCCGCATCCGTGCCGCTGTCACCGGCGGCAGATAATATAAACACCACGGCTGTTGCAGAAAGAGATCTCATCATCCCTGATGAGTATTCCTCATCTGTGCGCCCCACGAACAGTGCGGCAGGTAGTGAGAGTGGAAGATAGTCAGACCGTAGACTAATCAACTGTTGTCATGTCAACAGACAAATACTGACACACACAACCTGTACTATGGACGTCCCCCTTCCTCCTGATCTGCCGATAGGAGCTCTGCTCTCGATCATTTACCGAAACCGGAATATAGTTCTCAATGAACATACGGGACGCATGGGTATCTCGGCTGGCATGGTGGGTCCCCTCATCTATCTTACAAAACATCCGGATGCCACCCAGGATGAGATCAGCCGCAGGCTTATGATCGATAAGGCAGCCATTGCCCGGACCATCCACCGGCTGGAAGAGGAAGGCTGTATCACACGCATCCCGGATGAGACAAACCGCCGGAAATTCTGCATCATTATGACGGAAAAAGGGAGACGGGTTGCACAAGAAGTGATCAGAGCAGCAGACACCGTTGACCGTGAAATCACCGGCAGTCTCCCGGAGGAAGCACAGGTATACCTGATGCCCATTCTCCGGTCAATGGCATACACCAGCAGTAGAATGACAGACAGGGAGATCGATTGCAATGGCACACAAAGCAGAGACTGAATCGGGCGTTGCCACCGCTTCGGGCACCACCAAAGGTATCTCGATTCTCACCGGAGACCCGAAACGGGCCATCATCAAACTCTCAGGCCCGATGATTGTTGCAATGCTTCTCATGTCTGTTTACCATATCGTCGATGCGATATGGGTGGCAGGCCTGGGCCCGGACGCACTCGCCGCAATAGGATTTGTCACACCGGTCTTCATGGTGCTGATTGGATTTTCAAACGGCATCGGTGCCGGGGCTACATCAGCGATTGCCCGGCGTATCGGGGCAAAAGACCGGGAGGGGGCAGACAATACCGCCATGCATGCCCTCTACCTGACGGTAGCAGTCTCGATTGTGTTGACGATGTGCTTCCTCATCTTCCTCAAACCCGCCCTGCTCCTCATCGGTGCCGGGGGTACCATCGACCTTGCGCTTGAATATGCCAACATCATCTTCGGAGGCACAATATTCATCCTCTTCACGAATGTGGCCTACGGGATACTCCGTGCAGAAGGGGACATGAAGCGGACGATGTACGCAATGGCCGTCTCATCGGTGATCAACCTGGTTCTTGACCCCATCCTCATCTATGGTCTGGGCATGGGTATGGCAGGGGCCGCCCTTGCGACCGTTATATCTGTTGCATCTGTCTCTGCTGTCCTGCTTTACTGGTTTCTGTGGAAACGCGACACCTATGTCTCCGTTCGCCGGGCATCCTATCATTATCACCCGGCGATCGTCTCTGATATCCTGAAGGTCGGCCTGCCGGCAAGCGGAGAATTCCTGCTGATGGCAGGGGCCGGGATCATCTTAAACGGCCTCTTTGTCGCGGTGGCAGGTACAGACGGGGTTGCCGTCTACACCGGCGGATGGCGGGTGGTGATGTTCGCCATCGTCCCGATGATTGCAATCGGCACAGCCGTTATATCAGTCACAGGTGCACTCTATGGGGCAAAACGTTATGGAGAGCTCAGGACAGTTCACTTCTACTCGGTCGGCCTGGGCACGGTGATAGCAATTGCAATCAGCATCCTCACCTGGGTCTTTGCACCGCAGATTGCGACACTCTTTGCCTACACCCCGGAGAGTGCCCACCTGCTGCCGGAGCTGACCGCATTCCTCCGGACGATGTGCTTCTTTTACCCCTTCGTCCCGATGGGGATTATGTCATCCTCCATCTTCCAGGGCACCGGAAAAGGCACCACCTCCTTTATCCTCTCCCTCTTCAGGAATATCCTCTTTATTGCCTTCTTTGCCACCCTGCTCGCCCTCACCTTCGGACTTGGGGAATCAGGCGCCTGGTGGGGCATTGTTTTGGGTGACATCGTAAGTGGCCTCCTTGCATTCGGATGGGCTGCCCTCTATGTGAGGAAGCTCATAAAAAAGAACGAAAAGAAAACCGGTACCGCCACAGCGCCGGATTTATAAGAGAAGAGAGACCGGAACGCTGCATTCCGGTCTGAACCTTTTTTTAATTTATCACCTCTTCCCTGATATACAGAGGGGTAAACAGGTCTGTTCTTAGCGGGCCCCTCAGCGCCCATTTTCTGTTAGATATTTATCCAGCACCGCGAGGGCAGGCACCATGTCCCGCCGCCCGAATCCAAACCTGATGTGCTGGTCACCGGCACCGAAGACCGTTGACGGAAGCAGAACCACACCGGTTTCCCGGACGAGGGTGTCGCAGAAGGTTTCTGCTCCCTCCTCTCCCATAAACCGGGGGAAACAGACCGGACCTGCCAGTGGTTCCTGCCAGGTGAAGAGGTCGGGGTGACGGGCAAAGAAGGCGGCAAGCAGGGCACGGTTTTCATTGAGAATGTCCCGGTTGCGGGCAATGATTTCATCCCTGTGGCGGAGTGCCAGTGTGGAGAGGAACTCCGACGGAGCACTGGTGCAGATGGTGGTGTAGTCCTTCCACGCGAGCATGCGGCGGATCAGATCAGTGTCCCGTGTCGCAACCCAACCCAGCCGGAGGCCTGCGAGGCCGAAACTCTTTGACATCACACCGACCGAGATGCCCTTATCATACCATGAGGCAACAGACGGGAGGAGGGCAGCGGAGCTGTACTCCCCGAAGCGGTATACCTCATCTGAAAAGAGCCATATGCCCTTCTCCTCTGCAATCCCGATGAGTTCGTCCAGTTCTGCTGCAGAAAAATGGAAGCCGGTCGGGTTGTGCGGCGTGTTTATCACAATGCATCTGGTCTCAGGACGGATGAGCGACCACAGTTCCGCCATATCCGGCCGCCACCCATACTTTTCTTTCATCTGCCAGTAGGAGACATCGGCCCCTATGTGGCGGGCAATTTCATGGAGGGACTGGTATGCCGGGGAGAGGACGATCACATGGTCTCCGGGTGAGAGGAGGGCATGCATCGTGAGAAAAATCGCCTCCTCTGCACCCGCAAAGACGACGCACAGGTCCGGGCCGATATCACCTGAAACAGCTGAGATCTCCTCTCTTAAGGCCGGGTCACCCTGTGACTCGGTATACCCGAACCGCATCGAACAGAAGGCATCGAGTGAACCTTCTTCCAGCGCAAAGAGGTCTCCGGCAGACCAGGTCTCACAGTCAGCGGCAGATAACATGTGTGGTGCTGAAAATTCGTATCTCCCGAAGTAACGTTCAAGGGCAAACGGGGGAATCTGCATGTTTCACCCATGCGTAGTGATGTGATAAATAGGCATGGACGGATGAAAGATACTGGATGCGAAAAAGGATGGGGTGATCTCTTTTCATTCTTCGTCCGCCTTCGAGAGTGCGGTAAGTTTCCCGGTGTATGATCGAAGAATGTCACTTGTCGTCAGAAATCCAACACACCTTCCGTCAGCATCAGTTACCGGGAAGTGATGAACGCTGTTCTCTGCCATCTGCCGAAGCACCACATCCAGTGTCTGATCCGGTGACGTCGTCATTACATCCTTTGTCATACACTCACCCACCGGACGATCCGTTTCTCCCAGGTGGTAATTCGGAAGATCGCCAACGGTCACAATACCCACAAGGACACCTGCACGGGTCACCGGATAACCGGTGTGCCTTGTCTGGTTCATCAGGTTCACCACCTCTTCAGTGGACGCTTCCGGCGAGAGTGTGATCACCTGCTTACCCGGAACCATCGCTTCTCCCACAGTGATCATCTGGGCAATGTCCATGTGGTATTCACCACGGTGGGCGTTGGAATCAAGCTTTGTTTTTGCCTGTGCCCGGAATATCGTGTCTTTGGATGTTACGATGTAGGAGATGGCAACTGCCACCATCGCCGGAGGGAGCAGGGAATAATTATGAGTCATCTCAATAACCATGATCAGCACGGAAATCGGTGCGTTCGCCACCCCGCCAAAGAGGGCGATCATACCCACCACCGCGAAGGCAGGAACCGCCGTGATGCCCACAAGCGAGGGAAAACATAGATGAAGAATCATACCAACCGCGGCACCTGCTGACCCGCCAATCGTCAGACCCGGTGCAAAGACACCACCGGATCCCCCCGACCCGATGGTAAAGGAGGTCATGAAAATCTTTACAAACGGGATCATGATCAGCACAGACAGCGGGACCATGTTATACATCATCAGCTGAAGGAATCCATAACCCGACCCGATACTTCCAAGAGCCACCATCCGGGTTTCCGGGGCAAGGTACCAGAATATAACGAAGACGACGCCGATAAAGAACGCACCGGTCATGGGTTTGAGTTTTTTCGGAAGTCCGTGACGGGTGAAAAAGTCTGTGAAGAGATCTCTGGTGCCGTAGAACGAATGGCAGTAGAGTTTTCCCAGCAGACCACAGACAACACCCAGCAGCGCGAAAAACGGTATCTGCCAGACGGTCCAGGTTATTGAGACCGTACCAAATACCGGATCGAATCCTTCTAAGATGCCAAAGATAGAATACCCGATCACTGAGGCAATAAACGCAGGAATGATGGCAGCGGACTCGAAATCACGGGTGTATAGAATCTCTGCGGCGAGAATCGCCCCTCCAAGGGGTGCCTTAAATATCGTCCCGATACCCGCACCAATGCCGGTGGCAATCGCAATGCGCCGGTACTTCATGGAAAGGCCGAGTTTATCAGCCACCAGCGATCCAAACCCGGCGGATATCTGCGCTGTCGGCCCCTCACGCCCTGCGCTTCCTCCTGTCGAGATTGTGATGATAGAAGCGACGGCCTTCACAAGAGGTACGCGCCGCCGAATTTCCCCGGTGCCGTGAAAAGCGGTAATCGCGGCATCAGTCCCGTGCCCTTCTGCTTCAGGCGCAAAGGTATAGACCAGGTAGCCTGAAATCAGTGCACCAATGCAGATAATCGGAAGGAACAGGAATCCAACCTCAGGTGGGGCCCATGAGGCAATCTCTATAATGGATGCCCCCTCTGCGGGGAAATCATACCCCCAGAGGTACTTCATTACAAAGAGACCTCCATACTTCAGGCCGCTATAGAAGAGATAGGCACCAAAACCAGAGATTATTCCAACAACAACTCCGATGACCAGAATTTTCTGAAAATCAGAGGTAATATATTTGCCCACCCAGACGACACCTTCTTTTCCTGGATTACTATACGGGAAAAGGATAATTCAATGATTTGGTTTTCTCTAACTTCTGCACCGCCGGACCGGATAGTCTGCTGCCTCCGGTCAACGGGTGGTATGGGATCGTGACTGAGTCGCATTTATTGCACTACGTTCTGTCTTCCAGGATGATTCTCTTTCCGGAAGACGAGAAAGCGCCTTACTTGTGCGGTAACTCATTCCCTGACCCCCTTCAGAGATTTACCTTTCATCCTGGCCGGAATACTTTCCAGGAATATTTGTAATACGAACCTTCACTCCAATATTTCCAATTATGAGCTCAGAAAGGTGCTGATCTTCTGCTTCCTGCAAAGACGACGCAGCGGTCCGGGCCGATATCCCCGGAGAGAGCTGAGACCTCCTCTCTCCCGGTATATCGCCGACATATCCATTAAATAAAACCCCATCCAAATAAAATCAGGTATTTTGTACTATGACCAAAGACGAAAATGCAAAAAATGACACCGGGGTCTCATCCTACACCTGTGTCAATTCATTTTTCTTTCGTTTTTTTAGCTTTATCAGCTTTAGATAGGGCTCCGGACAGAAACTAAAATCCGGCAGCCCTTGTATTTTCGGGTCATCATTCTCAATACCGTGAGGTTTTTACTATGTTTGGTATTTCAGATCCAGGGATATGGGTAGGATACCTGCTGTCATTTCTCCTGACAGCAGTCTGTATAGCGTACGGCATAATAAACTGGAAAAACGGCTCTGACGAGGGTTCTGAAGATGGCAGTTGACACACTGATGTTTGCCGTAATCACCCTTGTCTATCTGGGTGTGGTAATCTTTCTCGGTTACATCGGCTACCGTCAGACAAAAGGGAGCGATGATTACCTGGTCGCCGGAAGAAAAATCAACCCTGTCGTTCTGGCACTCTCATACGGTGCAACATTCATAAGCACGTCTGCAATCGTTGGATTTGGCGGCATATCGGCCCAGCTTGGCATGGGGCTTGTGTGGCTGACCGTACTCTGCATCGGTGTGGGCGTTCTTGTGGCATTCATCCTCTTTGGGAAGAAGACACGAAGCCTCGGTCATAAAACAGGCGCCCTCACCTATCCTGATCTCTTAGGAAAATGTTATCAGTCAGCATTCATCAGAAAAATAACTGCTCTCATCATCATTGTCAGTATGCCGATATACACTGCTGCAATTCTCATCGGTGGTGCACGGTTTATCGAGGCGACACTCTCCATACCCTATGACACCGCACTTCTTGCATTTGCGGCGGTTGTAGCGCTCTATGTTGTACTCGGCGGACTTATCGCGGTGATGTACACCGATGCCCTCCAGGGTGCGATCATGTTTATCGGCATGACAATTCTTCTTGTCCTGACATACACATACCTCGGCGGAGTCGTTGTGGCAAACTCCGCACTCGATACACTTGCACCCCTTGTTCCGGAGAACCTTGCAGCAGCCGGTATGACGGGCTGGGCGTCAATGCCTGAGTTTTTGTCGCCGATATGGCTGACCATGATCACCACCATGGTTCTCGGCGTGGGCATCGGTGTTCTTGCCCAGCCGCAGCTTGCAGTCCGCTTCATGACGGTGAAAGACAGCCGCTCCATTCATCGGGCAGTGCTGATCGGCGGGCCGTTTGTTCTTATGATGACATGTGTTGCATTCACGGTAGGGCCCCTGACAAACGTCTGGTTTATGCAGAAAAACGGAATGCTTGCATTTGATGCCGCCGGAGGAAATGTTGACAGCATCATACCGCTCTACATCAACTCCGCAATGCCGGATCTCTTCATCATCATCTTCATGCTCGCACTCCTGGCAGCGGCGATGTCTACCTTAAGTTCCCTGTTCCACACGATGGGAACGACCATAGGATACGACTTAAATCCCTTGGTTAAGAACAGAAAGCCCTCAATGAAGGCGATTCAGCTTGGAACGCTCGCCATGATTGTGGTAAGCACCGTTGTTGCCTATGCACTTCCCGAAAATATCATTGCACGGGCGACGGTCATATTCATGGGACTCTGTGCAGCGTCCTTTATTCCGGCATTTGCCCATGCATTATATGCAGAAAAACCCTCGGTATCGGCTGCAAAAGTGAGCATTACAGCAGGCGCTCTGTCATGGTTTTTGTGGACTGCATTCGTTCACGTAAAGGAGTCATCTGTTCTCGGCATATCAGATGCCCTTTTTGGGGTGCAGTCCGTTCTTCCGATGCCATGGGGAGTGGTGAACCCGATCGTCATTGCCCTCCCCATATCAGCCGTTGCCCTTCTGGCAGTTCTGGTTATTCAGAAGAGAGCATCCACCACCTCCTGATTTTTTGATTGAAAGATGTCGTTTGGCTGGGATGGATTATTCTCCTCCACTCCCGCCACCCTTATTCCGTATCACCTCCCCCATCCTCTCACGGCAGGGGGACTGGCATGAATCCGGACGAACCCAAAACAACAGAGACACCATCCAACCCGCAGAGGAGGTAAAACGAATAGTAACAAAAAGAATAAAAAAAGGTAAAATGACGGCGGGAATCGCCGCCTATGCCGTGATCTTCTTCAGCACCCACGCCATATTCTTCCCGAGGTCCACCATCGTCTTCCGACCCTCCTGGTCACTGTCCACGTCACCGGGGTTCAGGCCGACGCCCATATTCCAGTAGGATGAACCGACCGTCACCATCCCCGATATGCCGAAGAGATGGTTGATGGAGTCATAGACATGGATAGCGCCTGCACGGCGGACCGCCACCACCGCCGCACCTGCCTTCCGGTTGAGGAGACCTCCGTTTGCGAGAGCGACAAAGCCTGCCCGGTCGATGAGTGCCTTTGTCTCCGGTGTCAGGTCGGCAAAATAGGTCGGACTGCCGATGATGATGCCGTCTGCCGCAAACATCTTCTCCATCCATTCGTTCACCGGGTCGCCTGTGATGACACACCTCTGGTCCAGCATCTCCGCACACTTCATGCAGGCCGTGCAGCCGTGCACACTCCTGCCTCCCACCTGGACGATCTCGGTCTCAATACCCTCATCTTCGAGAGTCTCACAGACCATCCGCAACAGGCGGATGGTATTGCCGCCTCTTCTCGGGCTTCCGTTAAATGCTACAACCTTCATCTGGATCTCCACCTGATACATCTAAAAAGTGGTATTTAATCGTATGGTATCCCCGGCTCATGACAAAGAATCCATTTTCTGAACCATAAACCAGCTGGGGAATCGTTGAATCTCCTGAATTGCGGGGGAAGATACCGGTGATGAAACAGGCGAAAGCGGAGAAGAAACAAAAAAGGGATGGTGAGAGCAGGGGATGTGATATCCGGATTACCACCCGAAGATCGCACTGATGACGGTGTCCATTACCCCGCCGTAGTTTGTCGCAAAGAGGACCATCCCGAGTGAAAGGACAATTAATACGGCAAAGATCACCGGGTTCCATGCGAGGACTTTCTTCCCATCCAGCACACTGATAGGCAGCATATTGAAGAAGGCAATCATACCGTTCACCGAGAGGCCCATCGTACCGATGATAATGACCGGCAGTGTCTGCACGGCAAATCCTGCGACAAGAATCGCAAAGAAGAGCACTCCAAGACAGAGGTTCACCACCGGGCCTGCTGCAGAGATGATGCCGTTCTCTTTTTTACTCATATCACGGCCGGGCTGTCCATAGATGACTGTTGCCCCCGGTGCGGCAAAGACCACACCCACAAGGGCGGCGAGTGCCACACCCATGAGAAGCATCCCGTTGTCCTTCCTGAATGCCGCATAATAGCCAAACTTCATCGCCGTGAATTTGTGTGCCATCTCGTGGAGAATGAAAGCGGCACCCACGGTGATGACCGATATGATGAATATGAATACCAGGTCTGTCCACGTATCCCAGCCCCCGCGGATAAATACGAGGGTGAACGCGAGAGCAAGCGCGAGACACGCAATGCTCAGGTCCTTGCGTTCCTCGCGGTTAATTTTATCGGTGATCATGAATGAGTATATTTTTTCACTCCTCTGTATTCAATACGTCGTTACCTGCCGCATGCCACCTGATCAGAAGAGATCCTTTTTTACGTTCCGGGCAGAAGAGAAGATAGTATGACACTTGAAAGCGTCCGTGATGAGATCTGCCGTATTGACTACGCGTTAATAGACCTCATCGCAGAACGCCAGCACCTCGCGGCAGCGGTAATCGGAGAGAAACACCAGACCGGTGCTCCGGTAAAAGACCGGGAGCAGCACGCCCGTGTGCTGAACCGGGCCTTTGAGTATGCCGTCACCCGCAATATTGACCCGGTGGAAGTGCGGAAAATCTTTGAGATCCTCATTGCGATGAACGAAGAGCGGCAGCGGGAATATTCCGGAGAAGGAAACCTTCCCTGATCTCCACCGGCTTCTCTCCCACTCACTTCTTCTTCATATCAAAATGATAATGTTTGCGCAGGAAATGCCGTATCTTCTCTGATTCCAGGCACCGCTGATCCAGACGGCAGACGATACTGTCAATCTCCTCTACCTGCGCTGCCATGGTATCATAATACGCTGCGTCCCCGTTTCCTGCCAGCCCCAGGATGACCTGCAGGGGATTTCGTATGTGGTCATTGAGAATTGAGAGTTCCTCCATGTTCCGCTCGATCTGTGAGAGGGCCTCTCTCTTCTGCTCTTCAAGACGCCGGGACCGGATGCCGTAGGCGACATCATTGGCAAGCACCTGCAGGGTGGTCAGTTCCTGTTCTGTGACCATCGCAGAGGGCCGGATATAAACCGAGAGCACGCCCTCCACCTGGTCGCCTGCAATCATCGGGAGGACAAAGACATCAATCTCTTCAGCAGTGCCTGCCTCTGCGTCCCCCACCGTCCACGGGGAATAACTCACCATCTTTGATGCAACTGCCTCCTTTGGCGCAGGTGATCTGCTGATAAACGCCGCATTCGTCTCCCGGAATGTTGGTGATGAAATTCCGGAGATGATAATGTCCCCATCATGGCAAAGGGCGAGGGAGACGACATAATACCGGTCAAGGCGGCTGAACTCCGTGCAGGCAGCAGACAACAGATGGGTCGTATCATTCTCATATATGATGAGCTGGATGATCCCGTTTGCAACGGAGATCAGGCGTTCAGACTGGTTCTTTCCGGTCTCATCAGTGATGGAGACTGCCAGCTGGTAACTGTCAGGAATAAACGAGAGCGTAACGCGGGTATCGTGCACCATGCCATCGCCGTCCACCAGGCCAACAGATGGCAACGTGCGGGGAGGCACGGTCCCTGCAAACATCTGGACAGCATTCTCGCGGAACCCGATGCGGTCCTCGCTGACCACCAGATCTGCAAAGCTATATTCCCCGCTGAGAAGCATGCCGAGGGGATAACCCACCAGTTCAGCACCGGTACGGTTGGTATTCACGATGGTGCCGTCAGCGTTCAAAAGGAACATGCCGGTCCCTGTATTCTCAAAGACCGTGCGGTACATCATCTCTGACCGGTTCAGCGCATTTTCCACGCCCCGCTGTTCGGTGAGGTCCGCCACCAGCACCCGCAGCCCGGTGACAATACTTTTCTCTGTCATCCGACGGCAGTAGACCATGGCAGGGAACCGTGTTCCGTCCTGCCGGACCCCGGTAAACTCATTGCTGAGAATGGTATCCTTTACAAGACAGACCTGGAACATTTCCCGCAGTTCAGGATGCTCACCGGATGAGATGAGGGCAAAGATAGTGAGCCCTTCCATCCAGTCCGCCTCATCATAGCCAAAGAATGGGTCTGTGGTCATGTTTCTGAAGATAATACCTCCATTAGCCTCCACTTCAAAGGCCGGCACTGGAAGAAAATCAGCAAAGTCACGGGACCGTCGCTCACTCTCAGTCAGGGCCTTCTGGGCAGTCACCCATGCAGTGATGTCACGCATCGCGAGCACAAACAGTGTCTCACCATGCAGCTCATAAGAGGAGATGGCCACTTCCACAGGAAACCGGGCACCGCCCTTTCCCCGTGCCCGGACCTCAATATGACCGTCAGTGATGCCGACACGTCCCGCCTCCATTGCGGTGGAGAGGTAGGAGAGAGTATCCGGGAAGAGATCCTTTACCCGGTGCGACTGCATCTCTGCGATGGAATACCCGAATATCACACATCCATACTGGTTCACATCCAGTATCTGCCCCGGCATCCCGTCATCGTCACAGGTGCCGATGATAAGGCACTCCCGCGCATTGGAAAAGACTGCCTTCAGGGTCTCCACATGTTTGGTGAGTGCCGTTTCTGCCTCCCGGAGTGCGGTGATATCACGGCCAATCGTAATCGACCCGGAGACGGTGCCGTCTGTCGTGTAGTGGGCATGTACATTCCACTGCACCACATGGTCATGCCCGTCACCGCCGGCAGCCACTGACTCTATCATCCCCGCAGGGTGCTCCGGGCTGAGGGAGGAGAAAAATTCCTCCATTCCCACCGCACCATCCCTGAAGAATGCAGGGATGTATGTCTTTCCGGTGATGGCTGCAGGTGTAATGCCCGCAAGGCTGCAGTAGGCGTCATTCACATACGCAACCGTGCCTGCCCCGGTCATCCAGAGCAGAGGATCACTCACACTGCCGACCAGGCGGGAGAAACGCCGTTCCTCGTCGTGCAGCTGTACAGAGAGGTACGAGACGAGCAGACTGACCGCGACAAAGAGTGCCACTCTCCCGGCAACCATGAAGATGATCAGGAAAGGGCTGCCAAATCCTACCACAATAAGCAGATAGCAGAGGCCGACACCTACTGCAAAGAGAGGAACTTTCCGGTGAAACCAGTAGGCCTCCAGGATGATCGGGATATAGAAGAGATGGGCCAGCAGAATCGTGACCCCGGCGGAGATACCTGCCGTCACCACCACAAATGAGAGGAACGTCAGGCAGGCAATAACAGTACATCTCATTGCCCTTTGAGAATCCTGGCCGTTTCCCGCCATACTCATATGACATTTTCAGCCATACTGAAATAAATAGGTGCCGAAGCGGTATTTCCGCTTCAGGGCAGGTGAATCATCGTTCCAACACCATTATCGGTGAATAGTTCCAGGAGCAGATTGTGTTCACGGTTGCCGTTGATGATATGTGCCGACCGGACACCGTGGTTCAGCGCATACAGGCATGAATCCAGTTTCGGGATCATCCCGCCCACGATGGTCCCGTCGGTGATGAGTGATTCTGCCTCCTGTACCGTGAGACGCTGGTAGGTGCGGGTTCGGTTCGCATTCATCACGCCATCTATATCTGAGAGGTTTATGAGTTTGTCAGCATTCAGGGCGACCGCTATCTCCCCTGCGGCGGTGTCGGCATTGACATTGAGGGAATGTCCCTTCCGGTCGATTGCGACCGGAGCGACTACAGGGATGTAGTGGTTTTCCAGCAGGACTTCAAGAATACGGGGATTGACCTCATCGATATCACCGACAAGCCCGAGGTCGACCTCATGTGAGGTTTCATCAACCATCACCGTCTTTGTCCCTGTCTTGCGGGCAATGAGCAGTTTGCCGTCATTACCGGAGATACCTACCCCAAGGGCACCGAACTTCGCGATGTCAGAGACGATATTGTCGTTTATCTTGCCCACAAGCACCATCTGGGCAATCTCCATCGTCTCGGTGTCTGTTATACGCAGACCTGCCACAAACTTCGGTTTCTTGCCCATTGCCTCCATCTTCTCGGTGATCTCCGGCCCGCCGCCGTGGACGAGGACGACGTTTATTCCCACATACCGCAGCAGTACGACGTCCTGGATGACGGTATCGAGGATCGTATGGTCCACCATTGCATGCCCGCCAAGTTTGATCACGATGGTCTTCCCGTGGAACTTCTGGATGTAGGGCATCGCCTCCATCAGCACATCTTCGCGTTTCATGTCGTATACTTCCCGTTTATCTCCACATACCGTTCCGTGAGGTCACAGCCCCAGGCAGTTGCCGCAGCACTGCCGGCATCGAGTAACACTTCAAAAATAACCTCCGCCCCATCCATCAGGGACGCCGCTTCTGCGAGTGCCTCCGGGTGCATCAGACTATCCGCACATATTTTGCCCTTCTCTGCCAAAACCACCCGCCGGGTGCCGTCTGTCACCGCAATGGTCGCCGTAACAGGATTAAAGTCCACACCGGCACGGCCGGCGGCAGCGATGATCCGGCCCCAGTTCGGGTCTTTGCCATAGACCGCGGTCTTCACCAGGGGGGAACTCACTACCGTCCGGGCGATAGCGGCTGCGTCCTCCTCTGTTTGAGCGCCGGTCACCCTGACCTCGATCAGCTTGGTCGCCCCCTCACCGTCTGCAGCAATCTGGCGTGCGAGAGAGATGCAGACCTCTTCCAGTGCCTCCTGGAAGACCACCATATCCGGCGCCTCGCGACGGCCTGTCGCCGTGCAGAAGACGCAGTCATTGGTTGAGGTGTCGCCGTCGACGACCACCCGGTTAAAACTCCGGCTGGTCGCCGTCTGCAGGGCCTCCTGCAGGTCCGGTGCCGGTATCGTGGCATCGGTGTAGATGAAGGCAAGCATCGTGCCCATATTCGGGGCGATCATGCCGCTTCCCTTGGTGATGCCCGCCACCACAAAGCCGTCGCGCACCGCCGCCGCATGCTTCTCAACAAGATCGGTCGTCATGATGGCCCGTGCGGCATCAGTCTCTGCCGAGGCATCACTGCGGAGCATGCCGCCTGCCTCTGCAATCTGACGGGCGACGGTCTCCATCTTCATATACCGGCCGATGACACCCGTTGATGCGACACCGATTCGTTCCGGGACAGTCCCGAGCACGGCCGCTGCATCCTCAGCCATCCGGCAGGCATCGGCGTAGCCCTGCTCACCGGTAAAGACATTGGCATTCCCCGCATTGACGACGATGCCGTCCAGGGTGCCTGCCGCGATGCGTTCACGCATCAGGCGGACCGGCTCTGCCGAGACCAGGTTTTTGGTGAAGACGGCAGCGGCAGTGCCGGATGCGGCAATGAGAGCAATTCCGTATTTGCCCTCACGCACACCGGCCGCCCGGACACCTTCAACAAGACAGATGCTCTGCATTACTCCTCCAACTCGCCGTAGCGTGACCCCAGACCGCGTACCAGGTCTGCCCGGGTCACAATACCCACCAGATTGTCACCTTCAACGACCAGCAGGCGGGCAATGCCCTCTTTCATCATGATATGGGCTGCTTCCTCGATATCCACATCCGGTGAGGTGCAGATTAGATCGTCTGACATCACCTCTGATATGGGCATACTGCCGACGTCGGAGAGTGCCTCTTTCGTCTTCTCCCAGTTCATCAGTTCACGAATGGGGATCTCTATCACCTCAAAGGGTGACGGCAGCCAGAGGTCATCACTGATCTCCGGCATCGTGAGGAGGGAGAGGATATCCGTCTCAGTCACAATACCGACCGGTTTTCCGTCTTCTGTGACCGGAATACCTCCAATACGGTTCTTCTTCATCAGGAGGGATACCTTGCTCACCGGGGTATCCGGGGTGACCGATATCGGCCGGGGAGTCATTACATCTTGTACTTTCATCGTTTGTTCACCGCTGTTTATCAGGGCTGAAGGGGAACGACCATCAGGCCGTCGGGTTCAGCACACCCGCACATCAGATTCATATTCTGGATTGCCTGCCCGGAGGCACCTTTTACCAGGTTGTCGATTGCAGAGACGGCGACCACACGTTTGCCGCCGTCTTCCACTTCAACTGCCACATCGCAGAAGTTGCTGCCCCGGACACCGGCAAGGGACGGTGCCTGGAGGCGCACAAAGTACTCACGGCCATAGCACTCCTCATAGAGTGCATCCACCTCTTCCTGGGTAATGGGTTCGTCGAGCAGGATGTGGGCGGTCGTGAGGATGCCGCGGTTCACCGGCAAAAGATGCGGGGTGAAGTGCACAGAGGCAGACGAGCCCAAAAATGCCATCTCCTGGCACATCTCTGCCACATGCCGGTGGGCAGTCAGCTTATACGCGGTAAAGTTGTCGCCGACACTGGTATACATATTGGTGACAGAAGGGGAGACACCGGCACCGGTGACGCCGGACTTGGAGTCATATATGATGGTGTGTGCCCATTTCGCAAGCGGTGCTGCGGCGAGTGTCGCACCGGTCGGGAAACATCCGGGATTTGCCACAAAGAGGGCTCCCGGTATATCATTTCTGTGCAGTTCCGGCAGGCCGTAAGGCACGATATGGTAATCCGTGTGCTCAACTCCGTATACCTTCTCATAGATCTCCTTTGGGAGCCGGTAGTCTGCCGATAGGTCGATGGTCCGAATACCCCGCTCCATCAGGGAACCGGCATACTGCATCGCGGCAGTGTGCGGCACTGCAAGAAAAGCAACATCCACATCGATATCACCCACATCAGGGTTCATATATTCCAGGTCAGTAAATCCCCTGAGGTGCGGATGGGTCGCAGCAACTGCTGTTCCCGCAAGTTTCCGGGAGGTTGCACAGACCACGTCCCCTTCGGAATGACCTGCAAGGAGGCGGATGAGCTCACCGCCGGTAAAACCGGAGGCTCCGATGATCGCAATTTCCATAAAAAAGATATCGTTCTATACAGGAATTAATTCTTTCCTGAAACCAGGTCAAATAGCTCTTCAGCAGTCTCCTCAATGTGTGCCCGGTCCTCCAGCTGCATCAGCAGTTCATAGCCAAATCCGGCGGTCCCATCTGCTGCACCAAGCCATGACCCGCAGATAAAACCGATGGTATCAGTGTTGCCGCCGACATGGGTGGCAACCGGTAAAAACGTCTCATCCTGTCCAAAACGGGCAATCAGGAAGAGAGAAAGCGGATATGTATGGTAGACAGCGACATCATTGCCCACAGAAATGAGTGCAGTCTCCAGAGAGAGACCTTCCTTCTCCAGCGCAAGAGCATTTCTGATGGACCCGGCAAGCCGGACATCATACTCTCCTGCAATCTCCTCTGCCACGCGGAAGGGGTCGGGATGCCGGTGCAGCACCGCACGCAGAAAGAGGGCATAGGAGATGGTGGCACCATAGGCGGCCGGGTGGGTATGGGTGACCTCGCAGGCGGCCTGCAGGCGCTCGCGCATATCGTCGCCGTCCCGGCAGGCGAGGGCAAACGGCACCGCAAGGGCCATGCACCCGGCGGTGGTCGAGGCACGACCAGAGTCAGGCAGGCCTGCAGTGATGCGGGCGCACGCCGTTGAAACCGTACCGTCCGGGAACCGCAGCCGCCTCCTCGCGTGCATGGCAGCAAGCCTGCTGCCGTATTCCTTTGGGGTAAACGCCCCTTCACCTAACAGTTCGGCCGCGCACAGCATCATCTGGGTGTCATCAGTGAACTGGCCCGGCCTGAGGCCCTCGTTTGGGTGGCGGCGCAGCGGTTTTCCGTAGCTCTCCCCCAGACGCGAGAGGGAGGGGGGCAGCGTCTCCTGCGGCATCCCCAGTGCATCACCGATGGCAGCACCCAGCATGCATCCCCTGTACCTGCTGAGCATATGTTGTAGTATAGCGGTGCCGAAGGGAAAAAAGCTCTGCATAAGGGGGTGGACAGGAGGAGGGTGGCTCTTAGCACCCGCCCTGCTGGTTGATGACGACCAGGCGTTCCTCGGTCATCTCCCGTATGGCAGACCGCGGCCCTTCCCGTCCAAAACCGGAGCGCCGGGTGCCGCCATAGGGCATATGGTCCATCCGGAATGTCGGGATGTCATTTACCATGAGCCCTCCCACCGGGATACCACGGGAGGCCTCACGGATGCGGGTGAGGTCGTTTGTAAAGATACCGGCCTGCAGACCCGTACGGGGTGTCTGCCGCCATTGCAACTGCTTCTGCCCATGTCTCATACGGAGTGAGGGTGAGGCCGGGTGCGAAGAGTTCGCACGCGTTCACCGCCATCGCCGGTTCGGTATTTTCAAGAACCGTAGGCTGCAGCACCGCACCCTCGCGTTTTCCGCCGGTGCAGCAGACTGCCCCTGCCTCCACCGCCTCCTGTATCTTCTTCTCTGCTGCGATCGCTGCAGATTCACTGATCATCGGGCCCACATCGGTCTCGGGTGCCGCCGGGTCACCGGTGACGAGACTTGCCGCACGTTCACAGATTAAGAGCCGCATCTCATCGTAGACCGCGAGGTGGACAAGGACACGCTGGACCGATATGCAGGCCTGCCCGCTGTAGGAGAAGGCACCACGCACGATCCGGGCGGCCGCGTAGGCGAGGTCGGCATCCTCATGCACGATGACTGCCGCATTTCCACCCAGCTCAAGCCCGACCCGCGGTGTCCGCGCCGCCGCCTGCAGGTGCCAGCCCACCTCCGGGCTGCCGGTGAACGAGACCATCGCCACCCGTGAGTCACTGACCATCGCCTCTGCGGTCTCCGGCAGACAGGGCAGAACCGAGACAGCCTCGGGAGGCACACCTGCGGCCAGGGCCGCTTCCCCGAGTAAGAGGGCAGAGAACGGTGTCTTTGAGGCCGGTTTCAGGATACAGGCATTGCCCGCGGCAAGGGCCGGGCCGAGTTTGTGGCAGGCAAGGTTGAGTGGGAAGTTGAAGGGGGTGATCCCGAGGATAATCCCCAGCGGCACACGGTATAGATAACCGGTCCGTCCCCCCCCGCCTTCGGTCCAGTCCAGAGGCAGGATCTCACCGCCGATGCGGCGGGCCTCTTCTGCGGAGATACGGAGGGTGTCAGCCGAGCGTATCACCTCCCCAACGGCCGCCTGCCGGGGTTTGCCTGCTTCAGATATGATGAGTTCTGCTGCCTCATCCGCATGCTCCTCCAGATAGTCCGCCATCGCCATAAGGCACTCGGAACGTCGATACGCGGGGAGATCGCGCATCTGCATAAAACCGGCCTCTGCTGCAACAAGGGCATCATTGCAGTCTTCCCTTCCTGCTAAACAGACTGACCCCACGCTACCGCCGTTATAGGGGTCGGTGACGTCCAGGACGGCCGGGCTGGTGCGCCACTCGCCGCCCACAAGAAATGGTTCCAGATCCTGCATGGAAGATACTATGCCATGCCCATATATAAACCGTCAGCTGCCGGGGACACCACACATCCCCGACAGATACCTGCCCCAGCAGCAAAAACCACCTCAAGGCAGACTTGGATACCCTTAAGTGGGTACTGTCCTAATGAACATTGATGTTTGCAACCCGGGTATTTGAGACGGATTTCAGGACGGCACTGGAAGAGGAGCTTGACCGGCGGGGTATGAGCATAAAGGAACTGGCAGGGCTGGTGGGTATCTCCCCTGCGACCCTCTATAAGATCACCTCCGGCGACAGGGATCCCCGGTTCTCACTGGTGAAGGCAATCGCTGATGTCTTTGACCCGAAAGAGAAGGACTTTGTCGCAGTCATCGCTGCAAAGTTTCTCCTGGATGAACTCCAGTCAGTGAAGTATACAATAAACGATACGACCTACCGCATCCACGGCTATAGCGCCAATACGATGGAAGAGGTGATCATCGCTGCCGTGCGTGCCGAAAAGGACGGCGCCATCGGCATCATCTGTGCCCCGATTCTCACCACACTGGTGGAGCGTATCGTCGATATACCGGTGGCCATCATCAGACCCAGCCCGGACGCCTACCGTGCAGCCTTTGAATCCCTGATCCGCCGCCGGGAGTAAGATGAGAAATCTGTTTTTTATGCCATCATGGTGAGCGTGCCGTCAACGTAAGCTGCCACCCGGCAGGCCTGGCCGGGCTGCATGACATAGTAAAAAAATGGAAATGCAATTCGGGTAAATCCTGATTATTCCCTGAACCGTCTGCCCGCCGCAGTGAGACCTGCCGAAAGAAGCAGGCCCGCTATCGCCGGAAGAAGAGGGAGGGGTGACCGGGTCGAAACCGGTGTATCTTCCAGTGTCGGAGTGAGTGCGGCCGCGGGAGTGTTTGTCGCGTTTACTACGGTTCCTACCGGTAGTTTCGTCTCACCCGGTGCGGTGGCGGCAGTCTCCCGGGTAAATCCACTGACACGGGCACCGTCGGTCACCGCAATGAGCCTTCCGCCGCTGTCCATTGCAACGGCGACCGAGGCGTCCACACCCGTAATCTGACCGTTCATGGTGCCATCCCGCTCAATGAACCGGATACCCTGACGGTCTGCCACAGCAGCACAGGCACCGTCCGCAGTGACAGAGACGCCGCCTGCATGCGGAGCAGATCCTGACCAGAGAAGGCCACCCGCCCGTGAAATAAGGGATACCGCACCATCTGCAGAGACTGCAGCGATGGTCCGGGCATTGTCTGCCACAGCCACCGAGGGCACCGGCTGGCGGGAGAGAGCATAGGTCCAGCGTTCATCCCCGCTACCGGAGAAGAGCACCACATTCCCGGTAGATGTCCCGCCTGCAATGTAGGTCCCATCCGGGCTGACGGCAACGGATACCAGGTCATCACCCGTTTCAGTGCTCCAGACAAGTTCCCCTGCAGACGTATAGAAACGCAGGGTTTCGTCATCAGCCGCGGCGGCAATCCGGCTGCCGTCTGCTGTCACTGCGACGTCATTCACAAAATTTCTGGACCGTATAGTGGCAAGTACGGTGGTATTTTTGTGCAGCACACGAATTCCGTCACCGCCTGCCGCAAGAATGCTCCCGTCATCGGAGAGGGAAACAGAGCGGTAGCTTCCTTCCGGGCTGCGCCAGCACTCAGCGCCCTCTGACGTGAAAAGAATAATACCGGCATCCCCGGCGAGGGCAGTGTATGTTCCGTCACCGGAGACCGCCACATCCATGATGCGGAAGCCCGGCTGATCAGACCCTGCGGGCACCCACTCGTCTGCCGCAACAGGGGAAGAAAGGAGAAGAAGAGAGAAAAAAATGGCTGCAATAATAACAGCCGGATATCGTCCGATCACTCACCCTGCCTCCTGAAACAGAACCCTGCAACGGCTAAGGCCGCCAGCGCACCGATGAACGGGGCAGGGGTCTGTGTTGCAACCGGCATGGGGACATTCCCTTCCGGGAAGCACTCGGGGTGGATATCACGCGCCACCACCTCAAGGGCCTCCACAATTCTCGGGCCGCCCCGGTCGATGATGTCAGAGTCCACCAGATAGACCCGGTCCTCTTTGACGGCGCTCAGACCCTGGAACCGTGGTTCTTCCGTAATATACCGGTAGAGGATATCATAATTGCCCCCACCCATGCCGGAGCCGGAGTTCGCAATGATGACATCCGGGTCAGTGACGATGAACTCCTCCATACTCACTATTTCCCAGCCTTTCACCGAGGAGAAGGCGTTGGAGGCGCCTGCCATCTCAAACATCTCGTCTTGGAACGAACCACTGCCGCTGACCCAGATCGGATCATTCCAGACCATGTGGACGACAGACGGGGTGGTGTTGGCGCATGCAACCGCTTCTTCCACAGCATCAATCCGTGCCTGCATATCATTCACCACGGCTGTGGCTTCGGCATCCGTCCAGGTCGCCTCACCGATGAGGCGGATATTGTTCATGACATCCCCGATGGAGGCGGGGTTGAGGGCAATGACCGTGATGCCCAGGCTTTCCAGATGGTCAATGACTTCTGCGGTGTTGCCGTATGCCGCCACCACAATGTCGGGTTTCGCCTGCAGGACCTTCTCGATATTCACCGAACTGTAGCCGCCGACCTTCTCAACGGCGAGGGCCTCTTCAGGATAGTTACAGTAGTCAGTCACACCGACCACTTTGTCCCCGAGACCCAGTGCATAGAGAATCTCGGTATTGGCCGGTGCCAGTGAGACAATCCGCTGAGGTTCGGCGGGGATGTATACCTCATTCCCGAAGTCATCGGTGATGGTCCGTCCGCCTGCTGCCGGGGCGGTGGCAGACGTCTCTTTGGCAGAGACTGCCGGTGTCTGTGCGGGCGCCGGTGTTGCCGCTGGTGTTGGGGGCGGGACCGGCACTGCACCCTTATCCGGAATGACAGGATACGGTTTGCCGGTTAACGCCGGGATGGCGGTTGCAGTCATCTTACAGGGGACATCGGTGAGAACAGATGTCCACCGGAAATACCCCTCATCTGCCTGGAATGCGAGCAGATGGGAGACCGGGGTGTTGCCGGTAGCAGTCGTCCAGGTGAGAGGGTCCTCGCCTGCCGCGACAAGTGCCTGTATAACCCATGAGTCAGATGCGGAGTTGGTCGCACTTGACCCGCCGTAGTTAAACCCGCCGTCTGCCTGCTGCATGGATTTCAGGAAGGCGACCGCATCGCGGATGACAGGGGAATCCTGTGGCGTTCCGCCTGCAATGAGAGCTTCAACTGAAGATGAAGTGTCATCACAATCACTCTCTGCCCCTACTGCCCAGCCAAAGCCGCCGTCTTCATTCTGCTGGGAGCAGAGCCATGAAACCCCTTTGGATACATCCTCACCTGCCGCAGAAAGGGCGATGATGGCCCAGCTTGTCGTGTAGATATGTTCTCCGTAGCGGCCGTCTTCCCGCTGTTTCTTCTGCAGGAATGCGACAAAGTCATACCCCTCAAAATTCCGGGGATCTTCGCCTGCCGCGACAAGTGTGGTTACCAGTTTCGCAGTCTCCGACGTGCCGTCGATTGCCACGGTCTCATCTGCCACTGTGTGGAGATACTCACCTGCCGAGGCACCGCCACGAGACCACTGGTTTGGGTCGCCGCCTGCTGCCACAATCGCAAGGATGGCCCAGGTGGAAAGGGCCGGGGACGACTCTTCCCCGTCTTCTGCAAACCCGCCGTCTGTCTGCTGGCAGGAGGCGAGGTAGGCAAGCGCACTGTCGACTTCATCATTGTCTGCTGTGAGCGGATATGCCCCTGCCGTGACCGTAAGGCACGGAATGATGAGAAGTATTAAAAAAAAAAGAAGTTTTTCTGTATTCATTTTTCAACCAGTCCTGTATGGATTATCTTTTTTGGTTCCGGTATATGGCGGTTATCCCGATAATACCGGCCGCTGCTGCACAGAGTGCAGAGAGGGGTGTACCGGATTCGGTTGGTGCAGGAGTCCCGGTCGGTGCCGGTGTTGCAGCTGCAGTGCCGGACGATGCCGGCGCATCGGTGACGGAGACAAAAAGGAACGATGAGAGTCCTGCTGCAGGCCCTGCCTCAAGGATGGTCTTTCCATCAGCAGTGGTGCCCACAGACCGAAGGGCAAGCACCTCTGCGGTGCCGTCATCCATGATATGGATGAGGCGCAGTGCGGAGATGCCGCCTGCCTGTGCAATACATGCAGGGTCTGTGGTGATGCGGACGGTCACATCGCCCACATCCACACCATTCTCAAGACCGCGTTTCTCGACATCCATCTGCCAGCCGGCAGTGCCGACTGCCATGCCATCAGCGCTGAGTGCTCTGTTTGCAGCATTCAGCACAGCTGCCGGTACATCAGAGAGACCAGAGAGCGGAGTCGCAATAACATCAACGTCTGCGTCCATCGGGACTGTCATGAGGGATATCAGGAGGCCAATCTCCGGGGTGGCCCCACCTGCACATATCACCGTGACAGGCATGGTCTCGACATTGACATCGGTTATTTCCCCTGCAATGATGCCTTTTTTGTCGGTGAAGTCAGCAAAGCGAATTTTTAAGATGACATCCTCACGGGTGATGAGCATGGTGTTTCCTTCAAAGCTGATCTGATCCCCGGCTGAAGTGGCCATCGGGACGTTGACCGTCAGGTACATCCGGCCCTCGCTCAGGCGGAGGTCGGAACCCGGCGGGAGGGAGAGCGGATACGAGGCAGCTTCTGCCCCGGCATCAGGTTCGGTTTCAGTCTCTCCGGTTTCAGTGGATGAACCACCGGGAGCGGGAGCAGTGCTCGTCTGCACCTTAAAGAAGAATGCTCTCGAAGACTGCTCGGGTGTCTGGCTCATCGACTCGCTGTAGTACCATACCACCCTGTCATTGGCAGATACCGATTTTTTGTCTGCAGTTAAGGCAGGAGAGACACCGTTTACCTGGTACATCCAGCCGGCGGTACCTTCGGTGGGTTTTCCATCCACTTCAAGGACAAAGAGACCAGAATCCCACTTGTCACTCACCTTAAAGCTGATGCCCGCTGCTTCCAGCACACCAAGCGCTGTCTGCCATTTAACCGCATAGATCTCCTCGGAATTGTCAGCGGTTACGTTAAAAGTGCCTGTGGGCAGGGTGACGGTCTTCCAGACAATGGAAGGGGTATCACCGCCGCCGCCACCACCGCCGCCGGTGACGACAGTAACGGTTGCATCTGCCACTTCACCACCGCTCTCTGCAGTGATGGAAAGCGTCCCTGTGGTCGCGGGAATGAAATTGACTGTCGTGCCATAGGCATACACCGGCACTCCACTGTCCATCTGGAACGTCACAAACGCCGGTCCATCCATCGTTACCGTGACCGGTTGGCCTGCTGTGCCCCCACTCGTCTCTATCGAAAGTGCGGCACACGGTGCGGCACAGACAAAGAGAAGGGTGATGAGAAGTGCCGTCAGGAAATGACGCATTCTACTCCCTCACTGTGGTTAAGCAGGCCGTTGGGGTAATCATCAAGCGTGTAGACACCAGCATAGAGAGTATATGTGCCGGTCTGTGCCTGCTGCGGCACAGCAATGAGCGCCGGGATATCCATAGGAGTGCCCGCGTCAAGTTGCACCGTGGCGATGCCTGCAAGACTGTCGCCGCCACTGTTTACGCCACTGACAACCACGACATACCAGCCCGCATCCTGTGCTTTGACTGTAACCTGTGCCTGGGCCATGCCGCCACGTGCGGCATCCGTCACCACAACATCAGAGACGGCAACAGGAGATACTGTCACATCGATCTCGACGATGTAGGTCGCCTCGTCAATGAGGGCAGCCCACGTGTCTGGGTCGGTCGGGCAGAAGTAGAAGGTCAGTGTGTCGCCGTCTGTGAGATCATTGGCACCAAGACCGACCGGTGCGGGAGCGCCGTTCAGGTAGATACTCCATGAATGAGCGTTCTCTGTCTGCCAGTCATCGTTTGTGACACCGTCAATATCCTCTAAGAGGAACGAACCATAGTCTGCATACCAGGCATCAGAGGCATTAAAAGTAAACCCGCCTGTCGTGGCTGCAATGTCAAGGGCACCGAGGTCGGTGGTGCGGTTGACCGTGTAAGACGCGGACGCATTGTTGGACGGGACGAAACTGAAGGTCTCACCCTCGACAACCGTCACACTGCCATCGAAGATGTACTCCGGGGTGACACCGCCGTCAACGGTCACATCAATCTCGACGATGTAGGTTGCCTCGTCAATGAGGGCAGCCCACGTGTCTGGGTCGGTCGGACAGAAGTAGAAGGTCAGTGTGTCGCCGTCTGTGAGATCATTGGCACCAAGACCGACCGGTGCGGGAGCATCATTCAGGTAGATACTCCATGAATGAGCGTTCTCTGTCTGCCAGTCATCGTTTGTGACACCGTCAATATCCTCTAAGAGGAACGAACCATAGTCTGCATACCAGGCATCAGAGGCGTTGAAGGTAAACCCGCCTGTCGTGGCTGCAATGTCAAGGGCAGCGAGGTCAGTGGTGCGGTTGACCGTGTAAGACGCGGACGCATTGTTGGACGGAACGAAGCTGAAGGTCTCACCCTCGACGACCGTCACGCTGCCGTCGAAGATAACGACAGGCTCGATGGGGGTAACATTTTCACCGAAGGCAAAGAGTGTGTTCGTGTACTCAGCGCCGATATAGAGAGTGCCGTCCGCGACTGCAGGTGATGAGCCCCAGAATGACGCCCAGTTTCCGCCTTCCGGTGCAGGGAGGGTATAGGACCAGGCATCTGCGCCATCAGCGGCAGCGAAGGCATAGAGAGAGGACTGCTCCTCATTGGTTGCGGCATAGACATAATCGCCTGCCACCACCGGTGAAACAGCAATCTTTGCGGTAGCCACATCCCAGACCGGAGCTGCGGTGATATCTGTGGCATCCAGGCAGACCAGTCCACCTCCTGTTCCCACATAGAGCAGACCGGTGGTGGTGTCCAGTGCCGGAGTGCCCAGCTGGGCATTAATCTCCCGGTTCGCAAGGATGTTGCCATCTGTAAGAGATACTTCATAGAGTCTCGTTGCGGTTGTCACAAAGAGCGAGTCAGTGCCGATAACAGGCGCTGATGCGATGGTCGCATCAAGGGATACATTCCAGATTTCTGCTTTGGTTGCCGTGTTATACGCGTAAAGCTCTGAGAGGTTGGACGGGAAATAGACCACACCGTCTGCTGCTGCAGGAGCGGTGAAGTAGGTCGCATTAGTCCACCCGACGTCCCAGGCGCCGAATGCCACCGACCAGATCTCACTGCCGTCTGCAGGGTCATAGACATGCAGACCGCCGTCAGAGGGAGTCAGTACATAGAGCAGACCGTCGTAATAGAGCGGAGATGAGGAAAGACCAAAGAATCCGGGGTTTTCATCTGCCTGAACCGACCAGGACAGAGAGCCGTCCGTGATGTCAAGAGCATAGAGATACCCGTCCATGCCACCGACAATAAGCAGATCATCTGCAATGGTGAGACCAGACTCAGATCCGGTCTCATATGTCCAGAGTTCTTCCCCGGTATCCGTATCATAACAGTATACGGCAAGTGTTGCGCCGGGATCACTCATGCCAGGACTGGTTGCGACAAAAACACGATCGCCCGCCACCACCGGTGAGGAATCAATCGAGCCGGGTGAAACCGACCAGCGGATATTCTCCGAGAGAGGACCTGCATCCGCGACGTAGCCCGTACGCTGGGCATCGCCGTGGAATGTCAGGTAATCAGTTGCTGTACAGCCCTGCACCATGATGAGAAGCACCATGATAAAAAGGGAAAACTGAATACATTTCTTAAGAGTCATACACAAACCTTTTGGTAATAAATCAATGATATCTGATTAAATAATATTTAGTTATATCTAAATCCCTGACATTACCTGTTTTAAAGAGATAGCCAAAAAAGAAAAACCAATTGCATTAGCAATAGTATTTACGCCTTTTTACGGGTATGGACCATTTTTTCGACCTCTTTATAGAGGGCACTACGGGATGAGACAACCGGACAGCCCGCGGCCCGGATCGCCGCAAGGAAGGAACGGTCCCCTGCCGGTGTGCAGTCGGTGAACTCCTCTCCGGGAGGCACATACAACACAAGCCGGGAGCGCCGGGTGCTGGTAATGACCCGGATATTCGGCAGATTGCCTTCCCCCACCGGCATTGCCGTAAGAATAATCACATCCGCCCCGTCAAGGTATGCCCCGAGTGCATCACAGACGGCAGGGGTGATGGGTGCAAAGGCAGGCACCGTAATACAGGGAATACCCAGCCGTGATGCTGCCGCATAATCAGAATCCATGGGCGAGAGCACACCCGCTGTCAGCAGACAGCCGGCCGCCGAGAGTGTATACATCAGGCCCGCACCGGTGCCCCCGCCGGAGATGATATGAATGCGGGCACCACAGAGAGCGGGCGGCACCCCTTCACTCAGGGGTGTCACGAGCGGGCGGCCGGTGACCGGATTGGCCTGGACCATCGCCGTGATGCCATACTCATCCCGCAGGCGATCCATTGTGAGCACCTCAGCAGGTGTACCGATGGCACGAATACGGCCTTCTGACATGAGAACAATCCGGTCGCAGAACTCAGCGGCCAGGTTCAGGTCATGGAATACCCCGATCTTTGTGACTGTCTCTCCCAGGTCACGGATGATGGAGAGGATCTCCACCTGGTGGCTGATGTCGAGGTGGGCGGTCGCCTCATCCAGGAGAATCACCTTCGGCTGCTGGGCTAGGGCACGGGCAATTATTACCCGCTGCCGTTCACCGCCAGAGATGTCTGTCACCGGCCGGTCTTTAAGGTGGACGACATTGGTCACCTCCATTGCCTCCCGCACAATGCGGTAATCATCCGGATCATCCTTTGCAAACCGTTCCTTATGGGGGAACCGGCCCATCATGACGATGTCTGCCACCGTGTAGGAGAAGTTCATCGCCGTATCCTGCGGGACGACACTCACCACCCGGGCGAGTTCCTTCTGCCCGAAGTCAGCGAGGGCCCGCTCCTCCAGGGTCACCACACCGCCGGAGATCTCCAGCACCCGGCTGATTGCCTTCAGAAGCGTGGTCTTCCCGGAGCCGTTGGGGCCAATGATGCCGATGAATTCCCCTCTCCCCGCGGCAAACGTGATCTCCCCGATGATATCCTTGCCGCCGTATCCTGCACAGAGATCGTCCACATCGATCATGCCCGCATTCTCCTGCGCAGCAGCATGATGAAGAAAGGTGCACCGACAAAGGAGGTGATCACACCCACCGGCATCTCTCCCAGAAACGACCGGGTGAGGGTATCAGCGATCAGGAGGAAGAGGCCGCCTGCAAGCATTGACGTTGGAAAGAGAATCCGGTGGTCAGGGCCGACAATAAGCCGCATCACATGCGGCGTAATAAGCCCGATGAATCCGATTGCTCCCGCAATGGATACCGCAACCGCCGTGAGTGCTGATGAAACAAAGAGTAAGATTCGCTTGAACTGCTCTACATTGACACCGAGATGCAGGGCATCCTCCTCGCCGAGGGAGAGAATATTCAGGTCACGGGCGAGGGCGATAAGGAGAATACCCCCTATGGGAATGAGCAGGCCAAGCCAGACATCGTTCCATGAGACATTCCAGAAGCCGCCCATCAGCCAGAAGACGATCTGATGCAGACTCTTTCCCGCCGAGTACATAAGAAACGAGAGGATGGACGAGAAGAACATCGATATCGCAATACCAGTCAGGAGCAGAGTCTCCACCGACGCACGCCCGCGGTGTGTGGCAATGGCATAGACCAGGAAGGTTGACCCAATGGCGCCGAAGAAGGCAAAGACCGGCAGAAAGAGACCGCCCATAAAGACGATGGTGAAGGCGGCGCCAAACGCCCCTCCTGCAGAGGTGCCGATGATATAGGGGTCTGCCATTGAATTGCGAAAGAGTCCCTGCATCGCAGTGCCCGCCGCAGCAAGGCCCGCACCGACGAGGATTGCTGCAATCACCCGCGGCAGGCGGATCGAATAGACGATGAGATACGACGTCTGGTCAGAGAAGAAACGGGCAATGTCCCCACCGGAGAAGAGGGACCCAAGCATGCCCAGCGGATCGTCCGGGATGAACGCGGCAAATGGCACCGTCGTCGGTCCAAGACTCAGTGCCAGAAAGAATGCACAGACAAGCATGGCTATGAGAATAGTGATAATACTGACAGTGCGGACACGCGATATCTCGGGCATGTTTTTCTCAATACCGTTGGATCGATGGACTAAAATGATTTTGCTTTAACCAAAAAGGGTTTGTTTCATCGCAGGAGACCAGACCGCCCCCATGAACCGGTCCCTGATCTCCCGTGCCCGGAAAGGAATACCCGGCACCCTTGCATTGCCGGGTGCGATCACCGCATGGATGAAGCGGGGGCCGGGTTCGCGGGAACGATATGCCGCCCGGAGACCTCCCTCATCCTGCACCTTGCACGTCCGGGTGATGCCTGCACCGCGGGCCAGCAGTTCGAGGTCAGCGACCCCATACGCATGGGTCAGCTGGTCGCCGGTGCTGCCAAATGACCCGTTGTCAAGGGCGATGATGGTGAGATTTTCCGGCGCTTCTGCGGCCACAACCGGCAGGATAGCCGTCCCGAGGAGGCTGCCGTCCCCGTCAAAGACGACCACGTCCCGGTCCTGCCCGAGGGCAAGCCCCAGCCCGATGGGCGTCGCCTGCGTATAGCTTCCCATCATGTAGAAGTTCTCCGGCCGGTCCCGGGCAGCGTAGAGTTCGTCTGCAGGCACCCCGAGATTGGTGACCGCCAGTTCACTGGTGAGGAGCGGTGCCACAGCACCGATGGCATCCGCCCGGCGCCAGAACGGTTCGGTGACCGTTCGTTTGTATGCAAGAGTGATTTCACGGCTGCGGGGGGGAAGGGCCCGGGGGGTCGGACTCCCGGCTGTACCCCCGATACCTTCCCATACCTTCGGGGAGACGAGGATGATATGCGGCCGGTGGTGCTCAAAGGCATCGGCAATGGCTCCCCCGATACGATCGAGGTCACTTGCCTCGTGTATCACTGTATAGACAATGTCCAGCGCATCCAGGAGATCGGGGAGATGGATATTAAACGGCATCTGGACCTCAATTTTCTCCCGGTGGATGCCCCGCCACGAGGCAAGAACCGGGAGTGGGAGTTCATACGGCACCGGCAGGCTCATGACTGCATTGAGCATCGTGCCGATGCCTGAACTCTGTATATGCATCATCGGGCGGTTTCCTGCAAGAAAGAGACCGGCACAGAGGCCGACACCGTCCTCCTCACGCATAACCGTGATCTGCCGGAAGCTGTCCAGAATCAGGGAGTGTAGATTCTGTGTCCGGTCACAGGGCAGGCTGACGACCGTGTCCACACCGGCGGAAGCAACATACCTCAGGGCACTCTCTTCATGCATGGCAGGTCACCTCCCCGGAGTGCATCAGCTTCATGTTTGCAGGCATCCCTGCATTGCAAAACCAAACAGAGAATACCGGCAGGATGGAGACACCTTGTGTCGGCCTGATGAGACGATCTGAGGCGGTCATAACAGGAATTCCCCCCTCTGGAGCTGCACTCTCAGATGTTCACAGAGTGCCTCAGCCCGTGATCTGTCTGACTGCCGGAGCACGATGGGCACGGCTGCTTCGCTGTCATCCTGCAGATGCAGGGCACCGGCATCCATCGTATAGACACCATTCGGGCAGGTATGCACACAGGTCCCGCAGGCAACACAGCGTGAACGCATAATGCCACCGCCCATCATCACGGCCTTTGTCGGGCAGGCCTCGGCGGCGGTGCAGGGCCCGCAGAAGAGGCAGCGAAGCGGATCTACCTGCACAGTGAAGTCGGTCTGCTGCCAGACATCGGCATAGGAGGCAGCGGAGAAGGGGACACGGTCGTTTATGTCTGCCACCGGGAGAGAGATCTGATCATCTGTGACTGATAGGCGGATGATGTCGTCTGCGGAAAGGACAGGTAGGGGAATGGCGACCGAGGTGAGGCACTCCGGGCCATGGGCAGTGACAAAACCTCCCATGCAGTCGCCGTCCATCGCACTGAGCTCGGCACAGGCGGCGATGTTGCGGCGTTCCGGGGTGCTTCTGGTGCCTTCACCCATCACCATGCCAATGGCACCGTTTAACAGAAGCGGGGTGCCCGGTCGGATATGGCCGAGAGCAGGGTCGTTTTCGACCGGATTTATCTCCCCGCACCCTGATACGGTTGCCGCGCTCATGTGACCCTCTAAGGGAAGGACCGAAAAGATGGTGCGGGCGGGATCAGATCCACGGTTCACAAAGGCGGTGTAATTACGGAAACAGCTCCGGGTGGTGAAGATGCGGGCGGCAGGGAGGTCCTCGATGTAGATGGTGTTCTCAAAGGTCTTCCCGCCGGCCTCTGCCACCACATCGACCTCTTTGCCGTCCACCAGATCCCGGAACAGGTGGCCGCCGCCATAGATTTCTGAAGCGGCGGCAGTGCCATAGACCATGAGATCCACGGTGCCAAGCCGTTCATTCGGGCAGGGGCCGGGGAAGGCAGGGACACCATTGAGGGTGACCGTATCTGCCCGAAGAAATGCACCGGGGGCTGCGACGGGGACGGTCATCACGGCAGCAGTGCCTGACATGACACCAAAGCTACCGGTAGTGACGACATCCACCTCGTCCACCGTGGGAATGTCTCCCTTCCGCACCCGTTCCTTCATCTCCATCGCCGTCCAGACAGCCGCCTCCCCACTGGCCAGCCGGTCCCGGATTTCCTGCATCGTCTTCATCGTGCGCTCTTCTTCGTACAGGCATTTATAGTATTCTCTTTTTGCCCTTGGAGGCACTCCTGGCTGGTTCACGATTCATTGATGTGAGAGACAGCACAGACCTCACTGCATGTCATGGGTGCGAACCTGCTATCGGCGGCACTCTCACTCTTTCGACCGGACAGATACTGAAGAGCCGCATTTCAGCCGCAAGACCGGAGATAATTGCCGCAACATATTTTTCCCTGCCGGACAGTAAACAACATGTGACAGGAAGAATCATCATGATACACCTGAGACCAGCACATACAATACCGGGGAGGGGCCAGTATGCTTTTTGAGACGGTCTGCCTTGCAACCGACTTCTCCCCCGTCTCCGTGAGGGCGGCAGACTACGTCCTCAGACTCACGAGCGCCGGGTGCCGTAAGGTCGTGCTCCTGCACGTGTCCGACGGCCCGAAAAAACAATTCGTCATCAGCGAACCTCCTGGTCTGGATGCCGATTCGGCCACAGCCTATGAAGACACCCTCCGTGACCGGGTCCACCGGGAGTGCTCGCAGCTGATGATGGAGAGCGTCACCCGATTCCGCGAAGCAGGGCTTGAAGTAGAACCTTTGATCATCAGCGGTAACCCGGCAGACGAGATCGTGCGAATAGCAGATAACAGAAATGTCTCTCTCATCGTAGTGGGTGCTCACGGGAGAACGAGCCTCTCACAGGCATTCCTGGGCTCAGTCTCTGCTGACGTGATCCGCCGTGCCCGCCAGCCGGTACTGGTGGTGCGGGGTTCTGAATCGCAATGAGGGAGAGGTCTCCCCCTCAGTTTTTTGAATGGTTCCGCACTGAAAGGCCCCGTCACTCAACGATTATCACCCCGTCACCGGAGAAGGCCATCCAGTATGCCTTCCCCGGCGTGAGAATAGTGGTTTCCGTATACTGCCGGGTACCGGGGTCATATACGTAGACCTGTCCGGTGAGGATCAGTGAGTCAGGAACCAGAGTGATGTTTCCTGTTGCAACCGGTGTCTGGATGGAGCCGATGAGGTTCCAGCCGGGATGCACCCCATACTGGTATGTCGGGCAGGTGTGTCCGGTCGCACTGATATCAGTGAGTGACGGGGCAGAGACCCAGTAGCCTCTGCCGGGGATGATATCAGCGACGCTACAGCTCGTGTACTTCCCCTGCATGGGGTCATAAGAGTAGAGGGTGCCGGGGGTGATGTTTGTGAGGTCAACGTCCAGGCCCTGTCGGGGAGCAGAGACCATGTTCCAGCCGGTCTCCACCGGAATTGTCAGCGTGTCTGTCGCTGAGGTATCGACAGCGACCGTGAAGGCGGAGGTCATGGTAGCGGTGCCGCCCACGGTCGTGGCAGAGACATCCCAGGCACCGGCGGCAGCACCTGCACAGTCAAAGGCGCAACGGGCGTGCGTGGTGTTCTCAGTATAGACATACTCCGCCGGGATCGCTGCCTCCCCGTTGCGGGTGAGCTGAACGGTCATATTGCCGGTGAAGTTCGTCCCCGTGAGGGCGGAGATATAGGTGAATCCGGTGTCATACCCCGTGGAGGGAGTGATCCCGGAGACAGACGGCGGACCAACAGGCGGCTTAGGCGCCGGGCCCATGGCGGCAGAGACATTCACCCGGCCGCCGCTGACACATTTTCCGGTGAGGGCAGGGATGGAATCTGTGGTATCCATGATGGTTGCTTTCAGGTCAGCGAAAGTATATGAGGAATTCTTCGCGAGAAGCAGGCCGGCCACCCCTGACACCATCGGTGTGGCCATGGACGTCCCCGATTTGTAGCCATAGACTGACGTCACCGGCCCGTCCAGCTGACCGATCTGGATGTCATCGACCCAGACACCTCTGCCGGTGGTTGATGCATCGCTTATCAGCCGGTAGGCGATCCATATATTCTTGCCTGTGTAATCTGTACCACCAAAGTTTGTGAGGTCAAGCGTCTGCTCGATAAACCCGCCGGTATATCCTGACAGGCCGATGAATGAAAAACCCGATCCGTCTTCCGATATACCCACATATGCGAAATCAGAATTCATCTGGGTATCAACCGACCATTGATACCGGAGAACCGGATTGGTCAGTCCCGCTAAGGAGATATTGTCTGTTTTTACGAGCCACTGGTCCCAGCTATTCTCGTACGGCCCGGTTGCAGCAGAAGACGGGGCGCTGGTGTAGGTCATGTTGTCGAGATGCCATGCCATCCGGCCGGACTGGGTATGGTCATACTCAAACCATCCGGCAAGGGATGAAAAATCATCGCTGTAGCGGGTGGTGCCTATCGAAATCTCCCGTGGGATAGTGCTGTAGATGTCCGTGCCCGGAGCGCCGACGTCGACACTGGTTGCGCCGTAGTTGCTGAAAGAAGAGAGGCTGTCATCCGGTGCAGTGGCTGCCACCGAGAGAATATTCGGGCTGATAAAATTTGACGGATAATGCGGGATGACATCATTGTCCGTGCCGTCATTCCCCGCCGCACATACGGTAAGGAGACCGGAATTGTCAATCGCCGTCTTCAGCGCAGGGTCATAATCCGTCCCGCCCCACGAACAGGAGAGGATGTCTGCCCCGTGGGTAACCGCATAGTTGGTGGCGGCAATCTCATCGGTGGTCGTCCCCACACCGTCTGCATTAAAGACCTTGAGTGCCATGATTCGCGTGTCCCAGCAGACACCGGTGACACCCAGCCCGTTATTCCCCACCGCAGCGATGATGCCGGCACAGTGGGTGCCGTGGCTGTTGTCATCCATCGGGTCATCATCATTATTGACGAAGTCATACCCACTGTGACCGGATCCGTCGTCCCACATGTTTGCCACGAGGTCTGCATGCAGGTAGTCAACACCGGTGTCGATGACCGCAATCACAACGGTATCAGACCCGGTGGTGATGTCCCAGGCATCTTTTGCACTGATGTCAGCGCCAACGGTGCCTCCCGAAGGAAACTGGGGGGTTGCCTGGCCGGTGTTCTGCAGCCCCCACTGAAGCCCGTAGAGAGGATCGTCCGGCACCGCGTCAATCGTGTAGATGAAGTCCGGCTGGGCATATGCCACGCCGGGCTGATTCCCATAATAGATGAGTGCCTCATCAACGCTCATGCTCTCAGGGAGGGAGACAACCTGATAACCGGGCAGCACCCCGGTAACGTACGACGCTGTCACCACCGCACCGATTCCGGCATTGACTGATGCGGATATGGTATGTTCCGGGCCTGTGGCAACCATATCCGGCACTTCATAGACGACGATGACCACACCCGGGGCATATCTCCGATCTGGATATAGAATCTCTTTCTTCAGAACCGTTTTTGGTGCAACAACCGGTTTCTCTTCATCGCCCGCTGAACTGAACCGGATACTATCCGTTGCAGAGGAGGAGATAAACTCAGGAGACATACCGGCAACGGCAGAAGAGATACAGACTCCTGCACACACAATCAGAATGAAAAGAAATAGTATTGTCTTTGAATGTTTCATCGAATCACCCAGGTACGACGCGGCAGTGTTCTGATTGGTATAATACTGTGCCAGTATGAATTGCCGGGCAAAAAGATGGGTGGGGTGAATAGTTACTAATTATAAACATCTTCAAAGAGCGTTTTCATCTTTCCTGCCCAGTTCTGTTTATATCCGTCGACAATCCCCACTAATTCCCTCATGATGTGAGCATTA
>NZ_JAAAWJ010000050.1 GCF_009914725.1 Methanogenium sp. MK-MG
CGATCTAAACCAGGTCTCGGTTATTCTGATGTGCGACGAACTGCTGCGGGGGGATACCGGGATGGCGCCGCTGACTCCCGATAAGGCTGATCATTACCGGGATATGGCGAATGCCGCGGCCCACACCGTCGGACGGCTGATATTGTTTACCAGCGACTACGATGCTCTCGGTATGGAGCCGCCCCGGTGGCAGAGTCTGGCAACCGTGGTGCGCAATGTAGAGGTCCTGCTCAATGGTATGGGGGTGCCGGTCAGCCTTGCCTGCGGGGAGACTGAGGTCTTTGCAGACCCGATGTTTGAGAAGGTGGTCTATAACCTGCTGGAGAATGTGCAGCGCCATGCTGACGGGGCGAACCGGGTGACGATTGCCCTTGCAGAGACTGAGGAAGGCGGGGTGCTCACCATATCCGATGACGGCAGTGGTGTACCTCCTGAGAAGAAAGAAAGGATCTTTGGCCGTGGATATGGGACAAATACCGGTCTTGGCCTCTTTCTCTCCCGTGAGATGCTCGGGATTACGGGGATATCCATCACAGAGTGCGGGACCTGTGGAACAGGTGCCGTCTTTCGGCTGGTCATTCCCGGACACCATATCCGCCGGAGAGGAGACTCCGTCTGACTCCTTTTTTGTGGTCTTATGCCTGGAAGTCAATCACTTCCGGTTCCAGGGTCTGGAGATCAACGATGATGGCACGGCCCGGTGTCGGCTGGAGGTTCATCTGTTTCTGGAATGCGGTCTGTGACTGCCAGGTGCCGGCATTGATTGCAAGCACCCCGCGGTATTTCGTGATGCCCGATATATGCACGTGGCCGGTATGAAAGATCTCGGGTATCGGGTCGATGATGAGCCGGTCCTCACGGGAGGCGTATATGGGTGTGCGTTCCCCGTATGTGCAGGTGAGGTGGCGGCGTTTGAGCATCTCAACCATCACCTCGTCCGGCCGGTTATAGGAGGCACCGGGGATGAGGCCGATCATGTCGTCAAAGGACCGGCCGTGATACATCAGCACCGATACCCCCTGGAGTTTCACGACCGCCGGGTTCTCCACCAGAACCACATTTTCAGGGAGGTGCTGACAGAACTGCGAGGGCAGGATGGGCTGGGGTTCAGCACCCCGTACCGCATCGTGGTTGCCGGGCGAGACCACGATCCGGAGGTGTGACGGGAGTCTCCTGAGCATTTCAGCGAATGCTTCATACTGGCCGTAGATATTCGGGATGGTGAGTTCCTTATCCTGGTCGGGGTATATGCCGATGCCGTCCACCACATCCCCTGCGATGAGGAGGTAGCCGATATCCGGCTGCTCGTGCAGCCATGCCGTGAACTTCTCCCATGCCTCTCCGAGGAAGGTGTCTGAGCCGACGTGCACATCGGATATGAATGCGGCCTTTCCGGGTGTTTCACTCAGGAAGGGAGCGTGGTTCACAGGGATGTCAGGGCGTGCGAGAGAGTTTGCAAAGAAGAGGCTGCCGTCACTGGAGAGCTGGCCGGTGACCGCGATGACCTCGTCCGGGATGATACGTTCTGCTTCTGCGAAGTGCTCATGGCTTTTATTGAAGAGGACATTGATCATGCCGGTCGGATCCTCCAGCATCGCCATCCTGTGCCCGTTTTTCGTATTCCTGACATCCATCACCATGCCGATGAGGACGATGTCCATATTGTAGTAGCGGCTGTTTTTGGCAATCCCGCCGATGGGCATGGCACCGGCATAGGCCTTGTGGGTCCGCAGTATGGTGGAGAGGCGGTTGTAGCGGTCCCTGAAGTAGTGGATAAAGTCGGTGTAGTTCACACCGTTATTCTCATAAGAGCCCGCTCCGTGTATGACATCAACGGGTGCTTCGGTGAGAAACCGCATCCCGTCCCGTTCCCGGGTAAAGCCGGGTATATGTTCGGTCGTGACGACGGTCGCATGCGGGGGCACAGCATCGATGATCACAGGGATAAGCGAGAGGTCATCCTGTTCGGCGATATATGAGACCACATCGGGGTGTACCTGCAGCCCGCGGTCCAGAAACCCGAGCACGATCTCCTGTGGACGCTGCATACGAACAGGTTGGGGTTCAGGCGGTAAAAACCCATACGAAGCGGCTGGTCTGCCCCAGCTTTCATATGTTCTGAAGGGTATGGTACTGTATTATGAAGGAACAGCGCCGGAGCCCCGGGGTGGTTACCCGGGTGCAGCGGTTTTTGAAGAGCGAAGACCCGAAGACGGGCATTGTCCGCGATATTCTCTGGGTGGCAGGAGTCGTCGGCGGGGTTGCACTCCTCCTCTTTTTATTCTCCGGTACCTGGCCGGCCGTCGTTGCGGTGGAGTCAGGGAGCATGATCCCGAATATGAATGTGGGTGACCTCGTCTTTGTGGCCGCAGCAGACCGGTATGGTCCCCTCACCTCCTGGGCAGAAGGGCAGGAGACCGGGTATGCGAAATTTGCCGCGTTCCCTGACCTGCAGGGTAGACAGGTGTATGGGGATGTGATCATCTACAAACCCAACGGCGACACGTCGGTGCACCCCATCATCCACCGGGCGGTGGCCTGGTATGATAATGCCACTGAGGCCGGCTACATCACCAAGGGGGACAATAATCCGACCATCGACCAGGATGCCTACTATCAGGGCATCGGTGCCATTCAGCCGGTGAAAAAGGAGTGGATCGTCGGCAAGGCGCTCTTTGCCATACCGCTTGTCGGGTATCTGCCCCTGCATATCGTCGAGTTTGCAGTGGTTGTCATCGCCATTCTCATCGTCTGGGAGTGGTATTCCCGGAGACGCGAGGCGAACGCCGGGGGTGGTAAAAAGATGGCAAATGCAGCACCTTCCGGGAAAAAAACGGGTTCTTCCAAAAATACCGCTGAAAAATCCGGCAAAAAACGCTGAACGCTTTGATCGGGCCCCTGTTTACGGGGGCCATTCACAACTCTTTTGTAGCTCTGCGTTCACACCACATCAGGGGAAATGATCCATATGAAAGAGCTTCTGGAAGATGTCCTTGAAGGGCACCGGCTCACTCCTGCTGAGGCAGCAGGCCTTCTGAAGGCACGCGGGTCTGATGTATGGGAGATTGCTGCGGCAGCAGATGTCCTCCGTGAACAGACCGTGGGTGATGCGGTCACCTATGTGCGCAATCAGAATATTCATATCACCAATATATGCCGGAATCTCTGCCGGTTCTGTGCGTTCGGGAGGCCTCCCGGGGCGCCGGACGCCTATGATGTGGGGAATGAAGGCATCCGGGCACAGGTCACTCTTGCGAAGGCACGCGATGTGACTGAGCTCTGCTTTTTATCCGGGGTGCACCCGGACTTCAGCGCCGAACGGTATGCGGAGATGATCGGCATTGCCCATGAAATTCTCCCGGAGGCTGACATCCACACGATGAGCCCGGATGAGGTGACCTGGGCGGCAAAAAAGAGCAGAATAACGACCGCCGAGGTGTTTGCGATGGTTCGGGATGCAGGTCTCGGGACGATGCAGGGCACAGGCGCCGAGATCCTCGTGGATTCTGTGCGGCGGAATATCTGCCCAAACAAGGTTCTCACCGCTGAATGGGCCCGTATCATCAAAGAGGCCCATGAGATGGGGCTGAAGTCCACCGCGACGATCATGTACGGATCGCTTGACACCGCAGACGACCGGGCCGAACACCTCGGTGTGATACGGGACATACAGGATGAGACCGGCGGGTTTACGGAGTTCATCCCTTTGCCGTTCATCCACGAGAACACACCGCTGCAAAAGGCAGGGCTTGTGACGGGTGGGTCTATCGGGCGGGAGGATATCCTCCTCTTTGCGGTCTCCCGGCTCTTCTTTGATAATATCCCCAATATCCAGATCTCGTGGGGCAAGACCGGTGACCGGATGGCCTCGCTGGGCCTCATGGCAGGCGGCAATGACTTCGGCGGGACGATGTTCACCGATGAGGTCTCGGCGGAGGCCGGTGCTTCTGCGGCCGATTACTTTGATCCGGCTGGCATGAAACGTATCACCGACGACCTCGGCCGGGTGCTGAGAAGGCGAACGACCATCTACGAACTCTTTGACTGAACTATTTCGGCGGTTCTGCCCTTTTTTTCCGGGCAAAAGGTGGCATATGTTTATTGTGCCTCAGTGGAAAATTCCGTCTGCATATTTGGCCCGGGAGGAAATATGATATGAATACTGACAAGCGACTGGTCTACATGGACCATGCGGCAACGACTGCGACCCGGCCTGAGGTGGCAGAGGCGATGCTCCCTTATATGACGGGACATTTTGGCAACCCCTCCTCTCTCTATGATCTGGCAAAGGCATCACGGGAGGCGCTGGAAGAGGCACGCGAACGGGTGGCGGCTGCCATAGGCGCAGAACCGAAGCAGGTATATTTCACGAGCGGCGGTACGGAGTCGGACAACTGGGCATTAAAGGGTGTGGCCTTTGCAAAGAAGGAGAAGGGCAGCCACATCATCACATCTGTTGTCGAGCACCACGCCATCTCCCATACCTGTGAGTGGCTCGAGAAGCAGGGCTTCTCGGTGACGTATCTCCCGGTGGACCGCTTCGGTATGGTCAACCCCGCGGATGTGGAGGCGGCAATCACCCCTGAGACGATTCTCATCACGGTGATGATGGCGAATAATGAGGTCGGCACCATCCAGCCTGTGGCAGAGATTGGCGCCATTGCAAAGAAGCACGGCGTCCTCTTCCACACCGATGCGGTGCAGGCGGTGGGGCATATACCGGTCGATGTGGGTGAGCTGAATATCGACCTGTTGTCGTTATCAGGCCACAAGTTCCACGGCCCGAAGGGGACAGGGGCTCTCTATATCGGACCGGGGGTGCGGCTTGATCCCCTGATGCACGGCGGTGCACAGGAGCGGGGCCGGCGTGCGGGCACAGAGAATGTGCCGGGTATTGTCGGGCTGGGGCTGGCTGTGTCTCTTGCGGTTGCCGATATGGCAGAGAATGCAGAGCGGCTCACCGCCCTGCGTGACCGGCTGACGGCGGGACTGCTTGCGATTCCACACACCTACCTGAACGGCCACCCGGATAAACGTCTGCCGAACAATGTGAATGTGGTCTTTGAGTTTATCGAGGGGGAGTCTATACTGCTCTTACTCAACCGTTACGGGATTGCGGCGTCCACCGGCAGTGCCTGCAGTTCCAGATCGCTGGACCCGTCCCATGTGCTGATGGCCTGCGGTCTGCCGCATGAGGTGGTGCACGGTTCGCTGCGCCTGACTCTGGGCGAGGAGACGACTGAAGCAGACGTGGACTATGTGATCGCTGCGGTGAAAGAAGTCGTGCAGCGGCTGCGGGACATGTCGCCTCTGACGCCGCCGGAGCTGAGGAGTCAGTCAATAGGAGGAGATAAGATATGTATAACGAGAAGGTGATGGATCACTTTGAGCACCCGAGAAATCAGGGTGCAATCGAGGCTGCTGACGGCACAGGCGAGGTCGGCAATGCCCAGTGCGGGGATATTATGAAGATATACCTGAAGGTGGAGGCTGACGTCATCACCGACGTAAAGTTCCAGACCTTCGGGTGCGGGGCTGCCGTGGCGTCATCGAGCATGGCGACCGAGCTGATCAAAGGCAGGACGCTTGCAGAGGCCTGGGAGCTCTCCAATAAGGCGGTGGCAGAGGCACTGGAGGGTCTGCCGCCCCAGAAACTGCACTGTTCTGTGCTTGCCGAAGAGGCGATTCACACAGCGATTAATGACTATCGTACAAAGCACGGGCTTGAGGCGTGGGAAGAGACCGGTTCCCACACTCACTGAACTTTTTTGCCGGTGTGAAAACCATTCTTACGTCCGGAGACCAATAGTATAACTACGTTTGGTGAATACCAATGGATTCTCGTAACATAGCAGATGCCCTTATGGCGGTGCGCTCCTGCCACCCGCTGGTGCACCATATCACGAATACCGTGACCATCAATGACTGTGCCAATATCACGCTATGCGCCGGCGGGGCGCCGGTGATGGCGGCAGCACCGGAGGAGGCCGGTGATATGGCAGGAATGGCAGGCGCTGTGGTGCTCAATATCGGGACGCTCTCTTCTGCCCAGGTGGATGCGATGCTCATTGCAGGGCGGGCGGCCAACGCCCGTGGTATACCGGTTGTCCTTGACCCGGTCGGGGCAGGGGCAACGGCGATGCGGACTGAAGCCTGTGAACGCCTGCTCTCTGAACTGGATATTGCGGTCCTGAAGGGCAATGCCGGTGAGATTGGTGTGCTTTCCGGTGCCGGTGGGGAGGTCCGTGGCGTGGACTCGGCGGGCCTTTTGGGTGACCCGGCAGCGGTGACTGCCGCCTGTGCCCGGAAGTATGGCACGGTTGTGGTGATGACGGGTTCTGAGGACTATATATCGGACGGCGAACGGACGCTTGTCGTAGGAAACGGCAACCCCCTGATGGGCCGCCTTTCGGGAACCGGGTGCATGACGGCATCGGTGGTGGGTGTCTTTGCGGCGGCGGGGACAGATCTGGTGGTCTCGTGTGCTGCCGCCTGTGCTGCCTTCAGCCGTGCGGGTGAACGGGCGGCCGCTCTCGCCCGCGGCCCGTACTCGTTCCGGACTGCCCTTTTTGACGAGATGGCGAACCTGACGGAAGAGGACCTCGCGGCCCATGCCGACGTGAAAGAGACTGACGCGAGGGACGCGGATGCGGCCTGAGCAGACGAAGATGCCTGAACCAACGAAAATACAGGAACCGATAAAGATGCCGGAGTGGAGGAATGTGGCTGCACACATGAATTTATCTGAACCGACCAACCTGCCGGAACTGACAACCATCCCGGCACTCTATGTCGTCACCGATACGGTGATTGGCAGGGATCGGTCCCATGCAGCGATTGCCGCTGCTGCTGCGGCAGGCGGGGCAGGCATCATCCAGCTGCGGGACAAACAGCTGGCGCCGGCGGCCCTCCTCAGGGAGGCAGTCGCTGTCCGCAACGCCCTTGCCTGCTCTGACGCCCTCTTTGTGGTGAACGATTCTCTCGATATCGCCATCGCGTCCGGTGCAGACGGGGTGCACCTGGGCCAGGGTGACGGCTCGGTCCCGGCAGCCCGTGCGGCCGCAGAGGCAGCCGGACGTGCAGGCAGATATACAGATGTGTATGCATGTGCCGATGGGTATGAGGTTGGATGTGCCGGTACATGTGCAGGCAGACGCGATGGATTCATCATCGGTGTGTCGGTCGGGTCAGTAGAAGAAGCCTGCCGGGCGGTGGAGGAGGGAGCGGATTATGTCGCCCTCGGCCCGGTCTTCTCCACAAACTCGAAGGCGGATGCCGGGGCGGCCCGCGGCCTCGTGCTCCTGCAGGAAATTCGTGATGCACTCCCCGCCGTGCCGCTCGTTGGAATTGGCGGCATTGGACCTGCGAATGTGCAGGACGTGTTCCGGGCCGGTGCTGACTCGGCGGCGGTCATATCTGCTGTCGTCGGGCAGGATGATGTGACGGCTGCGGCGAGGGGGATGATGGGGCTGATTGGTGAGGTGCGTAGGCGGTAGTGGTGCCGTTTCTCAGTGATCTTCTTTTTTGGGCATTGTGGTAATTTTCTGAGAAGACAGAGATCACATAAAAGAGGAACATATGATCCATGCCCGGCAGAATGGTGATTCCGCTCATTCTTTGCTGGCTTACTGGTTGGGCAACGCTTAAATAACCCCCAAAAGGGCCTGTGCCCCGGAAAAACGTGTCCACACAGAAGCCCGGAGTGGACAGTTCTCAACCGGAGACAACCAATACGTCCTCCCAAAATATCCGACAATAGCGACCGCTTAATAGTCCGCAATAAGCCGTATTTTTAGCAAACAAAAGGCATTGCAGTCGTATTTTTCCGGGAGAAAATAAAGAACGAAAATACGTCCGTTTTGCCCCCCGATTCCCCAAAATAAGGGTTCAATGAGGGTAACCAAAGGGTGATACAAAAGAGGGTGAGGCAGGAGTCCTTGTTTCCGACATGCATCCGACCGGTTTGCACATGTACGCACGTCTTCTTTTGCTTCGCAGCATTTCTACAGAGCCTTTTTACAAGGTCTGTTTACAAGGCCTTTTTTTGATTGATTTGCTGTAATGAAGATATGAATGAATATATGAATGAATATATGAATGAATAAATGAATGAATGAATGAATATCAATAACAATTATCTGCACTAACGAGAATGGTTGAATGAGAACAATCATTTCTCAATGATTGCTGTAAGTAGATAATCCTGAAAATTATCTGCTGACGATCTCAATATTCAATCTCAGAATGTTAGTTGGTAGTTGGAGGCAGTAATTGTTTTTTAAAAATAATTCACACAAAATAATAATAGATTGCAGTTTTTGTAATACTACCCGATACTTATATGCCAAATAACTACTAAATTCATTCATTGTATATAAGTTAGAGAGAGTTCCCCACAAGCGTGGGGATGAACCTCGATGAGGACAAAGGGCGTTGGTCTGCTTGACGAGTTCCCCACAAGCGTGGGGATGAACCATCAACGAAGCATACGTAACGGCGCATTACAGAGAGTTCCCCACAAGCGTGGGGATGAACCTAGTGTGGCAACACAGATCGGCGCTGGTCAGGTGAGTTCCCCACAAGCGTGGGGATGAACCAAACCCATGAATAATAGACGTTACTCCGCCGTAGAGTTCCCCACAAGCGTGGGGATGAACCTAACTCCATATCACCCTTCATTTCCGATTTTAGGAGTTCCCCACAAGCGTGGGGATGAACCTATTGGTCGGATACAAACACATACCTATGCGTAGAGTTCCCCACAAGCGTGGGGATGAACCTCCATGCATTAAACCACGATTCAAGGCTCCGGCGAGTTCCCCACAGGCGTGGGGATGAACCTCCGGCGTGTTTCTCCTGGTAAACCGGCGCCCTGAGTTCCCCACAGGCGTGGGGATGAACCTGGCATGAGCACCACCGCACCCAGATCATTGAGGAGTTCCCCACAGGCGTGGGGATGAACCTAAACGGGTTTCGCTGCGCTTTTATACCGTAGCGAGTTCCCCACAGGCGTGGGGATGAACCTCGGCCGGGCTTGACGAGCAGTTCCCCTCAGATGAGTTCCCCACAGGCGTGGGGATGAACCAGTAAACTCCCAGTTCCTGGTATCGTGTGGATAGAGTTCCCCACAGGCGTGGGGATGAACCTATGCCCACGAAGACAGAGGAGGGAGGATCTGGGAGTTCCCCACAGGCGTGGGGATGAACCTGCTTGGGGCAGCGGGGACCGTCCTTGCACTCTCGAGTTCCCCACAGGCGTGGGGATGAACCGAACACCTGCCAGTCCTGCGGCAAGGAGATCCCGAGTTCCCCACAGGCGTGGGGATGAACCGGCATACAAGTGCCCTACCTGCAGGTACTCAGGTGAGTTCCCCACAGGCGTGGGGATGAACCTAGGCTGGCCACTCATGTCTATCAAGATAGTTGGAGTTCCCCACAGGCGTGGGGATGAACCTTATGGCAAGAAGCCGCCGCCGCCAATACCTGCAGAGTTCCCCACAGGCGTGGGGATGAACCAATAATCTGGTCATCGTGCCCGGTTTTGGCCCGGAGTTCCCCACAGGCGTGGGGATGAACCTTAAACCGGGTTCGGAATTCCGGTCTTACGGATGAGTTCCCCACAGGCGTGGGGATGAACCTAGCAGAAAGTGCACGACAGTTCATGCGAGATCGAGTTCCCCACAGGCGTGGGGATGAACCTTTTTCGGGATATTAAAAAATCTATTTCCAGCGGAGTTCCCCACAGGCGTGGGGATGAACCTTATTCAGCCCCACCCCTAAGAATAAATTTCGAGAGTTCCCCACAGGCGTGGGGATGAACCTTCACCTGTGAATCTGACATAATCGTGCTATTCGAGTTCCCCACAGGCGTGGGGATGCGCCTTATATATTGATGAACTACAAACAACAATTGAGACGAGTTCCCCACAGGTGTGGGGATGAACCAGTTCCCATTACAGTCGTTTCTATCATTTGTTCAAGTTCCCCACACACGTGGGGATGCACCTTTCTCTCAATCCCTGTGTGAAGAGAGCGAACGCTATGCTACGCAGACTATTCCGTATTCTTAGATTTTGGATTTTGGATTTTAGATTTTGGATTTTAGATTTTGGAACAGATATCACGGATTCCTCCGTCAACTTAGAAAACTATTCAGACCCCCGTTCTCTTTCGCCCTCCACGCTTCTTCTTTATATACCGGGCCCCCCTCTCTTTCCCTGTGCACAGCATTTCGTGCACAGGAGATGCTCTCCATGAACGAGATCAAAGAAACAGATATGAAAAACGAAACAAAAACCAAACCCGGAATCAAAACCGGATCAAAAACCGGAACAGGTCTGAATACCGTCCCTGACCAGCTGCAGGCGCCTGTCCGGGAGAATCGTATTGCAGAAGAAAATAATCGTATTGCAGAAGGACAGAGCAGAAGGAAAGGGCTGGCTGAAGAACCGGCTGATTATACCAGACGGGGAGGTGCGGATATGCAGCCCGCAGAAACACAACAACCCGCAGAAACACAGCATACCACAGACACAAAACCAATAGATGGCAGCCCCATCACAAAACCATGCGCCAGCAGTGTTTCGAAGAGAACCGCCAGTGAACAGTCAGTGGCTGAACCAATAGACACCACAGTCGCTCCGATCGGTGCTCTCGGCGGCGGGACACAGTGCCGGCAGGAACTCCGGGCACCATTCGAACCGGAGGAGGGCGCCACAACCCGGCGGAAGACTCCCCCGAAACCTGCTCGCACACCTCCGGCAAAACCCGCTGCCGGTGATCCGTCCATTCTGCCGGAACACCGGCAGCGGGCCATTACCCTCCTCGAATCAGGAGATCCGGTCGCCTTCCTCATCGATGTATTCCAGCGTAACCATGTCGGCGACCGGTTCGTCGCTGAATGCCTGATCCTCTCGGCGGTATCCTCGTCCGTGGAGAACGCCCGGGGCCTGCACGTTGCCATCTCCGGCAAATCCGGCATGGGCAGGACCCACGCCTGCAACGCCATGCTCCGCCTGCTCCCGGCTGCACATCGGATGAAGGGCCCGGTCTCAAAAAATTCCCTCGAATTCTCCGGGGATATGCAGCCGGGTACGGTGCTGCTCTTCGACGGCACCACCCTCCCGGACGATATGCGGTCGCTCCTGAAGTCTGCCACCGACAACTTCCAGGAACCCGCAGAGCTCTGCAAGCTCACCCGCAACCGGCAGCTGAGAGTCTGCACCATCCCGGAACGCTGTGTCTGGTGGCTTTCCCGGATGAAGACCGGCGGCACCGACCCGATCATGAACCGGCTGCTCATCGTCCCGGTTGATGAATCCGGTGAACAGGATCAAGCCGTCTTTGACCATCTGAAAGCAGCTGATGCAGCCATGATGGGTGCCGGTGACGACCCGGACGTGTTTGTCTGCCGGGCGATCTGGGAATGCCTCAGGAGCAGTCTCCCCTGGGTGGCGATTCCTTTCGCCCCCCGCATCCACTTCCCCTCCACCCCGGACCGGCGCAAACTGCCGATGTTCCTTGATCTCATCAAGTGCCACGCCGCCCTCAACTTCCTCCAGCGGGAGGAGAACAGATCAGGGTCGATCATCGCCACCCCGGAAGACTTTGCCTGTGCCCGGCGGATCTTTTCCGCCATCAACGGTGATCCCGTGGTGCAGGAGACAACCCGAACCGGGATGGGCGCCCTGGCCTCCATCGCCCGGGCGGGTATGGAAGTCTTCACCATCCGGCAGCTTCAGGCACTCCTCGGCCTCTCGTATCACCAGACCTACTGGCTGCTCCACGGCTATACCAACGGCAGGACGACCTACCCCGGTATGCTTGACACATGCCCGGCGGTAGAGCCGATCGATGCGACGAAGGCAGAGGCTGCCTGTGGGTCAGAGTTCCGGCGGCGGGAACACTACTTCTCCTTTGATCAAAGCTGCTACCGGAAGTGGACAGCACTGTCGGATGTCTGGCTGGAACCCGATACCCTGCCATGCCGGGAAGACCGGACAGAGGAACCGGGCACTAATGCACCCGCCGGGCACCAGAATCTGGGCAAAAGTGCACGGACAAAAGACTGACAGAATGACACGTTTCTGGATTATAGAGATAATAATATAGATAGATATAGGGAGTATTCCTGAAGTGGGCACCCATATTCAGGAACATACCGCAATCCGGTTTCTGGTATGTGTGTATGTATGTATATGTGATCCGCGTGAAAGTGCCTGGTTAACAGTAAATCATCGAAATCTGCCCCGATGCAGAATTCATGTAAGAATTGCCCTTTATAACCGTGCACTGCCCGGTGCCAGGATAGTGTCCGGGGTGGCTCTGGTGCACAGAAATCAGATGGGACGCCCTCTCCGGTCCGGTGTCCCCCGGCGTGCAGAAGGGTCACTCAGGCCATCCCGTTTTTTACGAAACCGGGCGCAGGGCGGACGTATTTTTGGTTCGATTTTCCCGTCGAAAAAATACGTCTGTAATGCCTTTTATCTGCGGAAAATACCGTGGATTATGGATTAATAAGGGGGTTTAACGGGTGGAGTATTCCGAGAGGATGTATGGGCTGTCTCCGGTTGAGAACGGCCTGCTCCGACCGTCTGTGTGGACGCGTTTTTCCGGGACGATGGATCGCTGTGGTGACTATTTGTCCATTATTTAGTCCCAAATGCCGGAATGTCGGCCAAAATGAAGATAATCAAACAGCACATCCGACTCCCGTCAGCCGGAAGACGAATTGTCCGGGGTTATGATCTGAATGAACGGGTAATGCCCATACTCTTCAGTATTATACAGATACTCCGGTATGTGCAGAACCGGAGATATCCGGGAGGTATATGGGGGATTATAAAGTACGTCCACGAAATAATCCGGATGCAGAGTGCGTTGGAAAAAGTAACGGAACCATACTGTTATCACTACTTCCGGAATACATTCGGGACATTACTATGAACCGGGACGACAGTAATGCACCTCTCTCTTCAGAAGAGATGCCATCATCCGTTTCCGTTCCTCCTCTCCAGAACAAAAAAGCCATACTCCTCGTCTTCGGCATCTTTGCCTGCCTTGCCGGGTATGCTGTTGTCGGAGACCTCTCCGGGGATGTGGGCTACTTTGTCCTTGCGGGACTGCAGGTCTTTTTGTTTGTGCTGCTTGCCATGTCTGCACATCTCTCTCAGACCTATCCCGGGCTGAAGATCCCTGCCATCATCTTCCTGCTGGTGCTTGTCGGGTGTGTGGGGCTTGGCGTGACGGGTATCTCCGTTCTTTCGATGCTGCCGCCTGAGGCGATGGATATGGACGTCTCCCCGTCCGGTTCTCTGGTTGATTCTTCGGCGGAATTTGATCTGGATGACTCTCTCTCAACTGACGATGCCCTTCGTATCGCAGAGGTAGTGCTGCTCGTCCTGCTCTCGGCAGGCATATCCTTTGTTGGGTTCTCACGCCGGTTCCGCGGTTTTCTGTCCCGCTATGTACCGCTTGACCCGGACTCCTTCGTCCACATGGTCGCCCTCGTCGCCGTCACTGCCCTGACACTGATGCCCCTCGTGCCTCTGCTGGTTCTGGGAGAGCCTGTCCTGCTCTCACCGGTATTTCTGGAGACAGGGACTGGCGGGGAGATCTTCATGGAGAGCATGAAGGATGATATCTACAATCTGCTCTGGACTATGGGAGCTTCGTTTCTGGTGGTGGGTCTCTTTATCACGCGAAACATTCCAGAAACACTTAAACGCCTCGGCCTTGTCCGGCCGACACTACAGGAAGTCGGGATTGCCATTGGCCTTGGCATTCTTCTTGTGGGCGTTTTTACTGTGGTGGAGGCAGGCATCACCATTGTCTGGCAGTTCTTTGGCTGGCAGATGACCGACACGGATGCCGTGGAACTCCTCTTTGCCCCGATGCTCACGCCGGTGGGTGCCCTCGTCGCCTCGATTGCCGCAGGCTTTGGCGAGGAGCTGAGTATACGCGGGGTGCTGCAGCCGCGGTTTGGTATACTCATCCCCTCGCTTCTCTTTGCCGCATTGCATGCCTTCCAGTACAACTGGGACGGGGTGCTCTCCGTATTTCTGGCAGGCATCATCTTCGCCCTCATCAGGAGATACTACTGCACCACGGTCAGTGCGGTTACGCATACGGTCTATGACCTGATCCTCTTCTACTCGCTGATCTTCGGGCTGGGCATCTGAGCATCTCTTTGCAGTGGAATTGTCCGGGTTGGATTCTTCTGTGGCAGGAGGGCGGTCCCCTTTCTGTTCCTGTTTTTTTTGTGTATGTGCGTGCTCTGGTTTTGTCAGGGATGGGGTGACTGCCCTGGTTCGGTTACTTTGGAAACGACAGGTGACTTATGGGGTTTTTTCTGCGGCATGGGGTTGCTCCAGACTCTGTGGGTCATGGAACCGGATGATTTTGGGGATTATTTTGCGAAATGCGCCCCATATGGGCTCTGCGCGTTTTGCCTGTCTGCGCCATTTGCCTCTCTGCGTTGGTGGCTGAGTTTTCATTCTGACGTGTTTCCTGCCTCCGATGGGTGTTGGTATGGTCAGGGGTAGTGTCGTCTGGCACAGTTTCAGGGGTTTCAGGGAGTGTTTTGCAGAATGAAATGCGAGTATTTATATCGTTGAAGTTACCACTTAGTTAGGTCGATTGTCTGGGACAAACGGGGCACAACTGCCTTTGTTTGCGCCGCAGACAACAATACAGGGAAAAATGATCCCTGCTTCCCTCCGTCGT
>NZ_JAAAWJ010000051.1 GCF_009914725.1 Methanogenium sp. MK-MG
CCGATCCACCGATATGGTGAAGAAGGATGAGGCCATCCATGAAGCGCAGAAGAAGATTGCGATGCTCTCATCTGTTACCCGGCATGACATTCTCAATCAGGTGACGGTCATCCGCATGCTCTTTGACATTATGGAGATGACAGGAGATGTGCCTGCTGACTCAGATACCTGGGTGCAGCTCTCAAAGATCAATGATGCGGCAATCACCATCGAGCGCCAGATCGGTTTCACCCGTGACTATGAGGACCTTGGGTCACAGCCCCCTGTCTGGCAGCATATCGGAGATCTGGTGACCCGGATGGCTGCCACGTCCGAATTCTCCCATCTGACAGTCGCCTGTAGCTGCCATAATCTGACAGTTTATGCCGATCCGATGCTGGAGCGGGTGGTGCATGAACTCTTCACGAATGCCGTCCGGCATGGAGGTGATGTGACCTCCCTTACGGTCTCATGCCGGACAAATATGGATGGCACGGCTGTAATCGATGTCTCAGATGATGGTGTTGGTATCGCAGATGACCGGAAACAGAAGATCTTCTCGCATGGCATTGGGATTAAAACCCGTTACGGTCTGTATCTCTCCCGGGAAATCCTGTCGGTAACGGGCATCACCATCCGGGAGATCGGCACAGAAGGAACGGGTGCTGTCTTCTCTCTTTCGGTGCCTCAGCAGAACTGGAAGATTCCCCGGGATCATCACATCTCCTCCTGAACGCAGGAGAAAAAAATAACCGGCACACTTTTTTCAGGCAGTTTCGGTCTCATCGTCACTCATCAGGACGGCAAGCCAGCGGGTGCGTTCGTCTCCTGCAAGCAGGGTTCTCAGGATGACGGTGAGGGGTATTGCAAGGAACATGCCGACGATGCCCAGGACTGCGGTCCAGACTAACAGGGCGATGACGACTGCAAGCGGGGTGAGCCGCATGTCATTTGCTGCAATCTTTGCGAAGACAACGTTCTCGACGACGAAGTTGAGGATGGCAATTCCCGCGAGGACGAGGAGGACACCTCCCCAGCCAAATTCCAGCCATGCAAGTATGATGGCAGGCACACAGGCGATGAAGAGGCCAATATAGGGGATGTAACTGAGGATGATGGTGAGCACTCCCCAGAGTATTGCGAGGTCGACACCGATCACGTACAGGAATGCCCCGATAGAGCCGCCGAGGACGATATTGGTCTTTGTCCGCACGACCATGACGTCATAGGTGTTGCGGATGAGGGTGGGCAGGTTGCGGCTGAGGCTGCTTGCCGGGCCGAATGAACGGTTCAGTTTCTCCTGCAGGGTCGGCAGTTCGAGCAGTATGAAGGCGGTGACCACGAGGACAAAAAACCCGTTGACGACAATCGTTGAGATGTCGCCTGCGAGTGTCATCGCAGGTGCTGCGAGGGTCTTGAGGCTGATGATGCCTGAATCGAGAATGCCCTCTATTGAGATGCCGTATGTGCCCAGTAATGCGTTAAGACCTGCGAGGTTTGCGTTCAGCTCTTCCTGGTATTTTGGCAGTTCTCCGGCGAAGATCATGAGTGAGGTGGCCGCGAGCAGGAAGAGGGTGATGCCGATCAGGAGATAGAGGAGGGTGATGATGCCGGTGCCTGCCCAGACCGGGATATTTTTTTCTTCCAGCCAGACGAGCAGGGGTGCGGCGAGAAAGGCCAGCACAAGTCCCAGCAGGATGACGGAGAAGACATCAGTGAACATTGTGATTCCGACAAGAATCACGAAGAGGGCGGCACCTGCGATGAGTGAACGCAGGGGCCCTGATGGTGATTCCTTGTATTCCTGTATGCTGGTGGACTTGGGCATATTAGATTATTGTTGTCCGGGATTTGGAGATATGTGTTTGTATTTGGGGAGAGTGTTTACGGGGGAATAGATATGGAATATGTTCTGTTTTTTGGCCGGTAGGAATACTCCATTCCGTGGATCATTGCCGTGAAAAAATATATCCTCACAGCGGGCCTGAGCGGGTAGATCTCTCTCAATACATGTGATACATCCTCTCAAAATACCCGTCAATAGCGACCGCTTAATAGTCCACAATAAATCGTATTTTTGGCAAACAACGGGCATTGCGGCCTTCATTTCTCTGCAGAAATGATGGCCCGAAAATACGTTCATTCTGTCCTTCGATTCCTCGAAACAGGGGGTCACAAAGGGTGGTGATGCCAGGAAAATCGTGACAAAACCGGAGAAAAACGTATCCACACAGCAGCCCGGAGCGGGCAGTTCTTAGTCAAGACATGCCATACATCCTCTCAAAATATCCGTCAATAGCGACCCCTTAATGGTCTGCAATCCTCCGTATTTTTGGCAAATAACGGGCATTATGGGCGTCATTTCTCGGCAGAAATGATGGCCCGAAAATACGTTCATTCTGTCCTTCGATTCCTCGAAACAGGGGATCAAAAAGGGTGGTGATACCAGGAAAATCGTGACAAAACCGGAGGAAAATCGCATCCCCACAGCAGCCCGGAGTGGGTGTTTCTCAGTTAAGACAACCGATACCCTCTCAAAATATCCGTCAATAGCGACCCCTTATTAGTCCGCAATAAACCGTATTTTTGGCAAATAACGGGCATTACAGCTGTCATTTTCCGGCAGAAACGATGGCCCAAAAATACGTTCATTCTACCCTCCGATTCCCCAACGCAGGGGATCAAAAAGGGTGGATCGAGAGTAAACAGAAAATAAAACACAGAGAGAGGGATTCATCTCTCTGTTTATCCACCCGCCGGAACCGGGAAGATGGGATGGGGTATGGTGACTCTCCCCTGCTGCAACGGGGACGGCCCGTTCCTCAAAAAAGAATTATTCCGGAAGAAGAGCCCGGTCAACGCCGAGATGGTCCATCCAGTTTTTCAGGTCCGTCTCATTGATCTCATCCTTGCAGGTTGCATAGAGATATGCCGCCTGTTCGGGGGTGCCCCGGTCGCCCGGCATCAGGATGAAGGGGATGAGGAGTTCAAGGGGTGCTACAAAGAAGCGTTTCCCGTTCACCATGAGCTTCAGGCGCTTCAGGTAGGCGTAGCGGTCACTATCCAACGGGTTTGCCCGGATATGCACATTGGGGAAGAACTCCTCGTCCCGTGCGATACGCACACCGGCACCGGTGATAAAGAGACGGTACCACGCCGCCCCGTCTCCCGGACTCATCACCGTAAATCCTTTTTCCAGGAAGGCCTCCACCATCTCGAAGAAGCGGTCACGGCAGATCACGGGAAGGGTGAACTCCACCTCTTCACACGGGCCGGTATGGCCGAAGAGCGATGCCGCGTATCCGCTGGTGATGGTATAACCACTGTAATTCCATATCTCATCTACGAGTGACTCAACAAACCGGTCGGTCTCTGTCTGTATCTTGCCGTCCACGGTAACGTTCCTGCCGTTCCATTCAATCTGTAATTCCTGCATTATTTGTCACGTTCCTGGTGTGCCCGGTGCGCCAGTATGCGTGTTGCAATCCCGGCGGCGTGGGAGATGATGGTCCTTTTTGCCCCCCACAACGGACCTTCATATATCTGCTGAATATCTCTGAGTGCGCCCGCGATGGGGATCTGCTGTGGGCAGTGTGCCATACACCTTCCGCAGGCCTGGCAGAGCCCGGCGTTTCCGGGTGCATCCCCCAGCACCCCCCCGAGGCGGACCGCATACTCAGTTTTGGCGCCCCGCCCCTGTACCCTCAGAGAGTGGTTGTTCCAGAGATTAAAACACTCCGGGATATTCACGCCGTACGGACAGGGCATGCAGTAGCCGCACCCGGTGCAGGGCACCTGCATCGCCTGCCGCCAGGCATCCCGTGCCGTTGCCATCATTGCCTCCTCATCCGGGCTAAGGCTGCCGGGTGTTGTCTCACGGGCAGTCTGCTGGTTCTCCGCAAGATGTCCTTCATCATTCATGCCGGAGAGGACCACGGTCACCTCCGGGTGGTTCATCACCCAGCGCAGGGCATGGGCGGCAGGGCTGCGCTGCACGGCGGCAGCGTCGTAGCATGCCTCTGCTACAGGCGGGACAGCGTTTGCGAGCATGCCGCCCCGGAGGGGTTCCATCACCATCACGGCAAGGTCATTTTTGGTGGCATACCGGAGTCCCGCGGTGCCTGCCTGGTGCTCTTCGTCCAGTATATTATACTGAATCTGACAGAAGGTCCAGTCCCGGGCGTCCACTATTTCGCGGAAGGTCTCCGGGTCGCCATGGAAGGAGAACCCGGCATTTTTAATCTGCCCTTTTGCCTCTGCTGCGTCAAGGAAGTCCATCACGCCCAGACTGAGGAGTCTGTCCCAGTTCTCCCTGTTTAGACTGTGCAGCAGATAGTAGTCAACAGAACTGGTCTGCAGGCGGGAACACTGGGCTGAAAGGGTCGCATCCATGTCATTGCGGCTGTGTGTGGTCCACGGTGGGAGTTTGGTTGCCACCTTCACCTGTTCGCGGTATTTCCCGGCAAGCACCCGGCCGACGAATGCCTCTGAGGTGCCCATGTGGTAGGGCACTGCGGTATCGATATAGTTCACCCCGGCATTAACTGCCGCATGGATGAGGGCCGTGGCCCGTTCCTCATCGATGGTATGGCCCTTCATGGGGAGGCGCATCGCCCCGAATCCCAGTAGCGAGAGGCGGTCGCCTGTTTTGGGAACGGTGCGGTACTGCATGTCGGAGTGCTCCTCGGGCTGCATACGAAGAGTCTGGCAGTGAAGGGATAATTATCTTTGCCGCATCTGTTGGGGAGCAGGAAAATAGGTGGAGATGATTTTTGCCGGGGAGTGGCAGTTTCCCGTCATTCAAGCGGACGTGTCCGGGCACTTGCGAGGGCGGCGAGATAGATCTCGCGCCTGCGGTCGTACGACCCGTGATCATCTCCGTAGGGCAGGTATTCATCCACCTTCCATCCGGCGTTGGCCATACCGATCATCGTCTCGGTCCCGAGGCCTTTCAGAAACCCGAAGGTGATGCGTGTGCGTGCCTCAGGGATGGAGTCCTGCAGCCACCGGATCAGACTCATGTCATGGGTGCCGACAGAGAATTGCGGATGCCTGCGTGAGAGAAGGAACGCCTGCGTCCGGAATGCCGCTGTAATTTCATTGCGCTGGTTCAGGTCACCGATGTAGGCGCCCTTCACAAGGCGGACCGAGACCCCTTCGTCCGCCGCCCGGTTTAGATCCGCCGGAGTTCGTTTCAGATATGCCTGCAGGGTGAGGGTAAAGGTATACTCCTGCTCTGCTGCCTGAAAGGCGCCTTTTAAGGTGTCATGTATGAGGGATGTGCCCTCCACATCGATTCCGACGGGCACGCGCTTTGCCGTCGCGTGGGAGAGGATCTGCTGGAGGTATTCATTATATGCCTCCGACTGCAGGGCCACACCGACAGCAGAAGGCTTGACTGACACTGATGCGTCCAGGCCATGGCGGTGGATGGCAGAGATGGAGTCCTCATACCTCCGGGCGGCCTCCTCTGCTGCCTGTCGATCTTCTGCAAACTCACCGAGGGGGTGCAGCATACAGGCGATGCCCCGCACATTGCAGGCCCTGCACCAGGATACTGCTTCATCCAGTCCCGCGAGATGCCACCTGTTCTTTTGTATCTCTACACTCTTCATCATTGTTCTCACCCCGTGAGCCTCGTCTGTGCCTGTTCACGCATATAGGAGAGGAGATAATATGGTCCCCCCACTCCCCGTCCGGTTGAACCGCTGCTGTTCCACCCACTGAATGACTGGTACTCCGGCCATCCGCCGGTCGTCGCCCCGTCTTTCCGGTTGGCATAACAAACGCCGAACCGGATCCGGGAGAAGAATGTCTCCACCTCTGCCGGGTCTTCTGAGAAGATGCCCGCGGTCAGACCATACTCTGTGTCATTTGCGAGTCTGATGCCCTCCTCTATCCCGTTGTACACGGCCAGCGCCACCAAGGGAACAAAAAGTTCGTTTTTCATCACCGGGTGGTCATGCGGAATACCGGTTACAATGGTGGGTTCTGCAAAATGGGCCCCGTGAGTCTCTTTCCCGGAGAAACTCCGTCCACCGAGGAGGACTTCTCCTACGGCAGCAGAGACGGATGCAACCGCCGCATCAAACCGCTCCCTTGCTTCACGGTTGATGAGCGGTCCCGTGAATACTCCTTTTTCCCGAGGATCGCCGGTGGTGCAGCGTGTGGCCCGGTCAGCTAGTATATCTGCAAAGGCTGGAAAGACCGCTTCTTCGACATACACCCGTGAAGTGGCGCTGCATTTCTGCCCGCTGAAGCCGAAGGCACCCCGGCAGACGCCCTCCGCCGCCTTCTTCAGGTCAGCCTGTGCTGTTACAATACAGGGATTTTTGCTGCCCAGTTCAAGGATCACCGGTTTTGGATACGGCTGGTGTGTGGTAAACTCCTGCCGCAGCCACATACCGGCGTCCCGCGACCCGGTGAAGGTCACTCCTGCAATACCCGGTGACCGGGAGATGATCTTCCCGAAGGCCGGGCCACTGCCGGTGATGCAGTTCGCCGCCCCTGCAGGCACGCCTGCTTCTTCAAGGATCTGACAGAAGGTGAGCATCGAGAGCGGTGCCGCAGAGGCCGGTTTCATGATGACCGTGTTGCCGGTGATAAGAGCCGCTGCCGCCGCCCCCGCCCCCAGGACAAGCGGAAAGTTAAACGGTGAGATCACGGCCCATGCTCCGTACGGGCGCAGCACACTCTCGTAGCGGTCGGTCTCTGTGTCGGCCGGCATTGACCGGCGGAATCCGTCATTGTCCCGGATAACACTGGTGTGGTAACGCAGGAGTGCCATGGCCTCGCCGACCTCGGCAAGTGCCTCATTTCTGGTTTTTGCGCATTCAAGTGTGATGAGTGCCGCAAGCCCGAATATCTCCTCTTCCATACGGTCGGCTGCCGCCTCGATGCATGCACAGCGTGCCACCCATGGTGTCTGTGACCAGCAGGCATATACCTCATCTGCCGCCAGTATCGCAGCCCCGGTCTCTGCCATCCCGCACTGCTGGAACGTACCTGTTTTCAGTGTTGGCTCAATGGGTGACCAGACCGTGAAGGTCTCCCGTGCATGAATCTCCTCTCCTGCCACCCGTGCCGGGTGGACCTGACCCAGTTGTGATTCTGCCGCGACCAGAGCCTCTTCGTATTTACGGTCAATGCCAGGATCTTCTGGCCGTGACGTGTACATAATCTGTTCTTTCAGAATTTATCCCCCCGTGGAAATTTCTGCCTGACATCCCCCCGGAGACCAGGTGGTACGCCCTATCCTCCGCTCAGACTATTTAGCCCTTTGCCAGACGCGGGGGCTGTCCTGCTGTGGAACTATATTGGGTCCCGCCTGAGAGGGCAGGTCATGCAGTGGGTGCCGCCGCGTCCCCGGCATAGTTCAGCTCCGGAGATCTCCAGCACCTCAATCCCCTCTTTTTCCATACTGTGGTTGGTGTGGGTATTGCGGGCGTAGGCGACGACGACCCCCGGCCGGAGGGCAACCACATTGTTTCCGTCGTCCCACTGTTCCCGTTCTGCTTCATAGCGGTCGCCGCCGGTGGGGATGAGCGTCAGCTGCTTTTCACCGAGGGCGTCTGCCACAGCTCCGGTGAAACTCTCCTCCCGCTCCACCGTGAAGGGTGCCTTCTCTTTATCCCTCTCTTTTCCGGGATAGAGGGAGAATGCAGGGGCATTTTCGATCACCGGCGGGTAGATGGTGGCCGTGCCGGGGTCAAGGAAGGTGAATACCGTGTCAAGGTGCATATGGGCACGATTGGGGCTGAGGTGGCAGACGATGATGCGGTCAACGGCATCTGCCGCGAAGAGGCGGGATGCGACGGTCTCGATTGTCTGCGGGCCGGTGCGTTCGCTCATGCCGAAGAGCAGGGTCCTCGCGCCGACATGCATCACGTCCCCGCCTTCCAGGGAGGCAGTCCCGCATGTCACTGTCGGGCACCCGGCACCCGCAGTCTCTTCTCCGTACCAGACGGGAATATCCCTCCCGGCAAAGCGGGGGTGGTGGCGGTAGACTGCAGCGGCGTTCATCGTCTCCCCCCGCCGGACCGGCCAGTACATCGGGTTCAGGGAGAAACCTCCGCAGAACCAGGAGGAGGAGTCGCGGGTATACATCGTATTCGGGAGCGGCGGGATGACAAAATCGTCCGGGTCGGCAGCGGCCGCCACCAGAGACAGCCTCTGCAGCTGTCCGGCGTCTGCTCCTGCGAGATCGGCGAGCTGCAGGCCTGCGGTCAGGTGGTGAACCAGTGCGGCGGAGTCACTCTCCATGAGATATTCATGCAGTATCCCTGCAAGCAGTGTGCCGCTGCCGGCTGCCTGCAGGGCGGAGGCGGCCAGTTCCCCGCGGCATACCCGGCTCTGCCGGATGCTCTCTTCGAGGAGGTCAGCGAGGTGGCAGACCCTGACCCCTTCCTCTTTCATGAGGCGGGTGAACTCGTCATGTTCAGCCGCCGCCCGGTCGACCCAGAGGACGTCGTCAAAGAGGAGTGATTGCCGGTTTGAGGGGGTGAGTCGGCGCAGTTCGTCGCCCGGACAATGTACAAGCACCGTGCGCAGCCTGCCGGTCTCTGAGTATACCCCAGAGTCAGGCATGCTCCTCCCCCTCCTCTTCCTCTTCTCTGCCTATTGTCTGGTAGTGTGCGCCGGTGAATACCTGGGTACCGCCGGTGCCTGCCACCATTGCAGGGATATCTGCAAGTGCGCCTATCGCGGCCCGTTTTCCGGGAGTGCGGGCAAACCGGCAGGCCGCCTCGACCTTCGGGCCCATCGACCCGGCGGGGAAGTCCCCTGCGGTGAGGGCATCCGGCGGGGCGGAGACGATGCGCCGGGCGGCTGCTGTGCCCCAGTCTTCGTATACTCCGGCCACATCGGTTGCCATGATGAGGAGGTCGGCTGCTGTCTCCCGGGCGAGGAGGGCACTTGCACGATCTTTATCGATGACTGCCTCAACGCCTGTCAGGATTCGTCTTCCGTCCGGGGCGTACATCGTCGGGATACCTCCGCCTCCGGTGCAGATGACGATGGTCCCGTGCTCCAGCAGCCAGCGGATCGGGCGGATCTCGAAAATTCGCCGGGGTTCCGGTGAGGGGACGACCCGCCGCCAGGCATCCCCGTCCTGCCGGAATGTCCAGGTGTGCGATGCCGCGAGGCTGTCTGCCTCCCTGCGGGTATAGACCGGGCCGACAAACTTTGTCGGACGGCTGAACGCCGGGTCGTGTGCATCGACCTCCACCATGGTGAGGAGGGTGGCAAGCGGCTGGTCTTCGGGGAGGAGGTTTCCCAGTTCCTGTTCAATGAGGTAGCCGATCATCCCCTCGGTCTCGGCCCCGAGGACATCCAGTGGAAAGACGCCGTTCTCCCCTTTACCGGCGGCTTCCGCGGCCTGGAGGGCAAGGAGACCCACCTGCGGGCCGTTTCCGTGGGAGAGAACTACTTCGTGGACGGTGGCCACCGGTGCAATCGCCTCTGCTGCCCTCCGTACATTCTCGCGCTGTGCTGCTGCGGTCATCGGTTCCCCCCGGCGCAGGAGGGCATTTCCCCCGAGGGCTATGACGATTCTCATCGGTTCTGTGATCCGCCTCCGTTTTCCCTGTAGGCATCATCTGCAAGTGTCGCCACCATGATGGCCTTGATGGTGTGCATCCGGTTCTCTGCCTGATCAAAGACGATGGAGCAGGGCGACTCAAAGACCTCATCTGTGACCTCCAGTTCAGACAGGCCGGTTGCACGGAACAGTTCCTCGCCCACCTCGGTCTCCCGGTTGTGCAGGGAGGGCAGGCAGTGCATGAACTTCACATCCGGGTTGCCGGTGGCCCTGATGACATCCATCGTCACCTGGTAGGGCAGAAGCAGTTCGATGCGTTCGTTCCAGACCTCTGCCGGTTCACCCATCGAGACCCAGACGTCGGTGTAGATGAAATCCACCCCGCGGGTGGCCTCTGCGACTGATTCAGTGAGGGTCAGTGAGGCCCCGGTCCGGGCTGCGATCGCCTGGCAGGCGGCCGTAAGTTCTTCGTCAGGCCGGAGTGCGGCGGGTCCGCAGATGCGGATGTCCATGCCGAGTTTCACGGCACCGACCATCAGGGAGTTGCCCATATTGTTGCGCCCGTCCCCCAGATAGCAGAAGGAGACCTCCTTTGGCGGGCGGTTAGTGTGTTCGGTCATCGTGAGGACGTCAGCAAGGATCTGGGTCGGGTGGAACTCATCGGTGAGGCCGTTATAGACCGGCACCCCGGCATATGCGGCGAGCGTCTCTACGCTCTCCTGAGAGTATCCGCGGAACTCAATGGCATCATAGAGACGCCCGAGGACACGGGCTGTGTCTTTGATGGACTCCTTGCGGCCGATCTGTGAGCCTTCCGGCCCGAGATAGGTGACGTGTGCCCCCTGATCCCGTGCCGCCACCTCAAATGAGCAGCGGGTCCGGGTCGAGTCCTTCTCAAAAATGAGCACGATCTGCCGGTCTTTCAGGTATTTTCGTTCTGTTCTGTTCTTCTTTGCCGCCTTGAGGCGTCCTGCAAGGGCGAGCAGTGCCTGCAGTTCTTCTGCCTCAAAGTCAAGAAGTTTCACAAAACTCCGGTGGCAGACCATGTCGGTGACTGTCTGTCGGGATAGGGATATTGATGCCTCTTTCATGAACATTATCCTCCGGTTTCATCTGCCCGCCCTTTTCCCCTCATCTTTTTTGAGGAAGAAAGGAATATTACGGCTGAAACCGGTATACTGATGGTAGGCGAAATTTCTCCTGTGATTATATATGTTTTCTCCCCACACCTGCCCGCACCGGATGGTGAATGTTATCCCTTCTGCCGGACATCCTCTTTTCATGGAGAGAGCTGATGCCATTCTGCTCCTGCAGGAGCATGTGGTAAAGGAGAGTCTCATTGCCCACTGCCGTGCAACCGCGGCCGTTATGCGTGCAACGGCTGAGGCACTGGATGAGGATGCCGACCTCTGGGAGGTAATAGGTATCCTGCATGACATCGACTATGAGGAGGTGGGTGGAGATATGCAGCGCCATGGTGATGTGGGTGCTGACCTGCTCCTTGCGGCAGGACTGGGAGAAGAGGTGGCAGGCCCGGTGCGCCGGCACAATTATGTGAAATACGGCGACACCGACACCCCGGTGGATACTGCCCTCACAGCAGCGGACAACATATCCGGCCTCGTTATTGCCTGTGCCATGGTGAAGGCTGGTTCCGTGAGTGATGTCACGGCAAAGACGGTTAAAAAAAAGGTGAAGGACAGAGCGTTTGCCGCCGGGTGCAGTCGTGACCGGATCCGGAGGATTGAGGCATATATGGAACTGCCCGAATACTATGCCCTCTCGGTTGCCGCCCTGCAGGGCATAAAAGAGAACCTTGGGCTTTCATGACCAGCATATGTCCTGTGGCCGGAGCGCGGCCGATGATTTGTCCGTTTCCCTGTGGTTCCCTGGGGGGTATATACTGATGTCACTTTCATCCCGTTGTGCCGGTTGTCTGCCCCCGGATGCGGCCCGCCTTGTGCCTGGCCACTATGATATTATTGGCGATGTGGCCGTTGTCGCCCTGCCCGATGCCCTTCTGCCCTACCGCGAGGTGATCGGCCGGTGCATCACAGAAGAGCGCCGCAGCATTCGGTCGGTCTGTCTGCGCACGGTCCCGGCAGCAGGCACCCGCCGGGCGGCCGGGTATGCGGTCATTTATGGCAGGGAGGAGACCGAGACCCTCCACCGGGAGTATGGCTGCAGCTATCATCTGGATGTGAAGGCCGCCTGCTATCATTCCCGCCTCGCCTCTGAACACCACCGGGTGGCAGGTGGTGTGCGGGAGGGCGAGCGGGTGCTGGTGCCGTTTGCCGGTGTCGGCCCGTTTGTGGTGCCTGCCGCACAGCAGGGTGCGCAGGTGACTGCCATTGAGATGGACCCGGATGCCTGCCGGTATCTCCGGGAGAACATCAGGGAAAACGGTGTGGAAGATACGGTCACCGTCTTTGAGGGTGATGCCATGCAGCTGCTCCCGTCCTGCGGAGGGGGATTTGACCGTGCTATTGTTCCCGCGCCATACGGGCTGAATACCGCTCTTGATGAGGTAATCCCTCTGGTCAGCAGGGGTGGCGTGATTCATTTCTATACCTTCACCGTCCCTGAAGAGACTGACATCCTCGCGACAAAATTCAGGGGGATGGGATGTGTGGTCAATGCAATGCGCCGGTGCGGCGATGCAGGCCCCGGTGCATCGCGCTGGGTCTTTGATCTCCGTCGGCGGTAGATATCTTTTATTCGGTAAACAAAATTTAACCCCTTCGGAGACGGGGGGTTGGGCCTGTGGATTTGCGGGCATCAGTCTGGAGAATGAAACAGAAATCACCTGAGCCTTTAGTTCAGGTGTCGTTCACTGTTTTTTGTCTGTTGCGAGGCACGGTGTTTGACGGTGTCAGACGGCAAATGACGGGATGATATATGCAACACTGCATATCAATAGAATGAAGATAAGGATGTAATGGATTAATTTTTGCATTTTTTCACCCGATATTGGATTTTTATATAACTAATGAGACTAATGATTCGCTACGGTAATAATCTGGTGTAGGAAATATTTATGTCTTACTTCGTTGCGGCTCTCCTCAGGCCGTCATCTGTATGCAACACTGCCCGTATCTGCATAAACGGAATTTCCAGTCATTATACCCTGCAGGTTTGGCTGATTCTTCCTGCAATGGGTGAGATCCGGTGTGTGTTCGGGTTCTGATAAGACGATCCCATTTCGGAGAAAGTATCATTTAGTTATTTTAGTTATCTATATCGGCAGTCAATGAAAGCCAGCAGCGGGGAGGGTGAACAGATGAACAAGTCAGGCACACACGGTCCCGGCACTCCGGGAGGGGTATTCTCAGAGAACCGGCACTTTATTGCGGTCCTTATGTTGATCATTGCAGGGGTGGGGCTCACCTCTCTCTACAGTTTCCTGCTCTCTCATGTAATCGTTGAGATGTTTTCCGTTCTCATTGCATGGGTCATATTTATCATTGCGTGGAATGCCCGCCGGTATCTGCAGAACAACTATCTTCTCATGCTGGGGATTGCCTATCTCTTCATCGGCGGCATCGATTTCATTCACACGCTTGCCTATGCGGGGATGAATATCTTCACCGGCTATGGTGCAGACCTGCCGACCCGGCTCTGGATTATTGCCCGCTATATGGAAGCGGTCACACTGCTCATCGCACCCCTGATGTTTGGCCGGACTCTGAAACCCGGCCGGGTATTTTGCCTCTATGCAACGGCGACGGTCGTGCTCGTTACAGCCACATTTGTGCCCGGTCTCTTTCCTGCCTGCGATGTGGAGGGGTCAGGCCCCACACTCTTCAGGATCATGAGTGAGTATGTCATCTGCATGCTCCTCGCGGGGGGCATCGCCCTGCTCTGGCAAAATCGTGACCACTTCGGGGCTGACATCTTCAGGCTGGTCTTGGCCTCCATCGTCTGCACCATCTGTGCCGAACTGGTATTCACATTCTATATCAGTGTCTATGGGTTCCCGAACTTAGTGGGTCATCTCTTTAAGCTGGCATCCTTTGCGCTGATTTACCAGGCACTCATCGTCTCCGCATTCCGGCGCCCGTTTGAGACGGTCTTTCGTGAACTCCGGCAGAGCGAAGAGGAGGTCAGAAAAGAGCGTGACCGCCTTCAGCAGTACCTGGACATCGCGGCGGTCATGTTCCTCGTCATCGACCGGAATGGTGACGTACAGCTCATCAACCGGAAGGGGGCGGAGATTCTTGGTTATCCCCCGGAGGAGATCATCGGGAAGAACTGGTATGCCACCTTTCTGCCGTCCCCGGTCAGAGATGAGGTGGGCCGCCGCTTCAGACATCTGATCTCAGATGATATCAGGCCCGACGAAGAGATTGCCGAGAATCTGGTGCTCACGAAGGCTGGTGAATTCCGGAGAATTCTCTGGCATAATACCGTGATACGCGACATGGAGGGGATGATCACAGGCACCCTGAGTTCCGGCGAGGATGTCACCGACATTCGTGAGGCGGAACGCGACCTTCATCTGAAGAATGCGGCTATCGAGGCGACACAGAATGGCATTGCCCTGCTTTCGATGGATGGCACCGTGCGCTATGCAAATGCGGCGCTCACGAAGATGTTCGGATATAACGATGAGACTGCATTGCCGGGGCGCTCCATCATTGATCTCGGTGAGGACCGGGAACAGTTCGAGGCCGCTTTCAGTGAGCTCACCAGGACCGGGAGCTGGTTCGGGGAACAGTGTGGAAGGATGGCAGACGGGGGTTCGATTGATCTGCTGGTCTCGGCCACGGTGATATCCGACAACCGTGGAGAATCGGTACATATTGTGGTATCGTTCATGGACATCACTGATATGCATCGCTACCGGACGGCACTGGGGGAGGCAAACAGGAAACTGAATATCCTCTCGTCTCTGACCAGACATGATATCCTGAACCAGCTGCAGGTGCTGCTCTCCTACTCTGAACTGCTTGAGGAGACGACGCCGGATGATGCACCCGGTCATGAGTATATCAGTAAACTGTTTGAGGCGATCAGACGGATTTACCGGCAGATTACATTTACCCGCGATTACCAG
>NZ_JAAAWJ010000052.1 GCF_009914725.1 Methanogenium sp. MK-MG
GTGACGCGAAATGCGCTCTGTGCAATCCTCAGACGCCCGGATTCCTCTGAAAGAAGACATCCACCCACCATTTTTTAAATGAGTTTCTGCGTGCGTCCGGCATCATCACCACAGCCCTCCGGTGACGAACCCTGTCTCTCAGATCGGCGGACAAAAAAAGGGGATGTAAATTGTTCTTCCAGCATCAGCCATGGTAGTGCGATAAAGGTTCAATCGTGATTGAATCCTTCTTCAGGCTGCGGATTGCCTGTGCTGCGGCATTGGCCGCCTGGATGGTGGTGATATACGGTATATTGTAATCAAGGGCCGCCCGCATGATACGGACATGGTCCTGACGGGAATATTTCCCCGAGGGTGCGTTGATGATCAACCGCAGGTCTCCCCTCCGCATCACGTCAATGACATTGGGGGAGCCTTCCTGCACCTTTCTCACGAGGTTTGCAGGAATGCCATGGGCATCAAGAAATGCCACCGTCCCCTCTGTCCCGAAGATCTTCAGGCCCAGTTCATGCAGGTTCTCTGCTGCGGGAAGTATGCCTTCCTTGTCCTCCGTCCCGACCGATATGAATACATTGCCTTCAAGCGGCAGTTCATTGTCTGCCGAGAGACAGGCCTTGTAGTAGGCACGGCCGAAGTCGTAATCAATGCCCATCACTTCACCAGTGGACTTCATCTCCGGGCCAAGGACCGTATCGACGCCGGGGAGTTTGTTGAAGGGCAACAGCACCTCTTTTACGGCCACATGCGACATCTCAGGTTCGGTATACCCAAGATCAGCCAGTTTCTTCCCGAACATCACCGTTGCCGCAATCTTTGCAAGCGGCATGCCGGTTGCCTTCGAGACGAAGGGCACCGTCCGGCTTGCACGCGGATTGGCCTCGAGGACATACACCACCTCGTCTTTGACGGCAAACTGGATGTTGATGAGTCCGACCACACCGATACCCACGGCAAGGCTTTTGGTATACTCCCGCACCGTCCCGATCACATCGGCCGTGAGAGACTGAGACGGAATCACACAGGCCGAGTCACCGGAATGCACACCAGCCTCTTCGATGTGCTCCATGATGCCGCCGATCAGGACATCGGTGCCGTCACAGACGGCATCCACATCAATCTCGATTGCGTTCTGCAGAAATGAATCGAGGAGGACCGGGTGCTGACGGCTGACCCGTACCGCCTCGCGGATATAGGTCTGCAGCTCCGTCTCGTCATGCACCAGCTCCATCGCACGCCCGCCGAGTACATAGGACGGCCGCACCAGCAGCGGGAATCCAATCTTCTCTGCGATGGTGAAGGCCTCCTCTTCCGAGTAGGCGGAACCATTGGCAGGCGACGGGATACTGAGCTCTTCCAGCAACTGGCTGAACCGGTCCCTGTCCTCTGCCATGTCCATCGCATCGGGAGAGGTGCCGAAGATTTTGGTATTCAGGTTGCCGGACTTCACCGCCCGCTCCAGCGGCAGGGCAAGGTTGACAGAGTTCTGGCCGCCGAACTGCACCATCACACCGGAGTAATTGTCCGACTTCAGGATGTTTGTCACATCCTCAAGCGTCATCGGCTCAAAGAAGAGCCGGTCTGAGGTGTCATAGTCGGTCGAGACGGTCTCGGGATTGTTGTTGACGATATGCACCTCAACCCCCTCTTCTCTCAGGGCCTTCACCGCATGCACGGTACAGTAGTCAAACTCAATGCCCTGCCCGATACGGATGGGGCCTGAGCCAAGGATGAGCACCTTCTCCTTTTCGCCGGGGACTATTTCACTCTCATCCTCCCAGGTGGAGTAGAAGTATGGTGTCGTCGCCGGAAACTCTGCGGCGCAGGTATCGACCATCTTATAGGTGGGCACACCGCCCACCTCTCCCACCGTCTGTTCGGATATGCCGGAGAGAGTGGCAATCTCTTCTGATGAGAAACCATACCGCCGTGCCGCCCTGATCGTCTCAGCTGAAGAATTACCTGCCGCAAGCGTCTCTTCCATCAGAACGACATTGCGCATCTTCTCCAAAAAGAAGGGTGCGATGAAGGTCAGTTCTGCCACTTCCTCAACGGAGAAACCAGCCCTGAACGCATCAAAGATACACCCGAACCGTTCATCGGTCGGGTTTGCGAGGAGCATGCGGATCTCTGACTCAGAGGTATGAGAATACACGTCCGTGTCAAGGGACCGCATCGCCTTCTTGAAGGCCTCTTCAAGCGTGCGGCCGATGGCCATCACTTCACCGGTTGACTTCATCGCTGTGGTGAGTGTACGGTCAGCGTTCGGGAATTTGTCAAACGGCCACCGCGGCACCTTCACGACCACGTAGTCAATCGCCGGCTCGAACGATGCCGGAGTGCATCCCGTCACCGTGTTTGTGATCTCGTCCAAGTTCAGGCCGATGGCGATCTTTGCCGACACCCGGGCAATCGGGTATCCGGTGGCCTTGGATGCCAGCGCTGAAGAACGTGATACCCGCGGGTTCACCTCAATAATGCGGTAATCGCCGTCCTGGTATGCAAGCTGGACATTACAGCCGCCCTGGATGTCAAGTGCCCGGATAATCTTCAGGGATGCCGCCCGCAGTTTCTGGAACTCGTCGTCCCTGAGGGTCAGAATCGGTGCAACGACCACACTCTCGCCGGTGTGGATACCCATCGCATCAACGTTCTCCATACCGCAGATGATGATGCAGGTATCAGCAGCGTCACGCATCACCTCAAACTCAATCTCCTTCCAGCCGATGACGCTCTCTTCAATGAGCACCTGGTGGATACGGGAGCGCTGCAGGCCCAGCTCCACAATCCGCTTCAGTTCGTCTGCTGAGTAGGCCACACCGCCGCCGGCACCACCGAGGGTGTAGGCAGGGCGGATGATGGCAGGAAGACCAACAGTTGCAAGCGCCTCATCCAGCTGTGCCATATCGGTGAGGATCAGACTCCGGGGCACCGGTTCACCAATCTCCTCCATCAGGTCACGGAACTGTTCCCGGTCTTCACCGCGGTAGATGGCCTTCAGTGGGGTTCCGAGGATCTCCACATTCTCCAGAGCACCCATCTCGGCCAGTTCTGCCGTAATATTGAGGCCGGTCTGACCGCCCATACCGGAGAGAATGCCGTCCGGCTTCTCTTTTTTAATTATTTCTGCGATGATGTCGGCCCGGATTGGCTCTACATAAATGATATCTGCCGTCTCCGGGTCGGTCTGAATCGTTGCAGGGTTGGAGTTGACAAGCACCACCTCCACCCCTTCCTCACGGAGTGCACGGCATGCCTGTGTCCCGGAGAAGTCAAACTCTGCGCCCTGTCCGATCTGAATCGGACCTGATCCAATCAGCAGCACTTTTTTTATTTCAGGTTTCAGCGGCATCAGGGTATCCTCCGGTACATCATATCAAAGATCAGCTCCTCCGTATCATAGGGGCCCGCATGGGCCTCCGGGTGAAACTGGACAGTAAATATATTCAGGTCTTCAGAAAAGAATCCCTCCAGTGTCCCGTCATTGACATTGGTAAAGAGCTTCTCACAGCCTTCCGGAAGGGTATCCCCATCCACCGCAAACCCGTGGTTCTGGGTGGTGATGAATATTCTGCCGTCACGATAACGGACAGGCTGGTTTGCCCCGCGGTGCCCGAACTTCATCTTATAGGTCTTCGCACCGAGAGCAAGGGCAGTCACCTGGTTGCCCATGCAGATCCCAAAGACCGGGATCTTTCCGATAAAGTAGCGAACCGTTTTTATGGCAGCCGTTGCACGCATCGGATCACCGGGCCCGTTTGTGATAAAGAGGGCCTGGGGTTTTACTGCCTCAATGACATCAGGGCTGGTATTATGGGGGAAGACATACAGGTCAGCACCACGCCTCTTCAGGCTTATGAGCATATTCTTCTTCACACCCAGATCCAGGACAGCGATACGCTTCCCCGTCCCTTTTATGCGGTATGCCTCCCTGCAGGATACCTGCGGGATGAGGTCTATCTCTGTGATCGAACGCTGGTTTCGTGCACATTCGACTGCGTAGTCACCATTGTCATCCCCGACAATCAGCGCCGCACCCAGAGTGCCGTTCACCCGTGTTTCAATGGTCAGTTTCCGCGTATCAATACCGGAAATTCCCAGCAGACCATGATCTGCAAAATAATCACCCAGGGATGGTGTGGCAGCAGGGGCTTTACACAGCTCCCGCACCACACACCCGAGGGCATGAACATTACTGCTCTGGAAATTATCGGGATCCACCCCATAATTTCCTATGAGCGGATAGGTGAACATCAGAATCTGACCCTTATAACTCGGGTCGGACAGTGCCTCCATATAACCGCCCATCTGAGTGGTAAATACCAGTTCACCGGAAGAGGTGCCTTCAACACCGAAGCCCTCCCCGACATAGTATGTACCGTTTTCAAGACCCAGAACCGCCTTCATTGAATAACCATATGTATTGAGGGGGATTCCTTATTAATAACTTGTAAGAGTATACAGAAAATATATGAGATCTCCTGTTCAAAGCAGGGCGATGGCCGGATTCACGAAATAACAAAAGGGTGGGCAATCCGGGCCAGATTCATTTCCGCAGAAGATAATAAGGCCAAAGAATATACATTTACGGCAATGGCAGAGACGACTGAAATTGAGATCATCGGGTTTTCAGACGGCGCATGCGGGCCGTTTCCCTGTGACGATACACGCACCTGCGAGCTTTCCACATGTGCCCCCTCGGAAAACCTGGTGACGGCATTTGAAGCCCTGAAGACTGAGCTTCAGGCACGTGACCCGGACGTCACCCTGAAACTGACCCTGCTGGACGACGGCGTCCCGGAATATGTAATGAACATTGTTGAGGAACACCAGCCCCCACTTCCAATAGTTCTTATTAACGGCACCGTTACCCCGATCGGCCGTATTTCACTGCCCCTCATTACAGAACAGCTGGAACGCCTCACCCGCTGAGCCGCTGCGGGAACGGGGCATATCTTTTTTGGCATGACCTTTGCTACTGCCGAATTCTTTATTACCGGGGAGCAGGAGTATAGTCCATGCCACCCGAGAAGAGATACCGGAGCCCGGATGTAATCCCGAGGGCAAAGAGGACGGTCCATGGCATCAGCCAGGACCAGCAGCGGAAACGCGAATTATACCGTCACCACCCGTATCACCACCTGCACCCTCACCCGGCCCATCACCCCTGGAAACACCCGAATCTTCAGCCGGACCACGATCCCCATACCCTTTACCATGAGGAAGACCTGGGCCCACATACCAATCAGCCTGGTCCCATCCGGTTTGCCGCCAGGATCACCCGGACCGGACGCAAAGGGGAGTGAGGAGAAGGGCGGGGGAAAAAGAGAGGAGAACAATTCTTATTTTTTCAGGACCGCACCGCGGTCTGCCTGGCAGACCGTTGCTGCATACCTGCTGAGCACGCCGGATAGTGACTTTACCGGGTGCTTCAGATGTTTCCTGCGTTCTTCGAGGAGTTCGGGGGTGACATCCAGATCGATCCGGTTTTGGGAGAGGTTGATCGTGATGCGATCACCCTCCTCCACAAGCGCAATCGGGCCGCCCACAGCCGCCTCCGGGGCCACATGACCGAAGCATGGCCCCCGTGTGCCGCCGGAGAACCGCCCGTCGGTGATCAGGACAACACGAGTGAGCCCGCGGCCCATGATGGCAGAAGTGGGGGAGAGCATCTCCGGCATGCCGGGCGCACCCGCAGGGCCTTCGTAGCGTATGACGACCACATCATCCTCAACGATGTTGCCTGCGAGAATCGCCTCCATTGCCGCCACCTCGGAGTCAAAGACACGGGCCGGGCCGGTGTGCTGCCACATATCATCACTGACCCCTGCCGCTTTTATCACCGCACCGTCCGGTGCAAGAGTGCCTGTTACAATCTTCAGACCGCCAAAGGCGTGCACCGGGTCGGAGAGCGGGCGGATGATGGCAGTGTCACCTGCCGGGGCGTCTGCCGCAAGTGCAGAGACCTGTTCACCCGATACCGTGAGTGCGTCCTCCAGCAGAGGTGCAAGTTCGCGCAGCACCGCAGGAATGCCGCCTGCATAGTAAAGCGTCTCCATCGAGTGGGGGCCGGAGGGCTGCATGTAGCAGATATGCGGCACTGCGGCACTTATTTCATTGAAGTCAGCCAGCGTGAGGGGCACGCCTGCCTCCTCTGCGATTGCCATGAGATGCAGGACGGTATTGGTCGAGCCGCCCAGCGCCATGTCTACACGGATCGCATTGCGCATGCTCTCCTTCGTGATGATGGAACGGGGTGTGGCATCTTCCCGGACAAGGCCGACCACCCGCTCGCCGCTCATCCGGGCAATCGCGAGTTTCTCTGCATGCACCGCAGGCGTTGCGGCACAGCGCGGAAGGGACATACCGAGGGCCTCGGTCATGCAGGCCATCGTATTTGCGGTGTAGAGACCCTGGCAGCTGCCGCAGCCGGGCATCGCACACTTCTCAAGGGCGATGAGTTCTGCCTCGTCCATGGTGCCTGCCGCCACTCTGCCGACACCTTCGAAGACATCGATGAGTGAGAGTTCCTTCCCGCCGCATTTGCCAGAGAGCATCGGCCCGCCGGTCACGACAATCGCCGGTATATTGCACCGGGCGGCCGCCATCAGCATGCCGGGAACGATCTTGTCACAGCTACAGATGCAGACCAGCCCGTCAAACCGGTGGGCCTGGATGACGAGTTCGAGGGAGTCAGCAATCGTCTCGCGTGACGGCAGGGAATAGCGCATGCCCTCATGGCCCATCGCAATGCCGTCACATATGCCGATGGTATTGAACTCGAAGGGCACACCGCCGCCTGCGGCGACGCCTTCGCGGACACGCTCTGCCACCTGCCGGAGGTTGAGATGGCCCGGTACGATGGTATTCCAGGAGTTGGCGATACCGATGAACGGTTTGTTCATCTCGTCGTCGGTGATGCCGAGCGCCCGCAGAAGAGAGCGGTTCGGCGCACGGACATACCCTTGTTTCACTTCATCGCTGCGCATGAATACTCATATATTGATGAATCTGAAGGGATATAATTGAGATGTGCACGACCCATTTGCTTCAAATATCTGGTGCACCTGTCTGATGCACACATCCTGGAATAAGACGATGAAACACGAAACGGGAGTATGTATTGCAGCAGCGGACATCGGTGCCACCCATGTGAGGAGTGCGGTATTTACCGGCGATTTTACCCGAGGATTGGCAGGAGAATTCACCGGTGATTTTGCAGGAGAGTTTTCCGGGGAGGTACAATGTGTGGTGTGCCGGAAGGAGTCGCTCTGCCGAAACGGGGCGGACGGCCGGGCCGTGACCAGACAGGTGATTCGTATGATACGGGCCGTCTGCGCAGAGGCGGGATGGCAACCGGATGCGGTCGGTATCAGCACGGCAGGCCCGCTTTCGGCAGGGAAAGAGAACATCCGGTCAAGCCCGAATATGCCCTATGCGGATATTCCGCTCCGGGCACCTCTTGAAGCGGCCTTCTCCTGTCCGGTCACCATCCTGAACGATGCCTCCGCCGGGGCATATGATGAATATATCTCCGGCACCGGGAAAGGATGCCGGAATCTGGTCTACCTGACCCTCTCCACCGGCATCGGCTGCGGGATCATCTCCGGCGGCCGCCTCGTCGAGGGGGCGAATGGCAATGCGGGGGAAATCGGTCACATCTGTGTGGACACAATCTACGACCTGCCCTGCGGCTGCGGGGGGCGGGGCCACTGGGAGGCGTATGCTTCGGGGAGCGGGATGCCGCAGTTCTTCCGGGAATGGTGCGGGCGGCATGGTTCTGAACTTCCCGCCGGGGAGACCGAGACCGAGACCGCAGCATCACTCTGTGCAGCGGCCCGTGCGGGGGATCATGACAGTGACCCGGACATCACCGCATTCTTCCGGGATCTCGCGGTGATCAACGGACGCGGGCTCTCGACCATCATTGCCGCATACGCACCGGAAAGGATTGTTGTCGGCGGCCCTGTGGCAACAGAGAACCCGGATATTATTTTTGCACCGGCGCTCAGGCATATCGATGCCTATCTCCCCCGTCCCGAGATTGTGCTCGGCAGTGCTGACGGGATGGCCCCACTCAGAGGGGCGGCGGTTTTTGCGGGGGAGGGGTTGGATGACGGAGAGATTAACAGCATTCTTCAGACTCCGTTTCCAAAAGAACCATGACTGATTTTCCATCATGGATTACTACCAGAGAGAACTTTTTAATCCCCGGTGCCACACTCATACATACGGAAAATAGGAGGATGAAGGACATGCTCGATATAAAACCTCAATATATTGTCTCAGATAACAACGAACCGGTAAGTGTTATCCTCGATATCAAGACCTTTCATAAAATAGAAGCTGTTATCGAAGACTATGGTCTTGACAGGTTCATGGACGAAGCCGATGACGATGAACCCCTGTCCATTTCAGAAGCTCATGAGTATTATGTGCAACCCTGAAAAAAATGCAACCCTGAAAACGAAGGCCTGAGCATGGCCAAAAGCCGGGAAGAAATTTATTCTGTCTTTCCATAATTCCTAAAAAAGAGCACCTCTGCCATTTTTTTTCATTTTGAAAGCATACACATGCTTTCATGATTTCCCTATGGTGTAAAACCCCTCCATATGAATATCAGATAGTAATTATCCGATTATTGTGGATTTACCTGACCGTGTTGCTGCACCAGCACGGGAGTATGGTGATGGTATCTTCCGATGCCGGAGATTGTGCTCAGTTCTGATGACGGGATGGCCCCGTTTAGAGGAGGAGGGGTTGGGAATTCGGTGAAGGGAGGGGGCATATCAACTATCGATAAAAACAGTTACCCCGTTATTCATCCCGACAGACAATCGTGCGAAACGAAAGAAAAATGATCGTCCCGTTTCCACAATCAGATTCATCTGAAAAAGGCTCATACAATATATTCTAATCCCATCCCAATCGAAAATACCAATTTACGTCTGAAAATCGTATTGCAGATTTAAAAATAACAAATACTTATTAATACTGCCAAGAATAATTTTGATATAAATTAACCGGCCAAATTGGGAATTTAACCTTCATTATTATTAAAATCGGAACCGTGAATTTACCCCATCAGCATCTTCAGAAGACCTTCACATGTATTACGCCCATACAACCGAAAAAGAGGACAAATCCGACTGGCAGACCCTTGAGGAACACCTGACAAACGTTGCAACGATCAGTTCAGCATTTGCAACAGATTTCAACGCAGGTGAATTTGCATATGCAGGGGGTTTGCTGCACGACATCGGGAAATACTCTCCTGAATTTCAAAAAAGACTTGAAGGAAATTATGGACGGGTGGATCACTCCACAGCCGGAGCCAGAGAGGCTGAATCTCTGTATCCGTTTCCCATGAGCAGGTTTCTCGAATATATCGTTGCGGGACACCACGGGGGTATTCCTGATTACGGAACCAATGTGAACGGACTAAAGAAACGGATTCGTTCTGCTGAGCTGCACGATTACAGCTCATATACTAAAGAAATACCGACACCTGTTCTAAATAGCAGTCATATCAGATTCTCCTGTGGAAAAAATAATCAGGGATTCACCTGTTCATTTTTTACCCGGATGCTCTACTCCTGCCTTGTCGATGCAGATTCATTAGATACTGAACATGTTACCCGTCCCGAACAGTCCGCCCTGAGAGGTCAGTATGACACATTTGAAGAGCTTTTAAACCGATTCGAAGACCACACAAAAACATTCGACACAGGTACAGAAAAGAACCGCATCAATCAGTGCCGGAATGATGTGCTGGCGCAGTGCAGGGAGAAAGCCCGGCTTCCCCCGCAGATGTTTACCCTGACGGTTCCTACCGGCGGAGGGAAGACGCTCTCCTCAATGGCATTCGCTCTTGACCATCTGAAAAAGAATGATCTCAAACGAATATTTTACGTCATCCCCTATACCAGCATCATTGAACAGAATGCCGATGTATTCCGGAAAATCTTCGGCAACAGGAATGTGCTGGAACACCACAGCAACTATGACCCGAAACGGGAGACGGAAGCTACGGATCCGATTCGTGAAAGTCTTGCCCTCTCAACAGAAAACTGGGACATCCCGGTTGTGGTTACCACAAATGTCCAGTTTTTTGAATCTCTTTTTTCAAACAGACGATCAAAATGCCGGAAGATACACAACCTTTCAAAGAGTGTGATCATTCTTGATGAAGCCCAGATGCTGCCCATAGGCTACCTGAAACCCTGCCTGGCGGCATTATCTGAACTTGTCCAGAACTATGGTTCAACGGTTGTCATATGCACCGCGACCCAGCCAAAAATCGGTTCATTTCTGGATGAACGAACCAAACCTCTTGAAATTATTGATGCACCCGACAAGCTCTATGAAACTCTCCACCGGGTTCATGTAAACAATGCCGGAGAACTGGATGATGAAGAACTCTCAGACAGGTTGAGAGATTTAAAACAGGTATTGTGTATCGTAAATACCCGCAAACATGCCAGTTCCCTTTTCGATACGATATCTGATTCGGAAGAATCGGATGGTTGTTTCCACTTAAGTGCGGCGATGTGCCCGGTGCACAGGAGAACAATACTCGAAGAGATCCGAAATCGGCTCAAAGACGGTCTACCCTGCAGGGTGATCTCCACCCAGTTGATTGAAGCAGGCGTTGACATTGACTTCCCTGTTGTCTACCGTGCGATGACCGGTATCGATTCTGTTGCCCAGGCTGCCGGTCGGTGTAATCGTGAGGGGAAATCTGAACGCGGAGAAGTCTATGTGTTCAGATCCGCTGAAGCGTATGGGAAGGCGACCAGCTGGCAGAAACGGGTTGCAGAGATTGGTGAGATGATCTTCAACGAATATGAAGATCCTCTGTCGCTTGATGCTGTTGAGAAGTATTTTCACAAGCTCTATTTCTACGAGGGAGATGACCGACTGGATAAAAAAGGCATATTGCACTCCCTTGATGAACGGCTGAATGAACTCGCATTTCCTTTTGAGAAGGTAAATGATGACTTTGCCATCATTGAGAACGGGACGAAAGATGTTGTCATTCCCTGGGATGCTGAAGCACGGGTTCTGATTAAAAAAATCAGGAAAAACGGTTTTCCGGAAAATTTCGGCAGAGGACTGCAGGGCTACACCGTTGCGGTGTATCCACAGGTATTCAAAGATTTGGAAAAATCCCGAGCACTGGATACCATTGGTGAACGGTTTCATGTGCTGACTGATGAATCTCTGTATTCTGAAAAAACAGGTCTTATGAAGCCTTCATCAGCTGAAATGCCGTTATTGATCACATGAAGAGGTGATTGTCATAGGATATGGAATTAAATTAAAAGTATGGGGCGATTATGCCTGTTTTACCCGACCGGAGATGAAGGTTGAACGGGTCAGTTACGATGTCATGACCCCTTCGGCGGCACGGGGCATTCTTGAAGCGATATACTGGAAGCCTGCAATCTGCTGGAAGATTGACAAAATTCATGTGCAAAACAAGATTGAATTTGATAATATCCGGCGCAATGAGGTGACGGGTAAAATCCCAAAGGGTGCAGTGAAGGCTGCAATGAACGGGAAAGAGACCACATTATGTCAGGTTCCCAATGAAAACCGGGTGCAGCGGGCATCTCTGGTACTCCGTAATGTATGCTACTGCATTGAGGCTCATTTTGAAATGACTGGTGATGCGGGGCCTGATGATACCGAAAAGAAGCACTACAATATTGCCCTTCGCAGGATGAAACGGGGCCAGTGTTTTCACCAGCCGTATTTCGGATGCCGGGAATTCCCGGTCAGTTTTGAATATCTTGAAGGGGAAACGCCTGAGTCGTATTATACCGGAGAAAGGGGCGGGGGGCGGGATCGCGGGTTCATGCTGTATGATATTGACTTCGAAAACGAGATGCAGGCTATTTTCTTCCGGGCGAATATGACTGACGGGACGGTTGATGTCAACCGATGTCTCGCATTCGGAGAGGTATCATGATCATTCAGTCCCTGTGCGAATATTACGATATTCTGGACAAGGATGAAAATATCCCGATATCCCGCCCCGGTTACAGTAGTGCGAATGTCTCGTTTAATCTGGTAATCTCTGAAAGGGGAGAAATATCCCACATCGTTGACCTGAGAACGGACGACAAAAAACCCCGGCCAAGAACGATTGAAGTAGCGCAACAGAAATCCAGGGCAAACGGCATCAACCCCTATTTCCTCTGCGACAATGCAAAGTATGTCTTTGGTGTCGAAAAGCTCAAACGTGCTGATTTTGAGAAAAAATATCTGAACAAATCAGATGGTGAGTATGTTGTACTGGAGGAAGATGACAAAGAAGTCACCCTCATAAATTCCCGGACAAAGGAGTATTTTGAGGGATTCAGAACACTGCACCACAATATTCTGGATGGCATGGATTCTGTCGGCGTGAAACGATTGCTCTTGTTTCTGGATACGTGGAATCCGGAAGAATTTCTTCAGAATCCAAAGATCGCCCAGTATAAAGATGAGATCCTCGCAGGCGGGAATATTGTTTTTGACGACAATGATTCGTTTCTGCACCAGAACTCCGGGGTCAAAGCTCTCTGGGAAAAGTATCATTCCTCACAGGCAAGTGGTGATGATACCGTCTTTAGCCCCTGCCTGGTGACCGGTGAAACAGAACCGATTGCAAGAACTCATCAGAAAATCAAGGGGATTTTCGGGGCACAATCGGCCGGTGCTTCACTGGTAAGTTTTAACGATAAAGTATTTGAATCGTACAACAAGGAGTGGAGTTTCAATGCACCGGTCAGCGAAATCTCGATGTTCAAGTACACCACTGTTCTCAACTACCTTCTCAGTCAAAAGGCGAACCGACTAAGAATTGGGGACACGACAACGGTGTTCTGGGCCGAGACAGACGACAAGACCGGTGAAAATCTGGCACTGTCCTTCATCAACCCTCCATCCCGCAAAAAGGATACCGATGATGACGCGAACGAACCTGAAAGAGTGCGGGATACGGCAACGCTCCAGCTTATTGAGGATGTCCTCACCAGAGTAAGAAATGGCCAAACCGTACGCAAAGAGGATATCGGGACAGACCCGGATGTGAATTTTTACATTCTCGGACTGTCGCCAAACAATGCCCGGATTGCGATACGGTATTGGTATAAGGATACTTTCGGGAATTTTGTTGATACGGTCGCCCAGCATCATCTGGACATGGACATTGTGCCGGAGTATTCGGGGAAATCTTTCGGCCCGGAATTCATCTCTGTCTACTGGCTGCTGCGTGAAACCGTCCCGAAAAGTTCAGACAAAAACGATGTCTCACCCATTCTCGGAGGGCTTATTATGAGGGCAATTCTGAATAAGACACCCTATCCCATCCAGATGTACTCCGCCATATTAAACCGGGTGAAAGTGGAGAAGACGATGAATACCGTTCGTGCCGGTTTTATCAAGGCATATCTTCTGAGACAAAGCAGAGCCGGTCTGACAAACATACCTGAGGAGCTGATTACTGTGAAATTAAACGAAGAGAGTGAGAATGTACCGTATCGCCTTGGCAGGCTGTTTGCGGTGCTTGAAAAAGTACAGAATGATACGAACAAGGATATGGGGGCGACGATTAACAGCAAATATTTCAGCAGTGCATCGTCAACACCGGCGGTGGTGTTTCCGGTGCTGCTCAAACTTGCGCAGCACCATATCAGTAAATCCGACTGGGGATTTAAGACGAACCAGTCAATCGAAGAAATTTTATCAGAGGTCAACGGGTTCCCGGAATATATGAACCTGGATGAGCAGGGCATGTTTATGCTTGGCTATTACCACCAGCGCAAAGCAAATTACCAGAAAAAAGTTGTGGAGGAGTAACAGATGAGTGAATGTATTAAGAACCGGTATGAGTTTGTATTGTTGTATGACGTAGAGAACGGGAACCCGAATGGCGACCCTGACATGGGCAATAT